>NZ_JADQDK010000001.1:1881968-2195630 GCF_019263705.2 Pseudonocardia abyssalis
GCGAGCTGATCTGCGACGACCTCGCCACCCGCTACGGCGCCTCCTACGACCCGCGCGACGAGTGCCTGATCACCACCGGTGTCTCCGAGGGCCTCGACCTGGTGCTGCGGGTGCTGCTCAACCCCGGCGACGAGGTGATCGTCCCGGAGCCCTGCTACGTGGCCTACGAGCCGTGCGTCGGGTTCGCCGGCGGCACGCCGGTGCGGGTGCCGACCCGCGCCGAGGACGACTTCGCGATCGACGCCGACGTCGTCGCCGCGGCGATCACCCCGCGCACCAAGGCCATCCTGATCGGCTCCCCCGCCAACCCGACGGGTGCGGTGCAGCCCCGCGCGGCCCTGGAGGCGCTGGTCCGGCTCGCCGAGGAGCACGACCTCTACCTGATCTCCGACGAGATCTACGACCGCCTCACCTACGACGGCACGCACACCTGCCTCGGCGCGCTGCCCGGCGCCCGCGAGCGCACCGTGCTGCTGGGCGGCTTCTCCAAGGCCCACGCGATGACGGGCTGGCGGGTCGGCTGGATCTGCGCGCCGCAGGCCGTCGCGGAGCTGTGCGTGCGCGTGCACCAGTACACGATGCTGTGCGCGCCGCACGTCTCCCAGCTCGCCGCGGTGGAGGCGCTGACCGGGCCCGACGACGACGTCGACGCGATGGTCGCCGACTACGACCGCCGCCGCCGCGTGTTCGTCAAGGGCCTGCGCGAGATCGGGCTGGACTGCCCGGAGCCGGGTGGGGCGTTCTACGCGTTCCCCTCGATCCGGTCCTCCGGGCTCGACAGCGAGACCTTCGCCGAGCGGCTGCTGCACGCGGAGAGCGTCGCGGTCGTGCCGGGCAACGTGTTCGGGCCCTCCGGCGAGGGCCACATCCGCTGCTCCTACGCCACCGCGCTGCCTCAGCTGGAGGAGGCGCTGGTGCGCATCGACAGGTTCCTGCACTCCCTGTAGTAGGACGTCCACGCACCGTGGAGTTAGCGCCGGGTTCACGGGGCGGCAAAGCGGGTGCGTCAGGCTCTACCGGCATGGACACCTGCCCGCTCTGCGCCCTCCCGCACACCCCCGGCGACCTGACGTGGAGCAGCCAGCACGAGCCGGACGGCACCGTCGTCTGGATCTGCCCGACCTGCACCCGCGCCCAGCTCTGGCTCATCGAAGCCGGAATGACGATCGCGACGCCCCGGGCCCCCGCCGCCCCGGAACCGGTGCGCCGCGCCGCCTGACCCGCACCCGCCCGGGACGGACCGTCACCCGGCGCGCGGGGGCGCGGTCACCCGTCGCGCGGGGGCGCGGTCACCCCGTCGCGCGGGGGCGCGGTGCTGCGGCGGACCACGAGCTGCGTGGGCAGCGTGACACCCCCGGGAGCACGTGCCCCCGGTACGTCCGCCCCGGGGGCATCGGCCAGGGCCGCGAGCACCATCCGCGCCGCCACCTCGCCCTGCTCCCGCGCGGGCTGCCGCACGGTGGTGAGGTCGGTCAGGTCGGCCAGCGGATGGTCGTCGATCCCGATCACCGACAGGTCCTCCGGGACCCGCAGCCCGGCCCGGCGCAGCGTCCGCACCGCGCCCAGGGCCACCTCGTCGGAGTGCGCGTAGACCGCCGTCGGCGGTTCGCGGAGCCCGAGCAGCCGCGCCATCCCCTCGGCGCCCCCGGCACCGCCCCAGTCGACGACCGCCACCAGGTCCTCGTCGTAGGGGATGCCCGCGTCGGCCAGTGAGTCGCGGTAGGCGACCGAGCGGGCGTCCGGGTACCCGTCGCTCTGCGGGTCGGTCGCGGCGATCATGCCGATCCGGCGGTGCCCCAGGTGCACCAGGTGGTCGACGGCCTGGCGTCCCGCGACGTGGTCGTCGACCCCGACGAAGGGGTGCCCCGCCACCTGCCCGACCGCCGCCACGATCGTGACGCCCATGAGCTCGAGGCGCTCCCGCTCCCGGGCGTCGACCGGGAGGCCCAGCACCACCAGCGCATCGACCTTGCGGCGGGCCGGAAGGGTATCGAAGAAGGCGCGCCGGTCGGCGGCGTCACCGACGCGGTAGAGCAGCAGGTCGATGCGCTCGTGACGCAGCACCGACTCGATGCCCTCCAGCACCGCCCCGAAGAACCAGCGCGACAGGTGCGGCAGGACGACGCCGACCCGGCCGGTGGTCCCCCGCGCCAGACCGGCGGCATCCGGGGAGGCCACGAAGGCCAGCTCCTCGGCCGCCGCACGCACCCGCGCACGGGTCGCGACCGCGACGTGGGGTCGGTCGCTCAACGCCCGCGACGCCGTGGCCGGGGAGACCCCGGCCCGGCGCGCCACGTCAGCGAGGGTGACGCTCATCGCACCAGCCTAGGTCACCGGAAGGGCTTCCGGAGCACTTACGCACTCTTGACAGCACGTACGCGGGTCGTCCAGAGTGCTAGAACTGGAAGCGCTTCCAAGGGGGGCCTGTGACCGAGTCGTCGGGCTCCCGGGGGTGCTCCGTGGCGGTCCGTGAGGTATACCCGCGCGGCCCCGCCGCCGTCAACCGGGGCGGCGCGCCCCGCCGCCGCCCGCCCGGCCCTGCTCCCCCGGGCGCGGTCGACACCCGCCCACCCACGCCGGCCCCCGGCGTGCCGCCCGCCCCGGGTCGCCGATCCGGCCCGGTGGGCCGAGGCCACTGACCGCCGGCTCGTGCGGCGCAGACGTCCCGATGAAGGCAGTTCGATCCCACGGAGGAGCAGCATGCGTCAACGACGACGGCGGCGCCTGGGCACCGCGGCGGTGGCCGCGCTCGCCCTGTGCGGCCTGGCCGGGTGCGGGGTCTCCGATCCCGGACCACCCACCCTGACCTGGTACATCAACCCCGACTCCGGCGGACAGGCCGAGATCGCCGCCGCCTGCACCGCGGCGGCGAACGGCGCCTACGACATCGAGGTCTCCACCCTGCCCCGCGAGTCCTCCGAGCAGCGCCAGCAGCTCGTGCGCCGCCTCGCGGCGGGCGACTCCTCGATCGACATCATGAGCCTCGACCCGCCCTACATCCCGGAGTTCGCACAGGCCGGCTTCCTCGCCCCCGTGCCCGCCGAGGTCGGGGCGCGCGCGATCGACGGCGTCGCGCAGAGCGCGATCGACGGTGCGACGTGGAACGACCAGCTGGTCACCATCCCGTTCTGGGCCAACACCCAGCTCCTCTGGTACAAGAAGTCGGTCGCCGAGGCCGCCGGGCTGGACATGACCCAGCCGGTCACCTGGGACCAGCTCGTCGCCGCCGCCCAGGCCCAGGACACCCAGATCGCGGCGCAGGGCCGCCGCGCCGAGTCGCTCGTCGTGTGGTTCAACGCGCTGATCCAGTCGGCGGGCGGCGAGGTCATCACGCAGACCGCCGACCGGCCCGAGGACATCCAGCTCGGTCTGGACAGCCCGCAGTCCCAGCGCGCCTCCGCCGTCATGAGCGAGATCGCGAACAGCGGCGTGGTCGGCCCGGCGTTCACCACCGCGGGTGAGGACGAGAGCGTCGCGTCCTTCGAGAACGGCGCCGCCGGGTTCATGGTCAACTGGCCGTTCGTCTGGGGCCGCGCGAAGAGCGGCGTCGAGGGCGGCACGCTAGACCAGTCCGTGGTCGACGACTACGGCTGGGCCGTCTACCCCGAGGTCGACCCGGGTACGCCCAGCGCCCCGCCCTACGGCGGGATCAACCTCGGCGTCGGCGCGTCCAGCCGCTACCCGGACCTCGCGTACCAGGCCACCGAGTGCATCACCTCCGACGAGAACCAGAAGGCGTACTTCATCTCCGACGGCAACCCCGCGGCCAGCCTCGCGGTGTTCGAGGACCCGGAGGTCATCGCGGAGTTCCCCATGGCCCCGGTGATCGCCCAGTCCCTGCAGCAGGCGAAGCCCCGCCCGCAGACCGCGTACTACAGCGAGGTCTCCGGCAGCCTGCAGCGCGAGTACCACCCGCCGACCGCGGTGTCGCCCGCGACCGGGCCCGACGCCGCCGCCCTGATCCGCGCCGTCCTGTCCGGGGAGGAACTGCTGTGACCACGACCGCGCCCCCGTCCACCGGGTCGGCCACGGCCGCGCCGGCACCGGCCCGGCACACCAGCGACCGCGTCCGCGCCGAGCGGCGCCTGGGCTGGATGCTCGCCGGTCCGGCGTTCGCGGTGATGCTGCTCGTCACCGCGTACCCGATCTTCCAGGCGATCTACGACTCGCTGTTCTCCTACCGGCTCACCGACCCGGGCAACCGCTCGTTCGTCGGGCTGGGCAACTACTGGGTCGTCCTCACCGACGCCCTGTGGTGGCAGTCCTTCGGCGTGACCGCGTTCATCACGGTCGTCACCGTCGCGGTGGAACTGGTGCTGGGCTTCGCGCTCGCGCTGGTGATGCTCAAGGCGCTCAAGGGCCTGCGCCCGATCCTGCGGGCCGCGATCCTGCTGCCCTACGCGATCATCACCGTCGTCTCGGCGTTCGCGTGGCAGTTCGCGTTCGACCTGACGTCGGGCTTCGTCAACAGCTGGTTCGCGTGGCTGCCGGGCATCTCGGCGGAGACCGACTGGTTCGGCCAGACCGGCACGTCGCTCCTGGTGATCTGCCTGGCCGAGATCTGGAAGACCACCCCGTTCATCTCGCTGCTGCTGCTCGCGGGTCTGGCCCAGGTGCCCGACGTGCTGCAGGAGGCCGCGCAGGTCGACGGCGCCACCTGGTGGCAGCGGATGCGCAAGGTGACCATCCCGAACATGAAGGCCGCGATCATGGTGGCCCTGCTGTTCCGCACGCTCGACGCGTTCCGCGTGTTCGACAGCGTCTTCATCATGACGGCGGGCGCCAACGGCACCGAGACGGTGTCGTTCCTGGCCTACCGCCAGACGATCGCCCGGCTCGAGATCGGCCTGGGGTCGGCGGTGTCGGTTCTGCTCTTCCTGTCCGTGGTGCTCATCGCGTTCGGATTCATCAAGGGGTTCAAGGTCGACCTGGCCCAGGCCCGAGGGGAGAAGTAGATGTCCACGCGCGAACGCACCTGGTGGATCGTCGCCGGCATCGGGATCATCCTCTACGCCCTGTTCCCGATCGCCTGGATCGTGTCGCTGTCGTTCAAATCGGCCTCCGACATCTCCAACGGGCAGTTCCTGCCCACCGTCTTCACCTGGGAGAACTACTCGCTGATCCTCACCGGGGACGCCAGTGAGCTGTTCCTGCCCGCCCTGCTCAACTCCTTCGGCATCTGCCTGATCGCCACGGCGCTGTCGTGCCTGCTCGCGATGTTCGCGGCGTACGCCATCGCCCGGCTCGACTTCCCCGGCAAGAAGATCATCCTGTCCACGGCCCTCGCGGTGGCGATCTTCCCGGTGATCTCGATCGTCACGCCGCTGTTCAACCTGTGGCGCCAGATCGGGCTCTACGACACCTGGCCCGGCCTGATCATCCCGTACCTGTCGCTGACGCTGCCGATCTCGATCTGGACCATGTCGGCGTTCTTCCGGGAGATCCCGTGGGAGATGGAGCAGGCCGCGCAGGTCGACGGCGCCACCACCTGGCAGGCGTTCCGCAAGGTCATCGTGCCGCTCGCCGCCCCCGGCGTGTTCACCACGGCGATCATCGCGTTCTTCCTGGCCTGGAACGACTTCGTGTACGGGATCTCGCTGACCTCGACCTCGGCGGCCCGCCCCGTGCCGGCCGCGCTCGGCCTGTTCTCCGGCGCATCGCAGTTCGAGGACCCGACGGGCGGCATCGCCGCGGCCGCCGTGGTCGTCACCATCCCGGTGATCATCCTCGTCCTGTTCTTCCAGCGGCGCATCGTCGCCGGTCTCACCAACGGCGCGGTCAAGGGTTAGGAGAAGTCATGGCTTCGATCGAGATGCGCAACATCGTCAAGAAGTACGGCGACGGCTTCCCCGCCGTCAACGACGTCAGCCTGGACATCGCCGACGGCGAGTTCATGATCCTGGTCGGCCCGTCCGGCTGCGGGAAGTCCACGCTGCTGCGGATGATCGTCGGCCTGGAGGACATCACCACCGGCGACATGATCATCGGCGGTACGCGCGTCAACGACAAGGCGCCGCGCGACCGCAACCTGTCGATGGTGTTCCAGAACTACGCCCTCTACCCGCACCTGTCGGTCTACGAGAACATCGCGTTCCCGCTGCGCCTGCAGAACGTCCCCGACGACGAGGTCCGCAGGCGCGTCACCGAGGCGGCCGACGTCCTGGAGCTCCACGAGCACCTGGAGCGCAAGCCGGCGAACCTCTCCGGTGGGCAGCGCCAGCGCGTCGCGATGGGGCGGGCGATCGTCCGCTCCGCCGACGCGTTCCTGTTCGACGAGCCGCTGTCGAACCTCGACGCCAAGCTCCGCGGGCAGATGCGCACGGAGATCGCGCGCCTGCAGCGACGCCTGGGCATCACCACGGTCTACGTCACCCACGACCAGACCGAGGCCATGACGCTGGGCGACCGCGTCTGCGTGCTGCGCAAGGGCCTCATCCAGCAGGTCGCCTCGCCGCGGGAGCTCTACGAACAGCCCGTCAACCTGTTCGTGGCCGGGTTCATCGGGTCCCCCCCGATGAACTTCCTGCCCGCGACGGTCTCGGGCAGCAGCCTGGACACCCCGTTCGGGCCGATCCAGCTCGACGAGCGGCGCGCGAAGGCCGTCGAGGGCAAGGAGCTGGTGCTCGTCGGCATCCGCCCGGAGTACTTCGAGGACGCCTCGCTGGTCGACGAGGCGAAGCGCCCGCTGGGGTCGGTGTTCACCGCGCGCGTCGACGTCACGGAGTGGCTCGGCGACTCGCAGTACGCCTACATCCCCTACGACGCGCCCGAGGACGTCACGCTGCAGCTCAAGGAGCTCTCGCGCGAGCTCGACTCCGACCAGCTGCGGACCCAGGCGATCGTGTCGATCGACGCGACCAGCCGCATCCGCGAGGGGCGCGACGCGGAGTTCTGGCTCGACAGCCGCAAGGTGCACGTCTTCGACCCGGAGACCGGTGACAACCTCACCCGCGACGCCGACGCGGGGGCCGAGCTGACCCGCCTGGCCGCCGAGGACCGGGTGGAGCAGGTCGAGCACGCACGGCAGGCCGCCGGCTGACCGGACGGACGGTGCGCGGCGGCGGGCCCTCCCGGCCGCCGCGCACCCCGCTAGGCCACCGAGCGGAACGCCGGGTACACCGGCAGCGTCGACGGGGCGTCGGTGTGCCGGTCGCGCAGCACGTCGGCGACGGCGACACCCAGCCCGGCACTGGCGGGCCGTCCGGCTGCGGCAGCGGACACCGCCATCTCCCGCCAGTAGTGCGCGAGGACGGTGCTGACCCGCGGGGTGCGGGTCGGGTCGGCGCCCAGTGGCACGTCGCGGCTGCGGATCCGCGGCAGCAGCCACCACGTGCACAACCACACCCACAGCAGCTGCGCGTCGAGCAGCCGGTGCTCGAGCAACTCGGGGTCGTCGAGGTCGGGCCAGATGTCGGCGATCTCGTTGTGCCAGGCCTCCAGCATCACCGCGGCCGTGCCGGACGGCAGCGCGAAGCTCGCCTCGCACGCCGGGAACGGCACGCGGAAGTACGCGGCGTCCAGGGCGACGTCACGGAAGCACCCGCCCTCGAAGTCGACGAACCGCACACCGCGGCTGGTGACGAGGTTGTTGTCCGGGCAGGTGTCCGATGCGCTGAACGCGCGGTAGCGGGTGCCGCCGAGCAGCCGCGCGGTGTCCTGCGCCTCGCGGTGCGCCGCGGCGGGCACCGCGATGCCGAGCTCGTCGGTCAGCATCGCGGAGACCCCGGCGAGGGCCGCGCGCGCGTCGTCGATCACGGGGTCGCGTGACGTCCGCTCCCCCATCCGACGCAGCAGCGCGCCGAAGTCGTTCTCACGCCCGGCCGTGGCCGCCTGCATCCGGCCCAGCCCGCGCGCCCAGCCCAGCAGGCAGCGCTGCGCGGCGGCGGGATCGGGACCGAACAGGGCGTCGGCGAGGGTGGAGCCGCGGCCGAGGTCCTCCAGGACGAGCAGCCGCGCGACGGGGTCGTGGGCGATCAGCACCGGGCTCGCGCGGGCCTCGCTGGGCAGCGCGGTGAACAGCTGGCAGCTCGCGACCTCGTGGTGGAACGGGTCGGGCATCCCCGGTTCCGGGTCGGCCAGGTAGTGCTTGACGACGAGCGTGCGCGGCAACGAGAACGGGTTGCGCGCGACCCGGGCGCGGGCGACGACCGAGCGGTCGCTGCCGCCCAGATCCTCCGGGTCGGCGAGAACGACGGAAGCACCCGCCCTGCGGGTGAGCAGGCGTTCGGCGGCAGCCAGCGCGACGAGCACCGGCCTGGGGAAACTGCCCAGGTCGCTTACCATCGCCCGGGACCCTACCCGCTCGCCCGCCGGGCGGCCGAAGGCGTCAGCCGGTGGACAGCCGCCGCGTCCCGCGCCGCCGTGCCGCGGACGTGCGCGAGGCCAGGAGCACCGCGATGGCGGCCAGCACGATCCCGACGATGTTGACGACCAGCTGCAGGGCCGAGCCCGCGGCTTCGGCGAACCGGCCCTCCACCAGCGCGACGCTCGCGAACGCCGCCGCGGGCACGGTCGTGACCGAGATGAACACCCCGACCAGCGACGCCGACTTCGCCGAGGTCAGGGCGAGCATGCCGGCCGCCCCGGCCAGCAGCGCGACGATGAGGGAGAACCAGCCGACCTGGTAGATGAAGTCGACCTGGTCCAGCGCGTCGAGGGTGGTGGCGTCGAGCAGCCCGACGTAGTCGAACAGGACGGTGGCGACGGCGGTGACGGCCATCGCGAGCGGGAAGCCGACGGCCAGCGCCAGTGCGCCCCGGCGCACGAGATCACGGCGGCGCAGCACGATCCCGACCGCCACGGCGGCCAGCGGCCCGAACTCCGGGCCGAGCACCATCGCGCCGACGACCGTGACCGGCGAGTTGGTGATCGCGCCGATCGCGGCGAGCAGGCAGGCGACGGTGAGGAACGCCTGGAAGCTCACCGACAGCCGCGAGTCCTCGCCGGTGCGGGCCACCACCTCGTCCCAGATGACGGCGTCCTGCGGGTCGCCGGGCACCACCTCCTCGGCGGTGTCGGCCGCGTCGGACAGTGTGGTGTCGATCGTCTCCAGCGTGACGCCACCGACGCGGTCGACACCGAGCGCGCACAGGCCGTCGAGCACGGCGTCGACGGCCTCGCGGGTGACGTCGGCCTCGACGACGTCACCGGCCGGCTGGACCGCCGCTCCCGTCAGCACCGTGAGGTGCGTGGCGCCGGGCTCGGCGAGCAGCAGGTCCCGGACGGCGGCCGTCGTCTCCACCGGGGAGATGACCCGCAGGTGCTGCACCGCGGGTCAGCTCGGTTCGGCGGGCGCGGCCGGGGCGGCCTTGGCCGCGGGCCTGGCGTCCACCCCTGCCTCCTTGCGCTGCTCGGGGGTGATCGGGGCGGGCGCCGCGGTGAGCGGGTCGTAGCCGCCACCGGTCTTCGGGAACGCGATGACCTCGCGGATCGAGTCGACGCCCGCGAGCAGCGCCGTGATCCGGTCCCAGCCGAACGCGATGCCGCCGTGCGGGGGCGGGCCGAACGCGAACGCGTCGAGCAGGAAGCCGAACTTCTCCTGCGCCTCCTCCGCGCCGAGGCCCATGATCTCGAAGACGCGCTTCTGGACGTCGGCACGGTGGATTCGGATCGACCCGCCGCCGATCTCGTTGCCGTTGCAGACGATGTCGTAGGCGTAGGCGAGCGCGTTGCCCGGGTCGGACTCGAACGTGTCGATCCAGTCGGCGTTCGGCGAGGTGAACGCGTGGTGCAGCGCGGTCCACTGACCGCTGCCGACGGCGACGTCGTCGGTCTCGGCGGTGGACTCGAACATCGGGGCGTCGACGATCCAGACGAACGACCACGCCGACTCGTCGATCTGGCCGGTGCGGCGCGCGATCTCCCCGCGGGCCGCGCCGAGCAGCGCGCGGGCGTCCTTCGGGGTGCCGGCGGCGAAGAAGATGCAGTCGCCCGGCTGAGCGCCGACGGCCTTCGCGAGCCCCTCGCGTTCGGCCTCGGACAGGTTCTTGACGACCGGGCCGCGCTCGTCGACCGAGCCGTCCTCACCGATGAGCACGTAGGCGAGACCGCGGGCGCCGCGCTGCTTGGCCCACTCCTGCCAGGCGTCGAGCGCGCGGCGGGCCTGCGATCCCCCGCCGGTCATCACGACGGCACCGACGTAGGGGTTCTGGAAGACGCGGAACTGCGTCTCGGAGAAGTACTCCGTCATGTCGGTGAGCTCGATGCCGAACCGCAGGTCGGGCTTGTCGGACCCGTACCGGCGCATCGACTCCTCGTAGGTCATCCGCGGGATCGGGAGCGGGACCTCGTAGCCGATCAGGCTCCACAGCGCGGCGAGGATGGCCTCGGCGAGTTCCAGCACGTCGTCCTGCTCGACGAAGCTCATCTCGATGTCGAGCTGGGTGAACTCGGGCTGGCGGTCGGCGCGGAAGTCCTCGTCGCGGTAGCAGCGGGCGATCTGGTAGTACCGCTCCATCCCGCCGACCATGAGCAGCTGCTTGAACAGCTGCGGGCTCTGCGGCAGGGCGTACCAGCTCCCCGGGCGCAGACGGGCCGGCACGAGGAAGTCGCGGGCCCCCTCGGGCGTCGACCGGGTGAGCGTGGGGGTCTCGATCTCGACGAAGTCGCGCTCGTCGAGCACGCCGCGGGCGGCCTTGTTGACCGCGCTGCGCAGGCGCAGGGCCGCTGCGGGGCCGCTGCGGCGCAGATCGAGGTAGCGGTGCTTGAGGCGGATCTCCTCGCCGACCTCGCCGTGCTCGTCGACCGGGAACGGCAGCGGGGCCGACTCCGACAGCACCGTGAACCCGGTGACGGTGATCTCGACGGCGCCCGTGGGCAGCTCCGGGTTCTCGTTGCCCGCGGGACGGGCGACGACCTCGCCGGTGATCTGCACACAGAACTCCGAGCGCAGCCGGTGCGCCCGCTCGGCCATCTCGCCCTCACGGAACACGACCTGCGCCGACCCGGAGGCGTCGCGGAGGTCGACGAAGATCACTCCGCCGTGATCACGGCGGCGCGCCACCCAGCCGGCGAGGGTCACGGACTGTCCGGCGTGCTCGGCACGCAACGTACCGGCGGGGTGGGATCGCATCACGGCGACGAGGCTATCCGGCACCCCCCGGCACCCGGCCAGCAGGTTTCCCTACGCCCGGTCACGACCCGGACCCGGCCCGTCGCGCGGGCGCAGCCGGATCCCGACCCGGCCACCACCTGCCGGTCGTGCGGGTGGCTCGCCACGGCAGGCTGTCACAGCAGGGTCAGCTGCTCAGCCTCCGCGGCGTGCACGGCGGCCCGCTCCGACTCGACCGGACCGGGCGCACCCCGCACCACCCCCTGCGACGCCGCGAGACCGTGGCGGCGCAGCAGCGGCACGACGCGGGCGCCCAGCGCCCGCCGGTACTCCGCGTCGACGTAGGCGCCGCGGCGGTAGAGCCGGGCGTAGGGCTCGACGAGTCGCGGGTACTCCCGCGCCAGCCAGGCCAGGAACCAGTCACGGGTGCCCGGACGCAGGTGCAGGGCCATGACGCTCACCCCGGTGGCGCCGGCCGCGGCGATGCGGCCGAACAGGGCGTCGAGGGCGTCGTCGGAGTCGGTGAGCAGCGGCAGCACCGGTGCGACCATGACCCCGCAGCCCATCCCGGCGTCGGCGATGCGGCGGACCAGGTCGAGACGGGCCCCGGGCGACGGCGTGCCGGGTTCGAGCCGGGTCTGCAGACCGCGGTCGAGCAGGGCGATCGAGACGCCGAGCCCGACCGGGACGTCGCGGGCAGCGGCCGCCAGCCGGGGCAGGTCGCGGGTGAGCACCGTGCCCTTCGTCAGCAACGAGAACGGGGTGCCCGACCGCGCCAGCGCGTCGATCACGCCCGGCATCAGCCGGTAGCGCCCTTCTGCGCGCTGGTAGGGGTCGGTGTTGGTGCCCATCGCGACCGGTTCACGGGCCCAGCTCGGGCGGCGCAGCTCACGGTCGAGCACCCGGGCGACGTTGACCTTGACGACGATCTGGGAGTCGAAATCGGCTCCCGGGTCGAGATCGAGGTAGGTGTGGGTGCCGCGGGCGAAGCAGTTGTGGCTGACGACGCCCTCGGCCACGAAGTCGCCCGTGCCGGTGGTGATGTCGTACATGGCCACGGTGCGGCCGGTGGGCTCCACCGCGACGACCTCCGCGGCCACCCCGACCGGCGCGCCGGACAGGTCCCGGCGCCGTCCCACGGCGGGCCCGGTGAGCTGCAGGAACCGCACGTAGGCCGCCGTGCCGCCGGTGAGCCGGACGATCCGTTCGCCGCGGTCGGGGGTCTCCATCACGAAGCCGAACCCCATCCGGTGCAGCGCCCCGGCGACCCGCCCGACCACCTCCTCGTCGGCGTGCCGCACCCGCAGCTCGCCGTGTGCGACGGCACCCCGGGCGTCGACGACCCCGGCCAGGAAGCCGGCGCACCAGTCGTCGCCCGGGCTCTCCGGCCAGCGGACGACCTCGGCGACCGGTGCGATCCCGGCGCCCGGCCGGGCGGGGCGGGGCACCGGCGGCGCGATGCGGCCGTCGACCGCTCCCCCGACGGCGACCGGCACCGGGACCTCCCGGCCGATCTCCGCGAGGTAGTGGTGCGCCCGACCGAGGGCCTCCAGCTCCAGGTGGGCCGAGGGGAAGCAGCGGTCGGGCTCGGCCGGGGTGGGACCGTCGGCGCGGACCAGCCCGGACAGGTAGCCCCGCCGGTAACCGGGCGTCGGTGCCGCGGTGCGCCCGGCGAACGGGCCGGGGCCGAGCAGCGCGCTCCCGGCGCGGAGACGCGGGCGGCGCCCGGACCGGCACCAGCCGCCGGTGACGTGGCGCCAGCCGGAGTCGGTGAGGAAGCGGTGCTCCCCGCTCGCGACGATCTCGGTGCCGCCGGACAGGCGCAGGCGCACCGATGGCTTGACCGTGGACCAGTGCGCCCGGACGGTCGTGCGGACGTAGCGCCGGCATCCGTCCACCTGCTCCGTGCCGACCACGGCGTCGCCGACACGCAGGTCGGCGATCGGGCGCGTGGAGCCGTCGGCCATGAGCACCCGGGTGGGCCCGGCGAGGCAGTAGACGCAGGCGTGGGAGCAGCCGCGGTACGGGTTGACCGTCCAGCGGAACGGAACCGGCGATGTGCCGGGCACGCGGTTGAGCGCGGAGCGCGCCTCCACCTCGTGGAACACCGCGCCGGCGAACTCCGGCGTGCGCACCGAGCGCAACAGGCCGCGCAGGCCCGGCAGAGCCGCCTCCGCACCGACGCCCTCGTCCAGGACCTGCTGCCCGCTCCACCGCATGGCGTCATTCGAACACACGTTCGAACTCGCGGCAAGCGGGTTCTCCTCCAGCGGTTGTCGGTGCCGTGGGGCACTCTGCCCCCATGGACCGACAGACCCTGGTGGTGATGGGCGTCTCCGGCGTCGGCAAGACGTCCGTGGCGCAGGAGCTCGTGGCGCGCACCGGGTGGGCCTTCGCCGAGGGCGACGACCTGCATCCCGAGGCCAACCGGCGGAAGATGGCGGCCGGCCATCCCCTCGACGACGACGACCGGTGGCCGTGGCTGCACCGCATCGCCGACCGGATCGGTGCACAGGAGGAGGCCGGGCTCGGCGCCGTCATCACCTGCTCGGCGCTCAAGCGGCGCTACCGCGACCTGTTGCGCGACGGTCACCCGTCGGTGCGGTTCGTGCACCTGCTCGCCCCGCCCGAGCTGGTCGAGCAGCGGATCACCGCCCGGAAGGGGCACTACATGCCGCCGTCCCTGCTGGCCAGCCAGCTCGCCGCGCTGGAGCCCCTGGAGGACGACGAACCGGGCGTCGAGGTCGACACGACGGGCGACCCGGGCACGGTCGCCGATCGGGCGCTCGCCCTGCTCGGGCACTCGACCGAAGGGGCCGCGTCGTGATCTCCCTGCTCGCCCAGGACGCCGCCGCACCGACGGCCGGCGCCGGGCAGCTCGTCACCGCCGCGCTGCTCGGCATCGCGGTCATCGTCGTGCTGATCTCGTGGTTGCACGTCCACCCGTTCCTCGCGCTGCTGCTCGGGTCGGCCGTGCTCGGCGTGACCGGCGGGCTCGGGCCGTCCGGCACGATCGACAGCTTCACCGACGGCGTCGGGTCCACCGTCGGGGGCGTCGGCGTGCTCATCGCGCTCGGCGCCATGATCGGGGGGCTGCTCGCCGACTCCGGCGGGGCCGACCGGGTGGTCGAGTCGGTCACCTCGCGGTTCGGCCCGCGCGGGCTGCCGTGGGCGATGGCCGGGGTCGCCGCACTGATCGGCCTGCCGCTGTTCTTCGAGGTCGGGGTCGTGCTGCTGGTGCCGGTCGTGCTGCTCGTCGCGGCACGCGTCGGGGTGCCGGTGCTCGCGGTCGGCATCCCCGCGCTCGCCGGACTGTCGGTGCTGCACGGCCTGGTGCCCCCACACCCCGGTCCGCTGGTCGCCATCGACGCCCTCGGTGCCGACCTCGGCCTGACGCTGGCGTTCGGGCTGCTGGTCGCGGTCCCGACGGTGATCGTCTCCGGGCCGCTGCTGGCGAGGTTCGTCGTGCGGTGGGTACCCCTGCCCGCCGCCACCGTCCCGACGGCGGCCGCGTCGTCGACGGGTGACGACCGGCCGGCCGACAAGCCGGGCGCCGCCACCGACCCTGCCACGCCCGCCGGCACCGCCACGCCCACCGGCACCGCCACGCCCACCGGCACCGGGCGCAAGGTCGGCGTCGGATCGGCGATCGCCGTCGTGCTCACGCCCGTCGCCCTGATGCTGATCCGTGCCGTCGCCGAGGTCCTCCTGCCCGAGGGGGACTCCGTGCGCGGGGCGCTGGAGGTCGCGGGCGAGCCGGTGGTCGCACTGCTCGCGGGCGTCCTGCTGGCGATGGTCGTGCTCGGCGCCCCCGCCGGGCTCGACCGCCGCGCGATCTCGGCGTCCGTCGGCGGCGCGCTGCCGGCGATCGCGGGCATCCTGCTCATCGTCGGCGCGGGCGGCGGGTTCAAGCAGACCCTCATCGACGCGGGCGTCGGCGACCTCGTCGGCAGCTACGCCGAGGGCGTCGCGCTCTCCCCGTTGATCCTCGGCTGGCTCGTCGCCGTCGGGATCCGGGTGGCCACGGGGTCGGCGACGGTCGCGACGATCACCGCGGCCGGCATCGTCGCGCCGCTCGCGGCGGGCCTCGACGCCCCGGTCGTCGCGCTGCTCGCGCTCGCGATCGGGGCCGGTTCGCTGTTCTTCTCCCACGTCAACGATGCCGGGTTCTGGCTGGTCAAGGAGTACTTCGGGCTCACGGTGGGGCAGACGCTCAAGAGCTGGTCGCTGATGGAGACGGTGATCTCGGTCGTCGGGCTCGCGGGGGTGCTGCTGCTGTCGCTCGTCGTCTAGGGAGGATGACGGGGTGAGAGCCGCCGACCCCCCGACGCCCGGCGAGCGCCGCCGGGCAGCGGACACCGGCGGGGACGCCGTGACCGACGAGCTGCCGGTCCTCGGCCGACCCACCCCGCGACGGCCGACAGGCGGCCGCGAGGAGCCGAAGCGGGAGGAGCCGAAGCGGGAGGAGCCGGCGCACCCGGTCGAGCATCGGGATGCCGACCCCTCGCGCGACCTCACCGGCCGGGCGACCGGGCGACCCGACGGGCGGACGGCCGGGCGGACCGACCAGGACACCGCGGACGACCACGAGCCCGCGGCCCCGGACGGTAGGGCGACCCCGGCAGGACGGGCGACGCGGCAGCGCGCCCGCTCGGCCCCCGCCGCCGTCGGCCACGGCCACTCCCACGGGGGGCCCGCCGCACCGGCCGGTCGCCGGGTGCGGATCCTCATCGCCGCCCTTCTCGTGCCGTGCGCGCTGGCCACGCTGGTCGGGGTGGCGCTGCTGTGGCCGGGTGGCCCGGCGATCGCCCCGCCCGCCACCGCCCAGCAGCCGGTGCAGGGCGAGATCACCGCGGCCCGGGCCACCGACTGCTCCCCCGGCTCGGGCGAGGGCGGGTGCGTCGCGCTCGTCGTCCGGATGACCGACGGGCCGCTGCCCGGCCGCGATCTCGTACAGGTCGTGCCGGTCGAGCCCGGCACCCCGACGTTCGGCGTCGGCGACGACATCGTCCTCGGCTACTCCGGTGGGGACGCCACCGATCCGGGCTCCTACCAGGTCGTCGACTTCCAGCGCAGCGGCGCGCTGGTGTGGCTCACCGTGCTGTTCGCCGCCGCGGTCGTGCTGTTGGGCCGGTGGCGCGGCCTCGCGGCCCTCGGGGCGCTGGTGCTGAGCTTCGTGGTGCTGCTGGGGTTCGTGCTGCCCGCGATCCTGGCCGGCGCCAACCCCCTCGCCGTCGCCGTCGTCGGGTCCTGCCTGATCATGTTCGCGGTCCTATACCTGACGCACGGCCCGTCCGCCCGGACCTCGACGGCCGTGCTCGGCACACTCGCCTCACTGGCCCTGATCGGCGTGCTCGGCTCACTGTTCTCCGCGGTCGCCCGGCTCACCGGGCTCGACGACCAGACCACCACCCTGATCGCGTCGCTCGGCACCGGCGTCGACGCGCGCGGCCTGCTGCTGGCCGGCGTCGTCATCGGGGCGCTCGGCGTGCTCGACGACGTCACGGTCACCCAGACCAGCGCCGTCTGGGAGCTGCGCCGCGCCGACCCCGACATGAGCACCGCCGGGCTGTTCACCGCGGCCATGCGGATCGGGCGCGACCACGTCGCCTCGGCCGTCAACACCCTCGTGCTCGCCTACGCGGGCGCGTCCCTGCCGTTGCTGCTGTTGTTCTCCCTGTCCGGGCAGTCCCTGGGTGACGTCGCCACCTCGCAGGCGGTGGCCACGGAGATCGTGCGGACGCTGGTGGGCAGCATCGGTCTGGTGGCGTCGGTCCCGATCACCACGGCACTGGCCGCGGTGGTGGCGCGCCGCGAGACCCCCGAGGCGCTGCGGATCTGACGACCTGCGGATCCGACGACCTGCGGATCCGACGTCACTCGCGGCGCCGCGCCACCAGCGTCGCCTCGCCGCCACCCTCCGCGATCGCGAGGGGCACCAGGTCGGCGAACGCCGCGACGAGCTCGCCCGGGGCCGCGCGGAACTGTCCGCCGGAGTCACCCACCTCCGACAGCACGGTGATCACCAGCAGACCCCCGGGGGCCAGTGCCGCGGCGAGCGCCGGGTAGAGCGACGGCTCGCGGTAGCGCTGGCAGACCACCAGGTCGTAGGGCCCGGCCACCGGCAGCCCCGTGGTGAGGTCGTGCGCGATCCAGGTGACGCCGGGCGCGAGCGCCGCCCCGGCCGCCAACCCGACCGGCGAGACGTCCACCGCGTCGACGGCGAACCCGCGTCCCGCCAGCCACGCCGCGACCCCGCCGCGCCCGCACGCGACGTCGAGCGCGCGACCACCGGCGGGCAGCAGGTGCTCGCGGCCGCGTACGGCGTCGGGCGGCATCGGGACCACCGGCCCCGCGACGGCGTGGCGGGCGTCCCAGCGGGACGCATCGGCTCCGGGTACCGCGTCGGGCTCAGGCATCGAGCAGCGTCACCAGCTCGTCGACGACCGAGTCGAGGGCGACGGACCGCTGCTCCCCCGACACCAGGTCCTTCACCCCGACGGTGCCGGCATCGAGGTCGCGGTCGCCGAGCACGAGGGCGTAGCGGGCGCCGGAGCGGTCGGCCGACTTCATCGCGCCCTTGAGCCCGCGCCCGCCGTAGGCCAGGTCGACGCGTACGCCCGAGCGGCGCAACGCCCCGGCGAGCACGACGAGCCGGCGCTTCGCCGCGTCGCCCAGCGGCACCCCGAAGACCTCGACCCGCGCGTCCGACCAGGGTGTGACGCCCTCGGCCCGGCAGGCGAGCAGCGTGCGGTCGACGCCGATCCCGAAGCCGACGCCGGACAGCGGCTGCCCGCCGAGCGTCTCCATGAGCCCGTCGTAGCGCCCGCCGCCGCCGATGCCGGACTGCGCGCCGAGCCCGTCGTGGACGAACTCGAAGGTGGTCTTCGTGTAGTAGTCGAGCCCGCGCACCATCCGCGGGTTCTCGACGTACTTCACGCCGAGGTCGTCGAGGTGGGCGAGCGCCGCCGCGTGGTGCTCGGCGGCCGCCGGGGACAGGTGGTCGACCAGCAGCGGGGCGTCGGCCGTCAGCGCGCGCACCTCCGGCCGCTTGTCGTCGAGCACGCGCAGCGGGTTGAGCTCCGCCCGGGCGCGGGTGGCGTCGTCGAGCGGCAGCCCGGCGAGGAACTCCTGGAGGAGCCCGCGGTACGCGGGACGGCAGTCGGCGTCGCCGAGCGAGGTGATCTCCAGGCGGTAGCCGGTGAGGCCGAGCGAGCGGAAGCCCTCGTCGGCGACGGCGATGACCTCGGCGTCCAGGGCCGGGTCGTCGACGCCGATCGCCTCGACGCCCACCTGCTGCAGCTGCCGGTAGCGCCCGGCCTGCGGGCGCTCGTACCGGAAGAACGGGCCCGCGTAATAGACCTTGACCGGGAGCCCGACGCGGTCGAGCCCGTGCTCGATCACCGAGCGGACGACGCCCGCCGTGCCCTCCGGGCGCAGCGTCACCGAGCGGTCGCCGCGGTCGGCGAAGGTGTACATCTCCTTGCTGACGACGTCGGTCGACTCCCCGACGCCCCGCGCGTAGAGCCCGGTGTCCTCGAAGACCGGCAGCTCCAGCAGCCCGTAGCCCGCGCGGGTCGCGGACCCGACGAGGGTGTCGCGGACGCAGGCGAACGCGGCGGAGTCGGGCGGGGTGTACTCGGGGATCCCCTTGGGCGCCGCGAAGGTGCTCACAGCCCGCGCCCCGGGACCGGCAGCCCCTGCAGGAACGGGTTCGACGCCCGCTCCCGCCCGATCGTCGTGGTCGCCCCGTGCCCGGGCAGGACCAGCGCGTCGTCGGAACGGGTGAGGAGCTTGTCGCGCAGGCTCGCGAGCATCTGGCCGTGGTCACCACCCGGGAGGTCGGTGCGCCCGATCGACCCGGCGAACAGCGTGTCGCCCGCGATGATCACCTCGGCGCCCTGCCCCTCGTCGGCGGCCGAGGTCGGCGTGAAGATCACCGACCCGCGGGTGTGGCCCGGGGTGTGGTCGACGCGCAGCGTGAGCCCGGCGAGGTCGAGCGAGGACCCGTCGGTCATCTCCTCCACCGACTTCGGCTCCCGCATCTCCAGCCGCCCGCCGAAGAACGCCGCGGACTCCCTCGACAGCCCCTTCATCGGGTCGGCGAGCATCTCGCGGTCCTCGGGATGGATCCACGCGGCGATGTCGTGGCCGTCGCAGACCGGGGTGACGCTGAACGTGTGGTCGAAGTGCCCGTGCGTGAGCAGCACGGCGACCGGGGTCAGGCGGTGCTCGGCGAGCAGAGCGTCGAGGGGCTCCACGGCGTCCTGGCCGGGATCGACCACGACGCACGCCTCCCCCGGACCCGACGCCACGACGTAGCAGTTGGTCTGGAACGAACCTGCGGGAAATCCGGCAACGAGCACCCGACCAGCGTAGAGCCCGGTGCTCCTGGATATCGTGGCGGCCGATCGGTGGACACGGAGGTGCACGGGTGGCGACCAACCAGATGCGGCGCGAGGCGGCCAAGCGGAAGCTCGAGCGTCAGCAGGAGCGGCGGGTCCAGCAGGACAAGCGCCGCAAGCAGGTCGCCGTGTTCACCTCGGTGGCCGTGGTGGTCGTGGTCGTCGTCGGGATCGTGCTGTTCACGACGCTGTCCGGGGGCGAGGACGCCCCTGCGGCCGCCGACCCGGCGTCGACGGCCGTCACCCCGGCGGAGATCCCCACCGAGGCCGTCGCGCTCCCGGTCCGCCCCGAGCCGCTGCCGAACCCCACGACGTGCACGTTCACCCCCGACGGCAGCGCGGCGGCCAAGCCCGTGCAGCCGCCGGCCGGCACCGACGTCAGCAGCACCGGCACCGTCGCGGTGACGCTGCAGACCGGCGCCGGGGCCATCCCGCTGACGCTGGACAAGGCCCTCGCGCCCTGCACCGTCGACAGCTTCGTGAGCCTCGCGCAGCAGGGGTACTTCGACCGGTCCCCGTGCCACCGCCTCACCACCGACCCGGGCCTGCAGGTGCTGCAGTGCGGCGACCCGACCGGCACCGGCCAGGGCGGCCCCGGCTACACCGTCCCCGACGAGTTCTTCGACGGCCTCACCTACGGGCGCGGCATCCTCGCGATGGCCAACACCGGCCAGCCGAACACCGGCGGCAGCCAGTTCTTCATGGTCTACGGCGACGGCGAGCTCCCGCCGCAGTACACCGCGTTCGGCTCGATCGACCCCGCCGGACTGGAGGTCGTCGACACGATCGCCCGCGCCGGGCACGACGGGTCGCTCGACCCCTCGCCGGGCGGCGGCGCCCCCGTCGAGCCGGTCGTGATCGAGACGGCCACGATCGCCGGCTGACCCGCCGTGCACCTGCGGGCGATCGCGTGCGCGCTGCTCGGCGCGCTCGTGGTGTCCGCGTGCGGCGCGGGCCCGCCGGTCGGCGAGACCGTCCGCGTCGAGCAGGGCGAGCTGCGGGGCCGCACCGACGGCGACGTCCTGCGCTTCGGCGACGTCCCGTACGCCGCCCCGGCGCAGCGCTGGGTCGCCCCGGCCCCGCCGGCGGCATGGGACGGCGTCCGCGACGCCACCGGTCCCGGGTCCCGCTGCCCGCAGACCGCCGCCGCACCGGACGTCCCGCACGCCACCGCGGCGAGCGTCGACGAGGACTGCCTCACCCTCGACGTCACCGTCCCCACCGGCACCCCGGCCGACGCGCGGCTGCCGGTGCTGGTGTGGCTGCACGGCGGCGGGTTCTCCGCGGGGGCGGGGGCCGACTACGACCCGCGCCGCCTCGCCCGCGCCGGGCTCGTCGTCGTCACCGTCAACTACCGGCTCGGGATGCTGGGGTTCCTCGCCCTGCCCGGCCTGGCGGGGTCGGGCACGTTCGGGCTGGCCGACCAGCAGGCCGCGCTCGGCTGGGTGGCCCGCAACGCCGCCGTGTTCGGCGGCGACCCCGCACAGGTGACGCTGGCCGGGGAGTCGGCCGGGGCCGACGGGGTGTGCGCGCAGCTCGCCGCCCCCGCGGCCGCCGGGCTGTTCGCGCGCGCGGTGATGCAGAGCGGCGGGTGCGGCACCGCCAACCTCCTCGACGTCATCGGGCCGGGCACCGGCCCGGCGGGCGACACCTGGAAACTCCTCGACGTCGCCGAGGAGCTGGGGACGGACACCGCCGAGGCGTTGGGCTGCGGCGGCCGACGCCCGCTGGAGTGCCTGCGCACCCGGCCCGTCGAGCAGCTGGTCGGTGCGCCCGGCTACTGGAGCCCGGCCACCGGAACACCCCTGCTCCCCCGACGCCCGTCCGACGTGCTCACGACGATGCCGCCCGTCCCGATCCTCGCCGGCACCACCCGTGACGAGGGCACCCTGTTCACGAACGCGTTCCTGCCGACGCTCGACCCGTCGACGTTCCGCACGCTGCTCGCCCGCGCGGGCGGCGACCGGGCCCGTGACGTCGGCCGCACCTACTCCCCCGGTGACCGCACGCCGTCGCGCGTCTGGGCCGCCGTCGTCACCGACCGCGCGTACGCGTGCCCCGCACTCGACACCTACGCCGCCCTCGCCGGCCGCGGCCCCGTCTTCGCCTACGAGTTCGCCGACATTACGGCCCCGTCCCCGTTCGCCGCACTCGCCCCCGACCTGGCCGACGGTGTCACGCACGGCGCCGAGGTGCCCTATCTGTTCGACCTGCGCCCGGGCGTCACGCTGACGGCGGCGCAAGGGGGCACCGCCGCCGAACTGGTGACGGCGTGGGCCCGGTTCGCCCGCTCCGGTGACCCCGGCTGGCCCGCCTGGACCGGCGGCGGCACCGTCCGCACGATCACCGCGGGTGCGCCCGCGGATCACCCGGCCGGGGACATCGCCGCGGAGCACCACTGCGGCATCTGGCGGTAGCCTCGGCCCCGTGATCATGCTACGGAGCCTGCTCCTGCCCGCCCTGCTGCTGACGCTGGCGGGCTGCGGCGGCGCGCCGGCGGCCCCGGCCCCCACCACGGAACCCGCGCCCACGACGACGAGCGCCGCCGCGACCACCACCCCGCCCACGGGCGAGGTCGCCCGCTGCGTCGCCGCCGACCTCCGCGCGGGCCTGGGCGAGGCGTCCGGCGAGGGCCAGCGCACGGTGTCGATCGTCTACCGCAACGTCTCCGACCGGCCGTGCGAGGCGCGCGGTGTGCCCGGAGTCGACCTCCGGGGCCCCGACGACCCCAACGGCCCCGTCTACTCGGTGCTGCGCCAGGAGGCCGACGGTGCGGGCGCGACGCTGGAGCCCGGGGGCTCCGTCTCCGCCACGCTCACCTACCTGACCGACAGCGACGGCTCCGTCGGCACGCTGGGCTCGACGGGCTGGGTGCCCACCGAGCTCGTGACCACCCCGCCCGGCGACACCTCCCAGCTCACCGTGCCGTGGAACGGCGACACGGTCCTGCGCCAGGACGGGGCCACCCGCCCCGGCACCTACGTGGGCCCGCTCGCCGCGTCCTGACGCGGGGCGACCCCGTCCAGGACCACCACCAGCTCGAACAGCGAGTCGATCACCGCGCCCGCCCGGCCCCGCGCAGGGCGGCCGCGGGCCGGTGCCCCCCGGTGACGTCCACCGCCTCGAACCCGGCCCGCAGCGCGCCCCGCACGTCGTACTCGGTGTCGCCGACGTAGACCGCACGGGTCCGCAGCCCGCGCACCGCGCTCAGGTGCGCCGCCTTGTCGGCCACCCCGCCCCGGACGGACCCGAGCCAGCGCCCCGGCCCGGCCGCGTCGACGTCGGTCCGCACCGCGGCGAGCCCACCGCGATCGGGTCCAGCGCCGCCGACACCACCCCGGTGAGCGCGCCGTGCCCCACCAGTTCGGCGAGCACCGCCGCCGCCTCGGATCGGGGTTCCGCCGGTGCGGCGGCGAGCGCGCGGTTCCGCTCGTCCTCCGCCGCATCGGCGTCGACCACCCCGAGCCCGGCCAGCCGGCCGGCGAGCGGGAGGGAGAACCCGTCCCGGAACCGCTCCTCCGTGAGCCCGGCCGGCCCCCGGGCGGTGAGGACCGTGTTGGTGGCCCCCACCGCCCGCGCGACGTCGGACATGATCGTGTCGTTCCGGTCGAACACGACCAAGGTGTCGCCGTAGCGGCTCACGCGCCGGCCACCATCGCCTCCGGGACCGGCTCGGCGGCCGTGCCCAGGTTCCGCCCCGAGTCGGGGTCGAACACGTGCACCTGCGCCGGATCGCACGCCGGCGGCACGGTCTCCCCCACCGTCACCCGGAGGTCGGGGGTGGGTGCGGGCGCGCAGGATGTGGCCGTCGAGGTCGAGGGGCAGGATCGTCGACGGGCCCTCGTGCTCCACCAGCACCCGGGCCGCCGCCCGCCACCGGAACCGATCCCGGCGAACCGGCGCGGGCGTCCCCGGCTCCCGGTACCGTCCCCGGCTCCCGGTACCGTCCCCGGCCGTGACCACGCCCGACCTCACCCCGCGCGTCCGACGGGTGGAGGAGGACGTCACGGCGATCGCCGACACCGTCATCGGGATCAGACACACCGTCGACGGCCGCGCGGCTCGAGCCACGCCGACCCCGGGGCTCAGCCCGCGCTGGTCACCCGGTAGACGTCGTAGACGCCCTCGACGTTGCGCACCACCTTCAGCACGTGCCCGAGGTGCTTCGGGTCGCCCATCTCGAAGCTGAACCGCGACACCGCGACCCGGTCGCGCGATGTGGTGACCGACGCCGAGAGGATATTGACCTTCTCGTCGGCCAGCACCTTCGTGATGTCGGACAGCAGCCGGTGCCGGTCGAGGGCCTCGGCCTGGATCGCGACCAGGAACACCGAGCCCGCCGACACCGACCAGGCGACGTCGATGATCCGCTCGGAGCGGCTCTGCAGCTCCGCGGCGTTCGTGCAGTCCGTGCGGTGCACCGAGATCCCGCCGCCGCGGGTGACGAAGCCCAGGATGTCGTCGCCGGGCACGGGGGTGCAGCAGCGGGCGAGCTTCGTGTAGAGGTCGGCCAGGTCGGCGGAGTCGCCCCGGACCACGACCCCGGCGTCGCCGGTGGCGCGCCGGGTCCGGACCGTCGACGGGGTGGCCCGCTCGGCGAGCTCCTCCTCCGCGTCCTCGATCCCGCCCAGCAGCGCGACGAGCCGCTGCACGACGTGCCGCGCGCTCGCGTGACCCTCGCCGACCGCGGCGTAGAGCCCGGACAGGTCGGGGAAGTGCAGCTCCCGCGACAGCGCGGCCATCGAGTCGGCGGAGACGAGCCGCTGCAGGGGCACACCGGTGCGGCGGGCCTCACGGGTGATCGCGTCCTTGCCGTTCTCGATCGCCTCCTCGCGGCGCTCCTTCGCGAACCACTGCTTGATCTTGGTGCGGGCGCGCGGGGACGCGGCGAACGCGAGCCAGTCGCGCGACGGCCCGGCCCCCTCCGCCTTGGAGGTGAAGATCTCGACGACGTCGCCGGACTCCAGCTTGCGCTCCAGCGCCACCAGCCGGCCGTTGACCCTGCTGCCGATGCAGCGGTTGCCGACCTCGGTGTGCACGGCATAGGCCAGGTCGACGGGCGTGGAGCCGAGCGGCAGCGTCAGCACGTCGCCCTTCGGCGTGAAGACGAAGATCTCCTTGGTGCCCAGGTCGAAGCGCAGCGACTCCAGGAAGTCGCCGGGGTCGGCGGCCTCCCGCTGCCAGTCGAGCAGCTGGCGCATCCACGACATGTCGTCGACCTCGACGGTCGATCCCGCGTGCGACGCCGCGCCGTTCTTCTGTGCGGTCTCCTTGTAGCGCCAGTGCGCCGCGATGCCGTACTCCGCGGTGCGGTGCATCTCCGCGGTGCGGATCTGGCACTCCAGCGGCTTGCCGTCGGGCCCGATCACCGTGGTGTGCAGCGACTGGTAGACCCCGAACCGCGGCTGCGCGATGTAGTCCTTGAACCGCCCGGGCATCGGCTGCCACAGCGCGTGGACCATGCCCATGGCCGCGTAGCAGTCGCGCACGTCGTCGACCATGATCCGCACGCCGACGAGGTCGTGGATGTCGTCGAAGTCGCGGCCCTTGACGATCATCTTGCGGTAGATCGACCAGTAGTGCTTCGGCCGGCCCTCGACGGTCGCGGCGATCCGCGCGGAGTCGAGCTGGGCGGTGACCTCGTCGATGACCTGCTTGAGGTACGTGTCGCGCGACGGGGCGCGGGTGGCGACGAGCCGGACGATCTCGGAGTACTTCTTCGGGTGCAGGATCGCGAAGGACAGGTCCTCGAGCTCCCACTTGACCGTGGCCATCCCGAGCCGGTGCGCGAGCGGCGCGAAGACCTCCAGGGTCTCGCGCGCCTTCTTCGCCTGCTTCTCCGGCGGCAGGAACCGCATGGTGCGCATGTTGTGCAGCCGGTCGGACAGCTTGATCACCAGGACGCGGGGGTCGCGGGCCATCGCGACGATCATCTTGCGGATCGTCTCGGCCTCGGCCGCGTTGCCGTACTCGACCTTGTCGAGCTTCGTGACGCCGTCGACGAGCTGGGTGACCTCCTCGCCGAAGTCGGCGCGCAGGCGGTCGAGCGAGTAGTCGGTGTCCTCGACGGTGTCGTGCAGCAGCGCCGCGACCAGCGTGGTGGTGTCCATGCCCAGCTCGGCGAGGATCGTGGACACCGCGAGCGGGTGCGTGATGTACGGGTCGCCGGACTTGCGCTTCTGGCCCTCGTGCTTGGCCTCGGCGACGTCGAACGCGCGCTGCAGCAGTGCGAGGTCGGCCTTGGGGTGCACGGTGCGGTGGACGCTGGCCAGCGGCTCCAGCACCGGCGCGACGACGGCGACGCGCTGCGGCGTCATCCGGCGGGCGATCCGGGCCCGGACACGGCGGGTGGCCGAGGGCTTGGCGGGGCCGTCCGGGGTGGGGACCGGGGGCGCTGCCGGCTGGACGTCGGTCACCTCGGTGAGGATAGACGCTCTAGGCGTGCAGGAGCGCGTGCACCGGCAGCGGCGCCAGCGCCTGGCGCCCGGACAGCGCGGTGAGCTCCAGCAGCGCCCCGAACCCGATGACCTCGGCCCCCGCGTCGGCGAGCAGGGCGACCGTGGCCGCCGCCGTGCCGCCGGTGGCCAGCACGTCGTCGACGACGAACACGCGCGCGCCCGGCGCCACGGTGTCGGCGGGCAGCTCCAGGGTGGCGGTGCCGTACTCGAGGTCGTAGGTGCGCGATCCGGCGACGCGCGGCAGCTTGCCCGCCTTGCGCACCGGGATCATCCCGACACCCGCGACGAGCGCCACCGCGGCCCCGAGCAGGAACCCCCGCGCCTCGATGCCGGCGACGACGTCGGCCTCCCCCACGCACGCCGCCAGCTCGGTCGCGACGGTGGTGAACGCGCGGGCGTCGGCGAAGACCGGGGTGAGATCCTTGAACAGGATCCCGGGGCCCGGGTAGTCGGGGACGTCGTGGACGAGCCCGAGGACGTGGGTGAGCGAGCCGTCCTCGTCGAGGTCGGGGTCGGCGACGGTCACGTGCGCCGACGTCCGGTGGGCCGGTTGGCCTGCGGCCGCTGCGCAGGCGCCTTGCCCGGACGCGACGGCACCCCGGACGCGGCCGTGAGCGCCTTCTCCTTGCGCAGCTCGGTGGCCAGCACGGCGTCGTCGCCGACTCCCGGTTCGCCGACGCCCGGGTCGCCGACGTCCGGGTCGCCGGCGCCCGGGGCGGCGGCGCGCAGTCGGCGCATCCGCACCCGCTCGGCCTGCTCGCGGACCTTCGGGTCGCGCAGCTTGAGGTCGACGAGCAGCGGCGTGGCCAGGAGCAGCGAGGACACGGCACCGGCGATGATGCCGACCATCTGCACCAGCGCGAGGTCGGCCAGCGTGCCGACGCCGAGCACCCCGACGCCGATCACCAGCAGGCCCAGCACCGGCAGCACCGCGATCAGCGAGGTGTTGATCGAGCGCATCAGCGTCTGGTTCAGCGCGAGGTTCGCCGCCTCGGCGTAGGTGCGGCGGGAGAGCCCGAGCAGCCCGCGGGTGTTCTCCTTGACCTTGTCGAACACCACGACGGTGTCGTAGAGCGAGAAGCCGAGGATCGTCAGCAGGCCGATCACCGTGGACGGGGTGACCTCGAACCCGATGATCGAGTAGATGCCCGCGGTGACGACGACGTCGTGCACCAGCGCGACCAGAGCCGCGATCGCCATGGAGCGCTCGAAGTAGAACGCCAGGAACACCGTGACCAGCACGAGGAACACCGCGAGCGCGATGACGGCCTGTCGGGTGATCTGGTCGCCCCAGCTGCCGCTGACCGCGCTGTCGCTGATCGCGGTCTGCGTCGGCGTACCGTCCGGCCCGACCGGGGCGAACTCGGCGAACAGGGCGTCCTTGAGTGTGACGAGCTGCGCGGCGTCGAGCGTCTCGGAGCGGATCTGCACCGACTGCGCCGCCCCGGTGCCGGCGACCTGCACGGCGGCCGGCTCCTCGCCGACGGCCCGCTCGTAGACCGCCCGGACGGACTCGACGTCGACCGGGGTCGTCGTGCCCGACGTCGGGAACTGGATCTGGGTGCCGCCGGTGAAGTCGATGCCGAGGTTGAAGCCCCGGATCGCGATCGACAGGATGCACACGAGCACCAGCACGCCGAACGCGACGTACCAGGTCTTCCGCCGGCCGACGACGTCGAACGCGCCGGTGCCGGTGTAGAGCCGGGCGAACACGCTGGGCATGTCAGGCCCCCTTCGTGGTGGAGACGCGACGTCCGGACGCGGCGGCGGTGGCCTTCTTGTGCTCGGCCCCCATCCGCGCGGCGGAACCGAGGCCGGAGAACTTGGAGCTGCCGAACACCTTGTTGTTCGACGCCAGCGCGACCAGCGGGTGCGTCACGAGGAACACGACGACGAGGTCGAGGACCGTCGACAGGCCCAGGGTGAACGCGAAGCCCTTCACCTGCCCGACCGCGAGCACGTAGAGCACGACGGAGGCCAGGAAGCTGACGGCGTCGGCGGCGAGGATCGTGCGCCGCGCGCGCACCCAGGCCCGCGGGACGGCGGAGCGGAACGTCCGGCCCTCCCGCATCTCGTCCTTCAACCGTTCGAAGAAGATCACGAACGAGTCGGCCGTGATCCCGATGGCGACGATGAACCCGGCCACGCCCGCGAGGTCGAGGGTGAACCCGATCCAGCGCCCGAGGAGCACCAGCACGGCGTAGACGACCGCCCCGGACAGGATCAGCGACAGAATCGTCAGCAGTCCGAGCACGCGGTAGTAGGCGAGGCAGTAGAGGAAGACGAGCAGCAGACCGACGCCGCCCGCGATCAGGCCGGCCTGCAGGGAGGCGAGCCCGAGCGTGGCCGAGACCGTCTGCGCCTCCGACGAGGTGAACGACAGCGGCAGCGAGCCGTAGCGCAGGATCCCGGCGAGGTCCTGGGCCTCCTCGGGGGTGAACTGGCCCTCGATCCGGGTGTCGCCGTAGATCGCGGAGTTGATCCGCGGGGCGGAGACGACCTCGCCGTCGAGCACGAACGCGGCGTTCTTGCCGATGTTCGCCGAGGTGTACGCGCCCCAGGTGGCGGCACCGCTGGTGGTGAACTGGACGCTCACGACGGTGCCGATGCCGCCCTGCGCGGGCTGGGCCTGGGCCCCGGCGATCTCGGTGCCCTCCAGCAGGATCGGGGCGAGCACGTACTTCGCGGTGCCGTCGACGTCGCAGGCGACCAGCGGCAGAGTCGGGTCGTCATAACCGCGCAGCGGGTCGTTCGCGGTGCAGTCCAACGTGGCGAGGGCCTGCTGCTGCACGGCCGGGTCGGTGCTCTGCCGCAGGGCCCTGGCCTCGTCGATGGCCGCGGCCAGCTCGGGGTCGGCCGGGGCGTCCGGGATGTCCGCCGCGGGGGCGTCGGGGGCGGGAGTCGGTTCCGGCGTGGGGCCGGGCGTCGGCGCCGTCAGCGGGGTGGTCTGCGCGACGGGGGCCACGTCGGTCTCGACGACCGGGAGGCCCGCGCCCTGCGGCGTCCCCGTCGGGGCGGCGGGGTCGGCGGGGTCGGCGGGGGCGACCTCGGCAGGCGCGGCCGGGTCGCTGGGTACCGCCGGGGCCGTGGCGGGCGCCGGGGCGGCGGCGACGGGGCCGCCGACCACCTCGCGGATGCGCAGCTGCGCGGTCTGGCCCAGCGACCGGGCCTGCTCGCCGTCGTCGCCGGGAACGGTGATCGTCAGGTTGTTGCCGTCGAGCACCACCTCGGAGCCACCGACACCCAGCCCGTCGACGCGCTGCTGGATGATCGCCTGCGCCTGCAGCAGCTGGTCGCGCGGGGCCTGCGCCCCGGTCTCGGTGCGTGCCTCCAGCGTGACGCGGGTGCCGCCCTGCAGGTCGATGCCGAGCTTGGGCGTGATGGCGCCGTCACCGGTGAAGAACACCAGCGAGTACAGGACGGCGATCACGCCGACGAACGACGCGAGGTAGCGCCAGGGGCGGATCTGCCCCGGGGTGGTGGCCACGGTGGTCTCTTCCTGACGTCACGCCGCGGCCGGTGGCCGCGGCGGGGGTTTCAGCCGCTCAGCTCTGGGTGGCGCCGTTGGAGTCGTTGTCCTTGACCAACGACGGCGGGGCGTCGTCGTTGGTCAGGGCGTCGGCGGGCTCGGACGCCACGACCTTCTCCCGGACCGAGCCCCGCACCCAGGTGGTGATGACGTCGTCGGCGATCTCCAGGTCGACGGTCTCCTTGTAGGAGACGTCGACGACCGTGGCACGCAGGCCGGAGGCGGTGACGACGATGTCGCCGACCACCAGGTCGGACTGCATCTGCTGCATCTCCGCCATCTGCCGGCGCTGCTTGCGCCCCGACAGGAAGATCGGGATGAACAGCAGCAGGATGAACAGGGGGAACAGCTGCGAGAGGTCCATGGTCTCCGTATCTCCGCACGTCGTCGGCCGGTGGGTGAGTCTGCCAGCCCGGCCTCAGAACAACGGCGGAGGGCCACCCGGGAGGACGTCCGGCGGAGCGGTGAGGCCCAGATGGGCCCACGCGGACGCCGTGGCGACCCGCCCTCGTGGCGTCCGGGCGAGCATGCCGGCCCGGACGAGGTAGGGCTCGCAGACCTCCTCGACGGTACCCGGCTCCTCCCCCACCGCGACGGCCAGCGTCGAGACACCCACCGGGCCGCCGCCGAAGGACCGCACCAGCGCGCCGAGCACGGCCCGGTCGAGGCGGTCCAGGCCGAGCTCGTCGACGTCGTAGACGGCCAGTGCGTCGCGGGCGACCGCCCGGGTGACCCGGCCGTCGGCCCGGACCTCCGCGAAGTCCCGCACACGGCGCAGCAGCCGGTTCGCGATGCGGGGCGTGCCGCGGGAGCGCCCGGCGATCTCCTCGGCACCGTCGGGGTGCAGGTCGACGCCGAGGATCACCGCGGCGCGGCGCAGCACCCGCTCCAGCTCGTGCGGCTCGTAGAACTCCATGTGCGCGGTGAACCCGAACCGGTCGCGCAGCGGACCGGTCAGCGCACCGGACCGCGTCGTGGCCCCGACCAGGGTGAACGGGGCGATGTCGAGCGGGATGGACGTCGCGCCCGGGCCCTTGCCGACGACGACGTCGACCCGGAAGTCCTCCATCGCGAGGTAGAGCATCTCCTCCGCGGGACGGGCGATCCGGTGGATCTCGTCGATGAACAGGACGTCGCCGGGGGCGAGGTTGGACAGCATCGCGGCGAGGTCACCCGCCCGCTCCAGCGCCGGGCCCGAGGTGAGGCGCACCGCGGCCCCCAGCTCCTCGGCGACGATCAGCGCGAGGCTCGTCTTGCCCAGCCCGGGAGGCCCGGACAACAGGATGTGGTCGGGCGGGGTCCCCCGGCCCTGCGCGCCCTGCAGCACCAGCTCCAGCTGCTCGCGCACGCGGGGCTGCCCGATGAACTCGGTGAGGTTGCGGGGGCGCAGGGAGGCGTCGACCTCGACGTCCTCGGGCTCGGCGGCGGCGCTCAGCTCACCCACGGCCGCCGCCCCCTGCTCCGCGCACCGCTACGCACCGGTCCGGCCGACCCCGCAGACCTGCGGGCCTCGCACCGACCGCCGGCGCTCTGCGCGGCGACCGCGGGGTCTGCGAGGTGCTCACCGGAGACGTGCTCCCGCAGGACGCGCTCGCCGATGTCGTGCTCACGGGGGATGTGCTCACCGGGACCGGCCCAGGCTGCCGAGCGCCGCACGCAGCAGCGTCGCGGCGTCGGCGTCGGCGTCGCGGGCCAGCGCGGCGTCCACCGCGGTCTCCGCGGTCTTCGGGGTGAAACCCAGCCCGACCAGTGCCTCCACGACCTCGTCACGACGGGTGCCGGTGACGGGCGTGGGCAGCGTCGCAGCCGGCGCGGCGGCGGTGGCCACGACCTTGTCCTTGAGCTCCAGCACCATCCGCTGCGCGACCTTCGGGCCGATGCCGGGCACCCGCGTCAGCACCTTGGTGTCGCCGTCGAGCAGGGCGCGGACGACGTCGTCGGGGGTGAGGACGGCGAGCGTGGCCAGTGCGAGCCGCGGCCCGATGCCCGCGACGGACTGCAGCAGCCCGAACAGCTCCCGCTGGTCGGCGTCGGCGAACCCGAACAGCGTCAGCGAGTCCTCGCGCACCACCAGCACCGTCGACAGGCGCGCCTGCTCACCGCGGCGCAGCCCGGCCAGCGTGTTGGGGGCGGCGACCACCGCGAGCCCCACCCCGCCGACCTCGACGACGGCGTGGTCGAGCGCGATCTCCAGCACCTCACCCCGCACCGACGAGATCACGGTGACATCCCTCCTGGTCGCTTGCTGGTCACTGGCCCGCAGGCTCGCACACACCGTCCGCGGGTCGCACACAGGTCCGGTCCCGTGTGCGAGCCCCCGACCCTCCGTGCGAGCCGGCTACCTCGCCGCCCGCGCCGCCGCCGCGAGACGGGCGCGGTGCGCCTTCGCCAGCTCGTCGGACCGCACCTTGGCCTGCGCCATCCGCTCCATCATCGGGGCGCGCCAGCAGTGGCAGATCGCCAGGGCCAGTGCGTCGGCGGCGTCGGCGGGGCGCGGGGCCTGCGCCAGCCCCAGCACCTTGGTGACCATGATCGTCACCTGTTCCTTGCCCGCGCGGCCCTCCCCCGTGACGGCCGCCTTCACCTCGCTCGGCGTGTGGAACGCGACCGGCAGCCCGGCCCGGGCGGCGAGCAGAGCCACCACCCCACTGGCCTGCGCGGTGCCCATCACCGTGCGCACGTTGTGCTGGCTGAACACCCGCTCGATCGCGACGACGTCGGGCCGGTGGCGCTCGATCCACCGCTCCACCTCGGCGCCGACGGCGAGCAGGCGCTGCTCCAGCGGCAGGTCCGGCGCGGTCCGCACCACGTCGACGGCGACGGCGCGCACCGTACGCCCGGACGCGCCGTCGACGACCCCGAGGCCGCACCGCGTCAGCCCCGGGTCGACTCCGAGCACCCGCACCTGGTTCCCCCTCCGCGAACACCTGTTCGACGACGGAGGCTACCGGCGCCCCGGCCCGGGACCGCGGGGGCACGCCGGAGCGCGCCGGTCTGGTCCTGCCCGACACCCGTCCCGACCGCGACGACCTCACCCCGGGCACGCACTGGGTCACCGGCCGTTCACCCGCGCCCCCTACGGTCCGGTCCGTGTCCGACCGCCACGTCCTGTTCCGCGAGTTCCTCCGCGCCCCCACCCGCGTCGCCACCGTCACCGCCAGCTCCGACGCGCTGGTCGCGGCGATGCTCGCCCCGCTGGACCTCGGCGACGACCCGACGGTCGTGGAGCTGGGGGCGGGGACCGGCCGCGTCACCGACGCCCTCGTCGCCCGGCTCGGCGGCCGCGGCCGCCACGTCGCCGTCGAGCTGAACCCGGAGCTGGCGCGGCGCCTCGCCGCTCGCCACCCCGGCGTCACCGTCGTCTGCGCCGACGCCGGGCGGCTCCCCGGGGTGCTGCGCGAGCACGGGATCGACCGCGTCGACGCCGTGTCCAGCCTGCTGCCCTGGATCGCCTGGCACGCCCCGATCGCCGACCTGGCCGCCGCCGCACTGACCCCGACCGGCACGTTCACCCAGGTCACGCTGCTGCCGACGACCTGGATGCCACCGGCCCGCCGCCAGGAGCACGCCGTGCGGGCCCGGTTCGCCGAGGTCTCCCTCAGCCGCCCGGTGTGGGCGAACCTGCCCCCGGCCCGGGTGCTGGTCGCCCGCCGGCCCCGGCCGGGCACGACCTGATCTCGGTGCGGCTGCACAGCCGCACCATCGTGCTGCTGCCCGATCCCGACCCACCGGCGACGAGGATCCGGCGGGGTCGTTCCGTACGCTCGGGGGAATGCACGTGGAGATCGTCGCGCTGCACACCTCGCCCGTCCACGCCTACTCCGGACGTCCCGGCGACGGCCCCCTCCCCGACCCGGACGGCGGCGCCCACGACCGCATCGAGGTCCGCGCCGGGCTCGGGGTCGTCGGCGACCGCTACTTCGGCCATCCGGCGCACCGCACCGCGTCGGTCACCGTGCTCGCCGTCGAGTCGCTGGAGCACATGGCCGCGGAGCTGGACCTGGCCGCGGTGCCGGACCCGCTGCGGACCCGCCGCACGATCGTCCTGCGAGGCTTCGCCGTCGACGACCTGCCGCGCGGTTCCGAGTTCTCGCTCGACTCCGGCGACGGCCCGGTCCGCTTCCGCGCCCACCGTCCGGCGAACCCGTGCGCCTGGATGGACGTCGTGCTGGCGCCCGGGGCCTTCCGCGCCCTGCGCCACCGGGGCGGGATGCGCTGCGAACCGCTCACCGACGGCGTGCTGGGCCTCGGCCCGGCCGTCCTGGGCCATGGCTGATCCGGAGGCCGCTCACGCCCGCGCAACCGACGCGCAACCTCGTGGGGCGACCCTGCCGGAGTCCGTGACTCCCGCCGCCGAGAGGTGCACCGTGCCCACACTGATCCACGAGTTCGATTACCACGTCGACGTGGGCGGGGTCGCCGACGTCGGGACCGGCCCGTACGGCCACCGGATGATCGCCGCCGGGTCCGGCGGGAAGGTCGTCGGCGACCGCCTCACCGGGACGATCGCCCCGTCGGCAGGCGGCGACTGGCTCCTGCTGGGCCAGGACGGCTACGGGCGGCTCGACGTCCGCAACACCGTGCTCACGGCCGACGGCGCCTGCGTCTACATCCAGCTGCACGGTCTCGTCGAGCTGACTCCTGCGGTCCTGGCCGTCTTCGCGGGTGGTGCCGTCCCGACCGACTTCGGCGGGCAGTACTTCGTCACCACACCCCGCCTCGAGACCGGTGACGAGCGGTACGCATGGGTCAACCGGGTCCTGTTCGTCGCCGAGGCGCGGATCCTGCCCGGCCCGTGCATCGACTACCGGGTGTTCCGCGTCGGGTAGCTCCTGGGGCCGGTCAGCGCCGCAGCCGGGCCGCACGCACCTCCGCGACCAGGTCCGGTACGGGGACCGCGGCTCCCGCCGCGGCCTCCCGCCCGTAGGCCTCGGGGCCGAGCCCGGCGAGCATGCTGCGGCGGGTCGCGGCCACGACGTCACCGAGCACCCGCACGCCTGCGTCGTCCTCGGTGCGGGCGGCGCGGACCGCGCCGCCCGCACCGAGGAGCCGGGCCGCCACCCGGTGGTCACCGGACCGGGCGGCCAGCACCGAGACCACCTCGAAGGTCTCGGCCCGGAACTGCAGGTTGCCGAGGCGGTGCTGGAGGTCGAGTAGCTCGGCGACGACGTCGCGCGCGATGTCGTCCTCCCCGCACAGGACGTAGGTCTGCGCCGCGCGCACGAGGGCCATCACGTGCACACCGGGCAGCGGGAAGTCCCGGGCCGACGCCAGAGCCCGCCCCGCCACGGCCGAGGCCTCCGCAGGGTCGGCCCCGGCGAGCAGCGGCGCGAGCGCGGCGAGGGCGTGCGGGCGCACCAGGTCGTCGTCCCCGGACAGATCGACCGCCCGGGCGAACTCGGCCCGGGCCGCCGCGGCGTCGCCCGCTCCCATCGCGAGCCATCCGAAGCTGTAGCTGCACCACCCCGCGCTGCTGCGCGGCACGGCCCAGCGCAGCGCGTCGAGATAGCCGGCCCGGGCCCCGTCCCGGTCGCCCCGCAGCATCCGGAACTCCGCGTGGAAGTAGCGGACCCAGAACCGGCAGGCGTCGTCGTCGGCCTCCTCGGCCAGCTCCGCGGCCCGGACGAACAACCGCACCGACCGTTCCGGGTCACCGACCTCCCACCACCGCAGCAGCACCGCCAGACCGACCACGCACTCGCACCGCGCGACGGCGTCGGTACCCGGGCCGTCCACCACGGCCTGGAGCCAGCCCACCGCCTCGGCGCGTCCCGCGGCCCACGCCCAGTGCACCCACAGCCCGCTGAGCAGCAACAGGGCGCCGTCGTGGTCGCCGTCGGCCAGCGCCGAGGCGACGGCGGCGCGGAAGTTCTCCTCCTCGGCGGCGACCCGGCGGTGCCACAGCGCGGAGTCCCAGCCGGCCCCCCACACCCGGCGCTGCTCGCGGGCCGATCCGACGTAGTGCGCACGGTGCCGGGCCCGGACCGACCCGACCTCCCCCGCGTCGGACAGCCGCTCGGCGGCGAAGCCGCGCACGGTCTCCAGCAGCACGAAGCGGACCTCGCCGCGGCGGCGCCGGGTGCTCACGACCGACTTGTCCACGAGCCGCGAGACCAGCTCCGCGACCCGGCCCGCGTCCCCGCCGTCGCCGGCGACCGCCGCGGCCGCGTCGAGGTCGAAACCCGCGGCGAACACCGCCAGCCTGCGCAGCACGACCTGCTCGTCGACGCTGAGGAGGTCGTGGCTCCACTCGATCGCGCCCCGCAGCGTCCGCTGCCGCGGCGATGCGGTCCGGTGCCCCGCGGTGAGCAGGGTGAACCGGTCGTCGAGCCGGGCCGCGACCTGCTCGGCGGACAACACGCGCATCCGCGCCGCGGCGAGCTCCAACGCGAGCGGGATGCCGTCGAGGCGACGGCAGATGCGGGCCACCGCGGCGGCGGTGCCCGCGTCGAGCTCGAAGTCGGCGGCCGCCGCGCGGGCCCGCTGCCGGAACAGCACGGCGGCGTCGGAGCCCGCGAGGTCCGCCACCGCCACCGCGTCCGGCGCCGGCAGCGACAGCGGCGGGACGACCCTGGTCACCTCCCCGGCCAGCCCCAGCGGCTCACGGCTGGTGGCGAGGACCGTGAGCCGGGGACAGCGCCGGCGCAGCGCCTCGACGGCGCGGGCGACGGCGCCGACGACGTGCTCGCAGTTGTCGACCACCAGCAGCAGGGGCCGGTCACCGAGTCGGCCGGCGATGCGCTGCACGATCGCCGCGGGCGTGCCGGCGCCCGCGGTGGCGACGCCGAGCGCTGTCGCGACCTCGCCGAGCACGGTCCCGTCGCCCGCCGCCCGGTCGAGCGGGGCCAGCTCGACGAGCCGGACGCCTCCGTCGTGGGCGGGTGCGGCGTCGGTGGCGAGCTGCAACGCCACCCGGGTCTTCCCGACTCCCGCCACGCCGGTCAGCGTGAGCAGCCGGGTCCCGGCCAGCAGCCCGGCCAGCTCCGCCAGCACGGCCGACCGGCCGACCAGCGGGGTCGGCGCCGTCGGCAGGTCCGGGACCGCGGCGTGGTCGGCGGGACCCGGACCGCCGTCCGCGGCCAGCAGCGGGTCCTGCCGCAGGATCCGCGCCTGCAGCTCCACCAGCGCCGGGGTCGGTGCGACGGCCAGCTCGTCGCGGAGCAGCGCGTGCACCGTCCGGTAGGCGGCCAGCGCGTCGGCCTGCCGGCCGCAGCGGTAGCGCGCCAGCATCAGCTGGCCCCAGGCCCGCTCGCGCAGCGGGTGCGCGAGCACCTGCCCCTCGGCCCGGTCCAGCGCGTCCGCGGTCAGCCCGGCGCGGAGCTCGGCGTCGACGAGGTCCTCCACCGCCGAGGCCCGCGCCTCCTCCAGGCGGTGTGCGGGGGCGCGGGCGAACCCGTGCCCGTCGAGCTCGGCGTGGGCGGGTCCCCGCCACAGCGCGAGGGCGTCGCGCAGCGTGCCGACCGCGGCGGCGGCGTGTCCGGCGGCGAGCTGCTCGCGACCCCGCGCCAGCCCGCGCTCGAACCGGACCGCGTCGATCGCGGCCGGGTCGACCGTGAGGACGTACCCGCCGCCGCGGGGGGCGAGGCGGTCCCCGGCGGGCCCGAGCGCGCTGCGCAGCCGGGAGACCAGACTGCGCAGCGTCACCCGGACGCTCGGTGGCACCTCGCCCGCGGCCCACAGCAGCTCGGTCAGCGCGTCGGTGCCGACCGGCCGGTTGTCCTGTACCGCGAGGGCGGCCAGCAGCAGGCGCTGCTTGCGGCTGCCGATCCGTACCGCACACCCGTCGACCCACACCTCCAGCGGACCGAGCACCCGGACCTCGACGTCGGACACCGGGTCACCCCCTCCACCACGGCCGCGATCGTGCCCGACGTGCGGGCGCAGGTCGAGGGCCGGCCCGCGTCGCGGACCGGCGCGCGGCGGGGCGGGGCGCGGCGGGGCGGGGCGCGGCCACCGGCGGCGGGCTGCGCGTCGGCCCGGCCGAGCCGGAGCTAGCCGAGGGCGGCGCCGAGCTGCGTGCGTGAGGTGACGCCCAGCTTGCGGTCGGTGTGGCCGAGATGGGTCTCCACCGTCTTCTCGGAGACGAACAGGGCCTGGGCCACGGCCCGGTTGGTGAGGCCGCCCGCCACCATCGTCGCCACCCGTCGCTCGGTGGCGGTGAGCGCGTCGACACCGGTCGCCCGCAGCCGGCGCGGGCGCCCGCCCGCGGCCACGAGCTCCTCGTGGGCGAGGTCGGCGACCGCCCCCGCCCCCCGCGCGAGGGCGAGATCCAACCCCGCGCGCAGTGGCACGCGCGCCTCGACCCGCCGCCCGGACCGCCGCAGCGCCGCGCCCAGTGCGGTGAGCGCCCGCGCCCGTTCCAGCGGGGTGTCCGTCGCGACGTCGACGGCCTGCCGCAGCAGCGCGACGCCCTCCGGGCCCGCGGTGACCAGGCCCGCGACGCGCAGCGACTCCGCGAGCGGCAACGGTGCACCCCACCCCCTCGCGCTGTCCACGGCGTCCTTCGCCACGACCGACGCGCGGTCGCCCTCGCCGCGGCCGAACAGGGCCAGCGCCAGGTGCGGCCGCCAGCGGAACATCACGGGACCGTCCGCGTCGATGGAGGCCGCGCGCCGGCCGCACTGCTCCAGGTCCGCCACCGCCTCGTCGTGGCGGCCCTGTGCGACCCGCAGGCGTCCGCGGGCGCTGAACAGGTAGTTCGTGGTCGACCACGGCCCGGACTCGAACAGCGACGCCCGCGCGGCCAGTTCGGCGTCGGCGCCGGCGTGGTCCCCGGTGTCGATCAGCGCGTAGACGAGCCAGGCCACGGCGAAGCCCTCGGTCACCGTCGGCCCGGCCTCGGCGCGCACCAGGTCGAGGGCGCAGCGGGTGTCGGCGATCGTGGCGTCGAGATCGCCGCAGTAGTGGGACGCGTACCCCCGGAAGGCCGACGCGAGCGCGAACCCACGCACGTCTCCGCGCAGCCGGTGCAGCGCGATCGCCTCGTCCCACACCTGGACGGCCCGCCCGGCGCGCCCGGCGAGCGTCAGGCTGATCAGCGCGCTCGGCAGCGACATCATCGCCGCCGGGTCGAGCAGGTGCCGCCCGCCGAGCGACAGCTCGGCGAGCCGGAGTGCCCGCTCCCGTGAGCCGTTCCGCACGACCTCCTCCAGGGCCAGGTTGGCCAGGAGCATGCAGGCGGCGCGGGTCGTCGGCTCCGGGTCGGCGGCGCGTGCGGCGTGCCACCGCAGGGCGACGGGACGGGTCGACCCGTGCTGGGTCGCCGCCGTCAGCAGCTCGACGGTCAGCTCCGTGGTGAGGTCGGCGTCGGCCTCCCCGAGTGCCTCGACGGCCCGCTCGCACACCTGCACCGCCTCCGGGAACCGGCCGCTGTGGGCGAGCACGCGCGCCAGGAGGAGGCTCGAGCGGGCCCGGGCGACGCCGTCGGGTGCGTCCTCGACGGCCTCGGCCAGGTGCGTGGCCGCGGCGGCGGAACCCGCCTGCATCTCGGCCTGGCCGAGTGCGAGCAGCACGCCGTGGCGGTCGGCCGGGGTCACCGGTTCGGCGAGGGCGCGGATCAGGTAGCGGGCCGCCGTCTCCGGGGCACCCCGGGCCGTCGCCCGCCTCGCGGCCGCGCGCAGGGCGTCGACGATCCACGGGTCGCCCGCGGGCGGTGCGGCGAGCAGGTGCGGCACGAGTGCGTCCCCGTGCTCGCCGTCGGCGGCCAGGACCGTCGCCGCCCGCCGGTGGGTCGCGGCCAGCCGGGCGGGCCCCAGCGTGGAGGCCACCGCGGAGCGCAGGAGCGGGTGCAGGAACGTCAGGGCCGTGTCCCGTTCGACGAGCCGCGCGGCGACGAGTGCGTCGGCCGCCGCGACGACCTCGGCGTCCGGGATCCCGGCCAGGCGCGCCGCACGCCCCGGATCGGCACCGTCACCCAGCACCGCCGCGGCCGCGGCGAGGGCCACGGCCGGCCCGGGCAGGGCGGCCAACCGGGTGTGCACGGCGCGCAGCACCCCGCGGGGCACCACGGCCGCGACCCGGTCGACGTCGGCCGCCCGGGGCGTCACCCCGGCCGCGGCGAGCTCCGCCAGCAGCTCGCCGAGCAGGAACGGGTTGCCCCCGGTGGTGGTGCGACACGCCGCGCAGAACGCCGGGTCGGGCGGGCCGAGCGCGGCCGTGACGAGGCGGCGGACCCCGTCCGCAGTGAGGGGTCGGGGTCGCACCATGACCGCCCCCGGTTCGGCGGCCAGCACGCCGAGCAGGTCCTGCCTGCCCCCGACCGCGGTCGGCCGGGTGGCGACCAGCAACCCGACCGCCACCCCGTCGAGCCGCCGCGCGAGGTACGCCAGGAACCTCAGGGACGGGACGTCGCACCAGTGCGCGTCGTCGACGACCAGCAGCAACGGACGCACGGCGGCGAGGTCGGCCACCAGCCAGTACAGACCGTGCAGGATCCCGAAGAGGTCCTGGCCGCCCGGACCGGCCGCCGACACCGGGCCCAGCACCGGTCCGGCGAGGGTGGCCGCACCCTCGAGTGCCGTTCCCGGCTCGGACGCCGCCGCTCCCAGCAGCTCGCGCACCATCCCGAAGGCCAGATCCTGCTCGAGCTCCGCGCCCCGGGCCCCGAGCACCCGGACGTCCCGCTCGGCGGCCAGGGTGGCCGCCGCCCGGACGAGACCGGTCTTCCCGATGCCCGCGTCCCCCTCGATGACCAGCAGTCCCCCGGCCGAGGAGGCCGCCGCGTCGACCAGCCGCCGCACGCAACCGGTCTCGTGGTCACGTTCCAGCAGCTCGGGCATCCGGATCACCTTCTCGGGGTGTTTCTCAGGGACTCGTGCCGACGACGACGACGCCGCTCCCCTCCTAGGTTCGTACCGGCGCCACCGGACGTTTCGGGGCCGGGTCCGGACCAGCGCCGCAGGCTCTCCACCCCCGCCCGCTGTGTGGCGCAACCGTGCCGCAACCGGCTGGGCCGATGCTTCGACCCCCACCGACAACCGGGAGCGATCATGACCACCCGCACCGTCCGGCGCCTGCTCGTCGTCGCCACCATCGCCGGGGCCGCAGCGGTGCTGTCGGCCGGCCCGGCGGTCGCGGCAGGCGATTCCGCCGACCACGACTGCGCAGGCAGCGCCATCCGGGTCGCCGCCACCCAGGTCCCCGACTTCGGGCGGGTCGTCGCGGCCGGTGCGCACCTGCAGGTCGTCGACAACGCGGGCTACGCGAACTGCGACCAGCCGCCGCGCCGGAACCCGTAGCCCTGCGGCCGGTTGCACCCCACGATCGGCCCGGTCCGACGGCGTGCCCGCCGTCGGACCGGGCTGCCCACCGGCGACCGTCGCCCCGGCCCGCATCCCGGGCCGGCGACCCTCCGCACACCACGACCACCGGAGCATCCGTGGACTACCAGACCATGCGCGGGCTGTTCTTCACCCCGCCCGGCGCACCCCGGCCGCCCTGTCCCGCCACCGCGCACCGCACCCCCGCCCGGCTGCTGCGCGACGCGATCGAGCCGCTGGCCTGCCAGGCCATCTGGTCACCCGAGGCCGCCGAGGACTATGCCGCGCTCGGGCTCGACGACTACTTCGCGGCCTACGTGTGGCAGCGCACCGCGGCGCTGGGCACGCCGCCGACCCGGCTCGCGGTCACCGCGCTGGGGGTCTTCGCGCCCGACCTGGTCGGGCCGGTGTTCGAGGCGGGCGTCGCGGCGCTGTCCCGGGCCGACGTCGTCCGGGTGCGGCTCGACGCGCCCGGCCGCACCCTCCGCCGTGAGCTCGGCGGGATCGACGCCGAGGCGGCCCGGGCGGTGGCGCTGCTGCGCCGGGGGATCGAGGCCGCCGAGTCGACGGCCCGCCCGCTGTTCACCGGTCTCTGCGCCGACCCCTGGCCGCAGGACCCGCTCGCCGCGCTGGTGCACGCCGGCAACGTGCTGCGCGAGCACCGCGGCGACTCCCACCTCGCCGCGTGCGCCGCCGCCGGCCTCGACCCGGTGCAGGCCAACGTGCTCACCGAGCTGTGGTGCGGCTACCCGCTGCTCACCTACACCCCGTCGCGCGGCTGGACCGCGGAGCGGATGGACACCGCCGTCGCGGGCCTACGTGCGCGCGGCCTGCTCGACGGTGACGCGCTCGGGGCCGAGGGTCTGCGCGTGCGCGACGCGCTGGAGCACACGACCGACGCGATGCAACGGACCGTCATCGACGCGATCGGGCCCGATCTGGACTCCCTGACCACGCAGCTCGCCGAATGGTCCGACGCCCTCGTCGCGGCAGGCGCCGCGCCCCCCGACCCGGCCAAGCGCCTGGCCGGCTGATCCCAGCACCCTCTGGAGGCCCGACATGACCAGCCCGGACACCGTCCCCGACACCCAGGCGACCCGAGCCGTGATCCGACGCCTGGAGCACGCCGTGAACACCCGGCAGCCCGACCTCCTCGTCGACATCGTCACCGACGACTTCGTCCGCCACTGCGAGGCGACCCCGGGCGTCGAGGTCCGCACCCGAGGGGAGTTCGCCGACTTCCTCGACCAGGACCTGACCGTGTTCCCCGACAGCGTCCAGACCTTCGACCACATCCTCGTCGACGGCGACATGGCCGCGGTCTGGGCGACCTACGAGGGCACGCAGGACGGACCGATGGGGCCGTTCCCGGCGTCGGGGAAGACGGCCCGTTTCTGGTACAGCGGCATCATGCGCATGGAGCACGGCCGGATCGCCGAATGGTGGGTGACCTGGGACAACATGACGATCCTCGCCCAGCTGGGGCACCTGGGCGCCGACGCGCCGAACGGCTGAACACCGGCCCGGAGCCCGGACGCCCGACCCACCCCAGAGGCGACTCAGGAGGAACCACCGCCATGAAGCTCGGACTCGTCGTACCGCCGTTCCACCCGCCCGCCCTGACCGACATGACGCTCGAGGCCGCGCACGCCGTCGGGGCCGACTCGCTGTGGGCCTTCGACCACCTGCTCGGGGTGTTCCATCCCGAGCTGTACGGCGAGACCGGTTTCGCCGAGCTGGTCCCCGACCCCGACGGGTTGCTCGACCCCTTCTGCATGTGCGCCTGGGCCGGTCGCCGCACCGACCTGCCGCTGGGGATCGCCGTCACCGACAGCATCCGCCGCGCGGCCCCGGACGTCGCCCGGGCGGCGCTGAGCCTGCAGCACCTGTGCCCCGGCGGGTTCAACCTGGGTCTCGGCTGCGGCGAGGCGGAGAACCTGCTGCCCTTCGGCTACTCCTTCGACCGTCCGGTCACCCGCACCGAGGCCTTCCTGCAGACCCTCCGCCACCTCCTCGACCAGGGGACGATGCCCGGCACCCTCGGTCGTCTCGGGCTGCCGCTGGAGTCCGCAGCGGGCAGGCCGAAGGTGTGGGTGGCCGCCCACCGGCCCAGGATGCTCCGACTGACCGGCCAGTACGCCGACGGCTGGCTCCCGGTGGACGCCCCGGACCCGCAGGAGTACCGGACGATGAAGGCGACGGTCGCCCGGCACGCGGCGGCGGCCGGACGCCCGGAGCCGGAGTCGGGGCTGTTCGTCTTCGTCCTGCTGGGCGAGAGCCGCGACCGCATCCGGGAGATGTTCGAGGCCCAACCGATGGCGAAGCTGCTCGCCCTGTGGTTGTCACCGGCCCCGGCCTGGGCCGCGTACGGGATCGAGCACCCGGCCGGGCCCGGCGGTCGCGGCTTCATCGACATGATCCCGCACGAGCTCGACCCGGCCGCGCTGCGCGATCTCGCCCCCCGGATCCCGTTCGAGCTGCTGGAGGAGTACCTGTTGATGGGGACCGCCGCGGACGTCGCGCGGCGGCTCGAGCCCTACGCCGCCGCCGGACTCGAGCACCCCGTCGTCATGAACGTGACCGGCCTCGTCGGTGGGGTGCCGGAAGCCATGGCCCGCGGCACCGATCTGGGTGTCCTCGCTCAGCACGTCCATGCGATGGGCGCCTCGGACACGGTGCCGGCCCCGGCCTGATCCCGGCGTGACGCCACCGGTCGAGCACCGGACCGGGGCCAGGACGACCCGGCGGTTCCCGAACGGGCGCACCGCCGGTTCCGACGACCACCTGAACGGCCGGTATCTCCCACCGGACATCAGGACTCCGTCCGCACGCGCCGCGCCGGGCGCACCCGAACGACTCCAGGAGCGGACATCGTGTACCTCACCCAGGCCCTGCACCGCTGCGCCCGCCAGACGCCGGACACGCCCGCCACGATATTCGCCGACCGCGTCCGGACCTGGGCGCAGAGCGCCGACCGGGTGGCCCGCCTCGCGGCCGCCCTGCGCGGGGCCGGGGTCGGGGTCGGGGACCGGGTCGCGATGCTGGCGCTGAACTCCGACCGCTACCACGAGTACCTGTTCGCGGTGCCGTGGGCGGGCGGGGTCGTGACGCCGATGAACATCCGCTGGAACCCGGCCGAGATCGCCTACGCGCTCGGCGACTCGGGCTCGACGGTCCTGTTCGTCGACGACGCCTTCGCCCCGATGCTGCCCACCCTGCGAAGCCTGTGCCCCGGCCTGACCACCGTCGTCCACTGCGGCGACGGTCCCGCGCCGGAGGGCTCACTGCCCTACGAAGGCCTCGTGGCGGGACACGATCCCGCGCCCGATGCGCACCGCAGCGGCGACGACCTGGCCGGCATCTTCTACACCGGCGGCACCACCGCTCACCCGAAGGGCGTGATGCTCAGTCACGCCAACCTGCTGGTGTCGGCGATGGGCGGGGGCGCGACCGGGGGCGGGTTCGTCGTCCCGGACGGGCGGTTCCTGCACGCGGCGCCGATGTTCCACCTCGCCGCCATCGCGACGTGGGTGGGACGGGGCATCGTCGGCGGCACCCACGTCATCGTCCCGATGTTCGAACCGGCGGCGGTGGCGCGGGCGATCGAGCGGCACGCCGTCACCGAGGTGCTACTGGTCCCGACCATGATCCAGATGCTGGTGGCGCACCTGGAGAACGAGCCCGCCGAGCTCTCCGGCGTGCGCTCCCTGATCTACGGGGCCTCCCCGATCTCCGAGGCGCTGCTGGTCAGGGCGGAGAAGCACTTCCCGACCGCGGGGTTCACCCAGGCCTACGGGATGACCGAGCTGTCGCCGATCGCGACACTGCTGACCCCGGCCGACCACGCCGACCCGGTGCTGCGCCGCTCGGCGGGCCGGGCCGCCGTCTGCGCCGAGGTGCGCATCGTGGATCCCGGCGACGGCGAGGTCCCGTCCGGGACCGTCGGCGAGGTCGTGGTGCGCGGCGGGCACGTCATGCTCGGGTACTGGAACCGGCCCGAGGAGACCGCGACGGCGCTCCGCGGCGGGTGGATGCACACGGGCGACGCGGGGTACATGGACGAACGCGGCTACGTCTTCATCGTCGACCGGGTCAAGGACATGATCGTGACGGGCGGGGAGAACGTGTACTCGGCCGAGGTCGAGAACGCACTCGCCGGGCATGCCGCGGTCGCCGCGTGCGCCGTCATCGGGGTGCCCGACGACGAGTGGGGCGAGCGGGTGCACGCGGTCGTCGTGCTCGCACCCGGCGCGACCGCGACCCCGGACGAGCTGCGCGAGCACTGCGTCGCGCGCATAGCGGGCTACAAGGCGCCGCGGAGCGTCGGGTTCGTCGACGCCCTGCCGGTCTCGGCGGCGGGCAAGGTCCTCAAGCGCGAGCTGCGCGCGCCGTACTGGGCCCGATCCGACCGGGCGGTGCACTGACGGCGCGACCGGCCCAGCACCTCCCACGACACCCAGGAGACGACCATGACCACGACCATGACCACGACCGCCCGCCGGATTCTCGCCGCCCTCATGACCGTGGGCGCGCTGAGTGTCGCCGCACCCGGGATCGCCCACGCCGGCGAGTCCTGCCACACGATCGACGCCCGGGGAACCGGTCAGCAGACCGGCCCGACCACCACCGTCGCCACGATCCGGGGTGGTGGGCTGCTCACCGGGAGGACCGTCGGCGACTTCCCCGACGCCGTTCCGACGGACGGCGGGTTGCTGATCGCCGGCACCGTCACCTTCACCGGCGGCGGGGCGACGCTGGCCGTGGACGTCGAGGGCACCCTCACGTTCACCGATCCGCCGGGCTCCCTGACCTTCGACGTGACCTCGACCGACATGGCGGGCACCGGCCGGCTCGCCGGGGTCGACAGCGGCGTCAGCCACCTCCGGCTGGCCGGGGTCGGGGCGCCCGACGGCAGCTTCACCGAGACCGTCACCGGCGAGATCTGCATCGGGCACCCCCCGCGGTGAACACCGGTCCGGCCGCGCCCGCTCAGTGGGCCGCGTCGTCCCAGCTGCGGCCGTAGCCGACCGACACCTCCAGGGCCACCGACAGCTCCGCCGCGGCCGCCATCTCGCGGCGCACGAGCGTCTCCACCTGCTCGCGCTCACCGTCGGCCACCTCCAGCACCAGCTCGTCGTGGACCTGCAGGAGCATCCGGCTGCGCAGGCCCTCGGTGGTCAGGGCCCGGTGCACGCCGAGCATCGCGACCTTGATGATGTCGGCCGCGCTGCCCTGGATCGGGGCGTTGAGGGCCATCCGCTCGGCCATCTCACGGCGCTGGCGGTTGTCGCTGGTGAGGTCGGGCAGGTAGCGGCGGCGATCCATGATGGTGGCGGTGAAGCCGTCCTTGCGGGCGCGGTCGACGACTCCTGCCAGGTAGTCGCGCACCCCACCGAACCCGGCGAAGTAGTCGTCCATCAGGCCGCGGGCCTCCTCGGTGGAGATCCGCAGCTGGTTGGACAGGCCGAACGCGGACAGGCCGTAGGCCAGGCCGTAGTTCATCGCCTTGATCTTCGCGCGCTGCGCGGGGGTGACCTCGGTGGCCTCGACGCCGAACACCCGGGCCGCCGTCTCCGCGTGGAAGTCGTGCCGCGACCGGAACGCCTCGATCAGGGCGGCGTCCTCGGACAGGTGCGCCATGATCCGCATCTCGATCTGGCTGTAGTCGGCCGTCATGAGTTCCGCGTAGCCGTCCCCGACGACGAACGTCTCGCGGATCCGGCGGCCCGCGGCCGTGCGGATGGGCACGTTCTGCAGGTTGGGTTCGGTGGAGCTCAGCCGGCCGGTGGCGGCGATCGTCTGGCTGTAGGTGGTGTGGATGCGGCCGTCGTCGGCGACCGACTTGAGCAGGCCGTCGACCGTGACCTTGAGCCGTGTGGCGTCGCGGTGCAGCAGCAGGTGCTGCAGGAACTCGTTGCCGGTCTGCTCGTAGAGCGTCTGCAGGGCGTCGGCGTCGGTCGTGTAGCCGGTCTTGGTGCGCTTGGTCTTCGGCATGTTCAGCTCGTCGAACAGCACCACCTGGAGCTGCTTGGGCGAGCCGAGGTTGATCTCCTTGCCGATGACGGCGTACGCGTCCTGGGCGGCCTGCTTCACCTGACCGGCGAAGTCGGCCTCCAGCGCGGCCAGTGCCTCGCCGTCGACCGCGATGCCCGCCGTCTCCAGGTCGGCCAGCACGTACTCCAGCGGCAGCTCCAGGCCGGTGAGCAGCGACGTGGCCGCCTTCTCCGCCAGTTCGACGTCGAGCGCGTCGGCCAGCTCGGCCACCGCCGATGCCGCCACCATCTGCCCGCTCGCGCGGGCGGCGTCGGCCTCCTCCTCGCCGCCGAGCAGCGACAGCTGGCCGCCGGTGTCCTCCCCGTCGACACGCAGCTCGCGGCGCAGGTGCCGCAGCGCGAGGTCGGCCAGGTCGAAGCTGCGCTGGCCGGGCCGCGTCAGGTAGGCGGCGAGCGCGGTGTCGCTGGTGAGCCCGGCGAGCGTCCAGCCGCGGCCCCGCAGGGCGTGCAGCGCGGACTTGGCGTCGTGTGCAGCCTTGGGAACCGCAGGATCGGCCAGCCACCCGCCGAGCGCCGCCTCGTCGTCGGGGGTGAGCGTGGTGACGTCGAGGTAGCCGCCCTGCGGGACACCCGCGTCGGCTCCCGCCGCCCGCGCCTCCACCGACGGCTCCCCCGCCGCCAGCGCGATCCCCGCGAGGTCGCCCGAGGTCGCACCACCGGTGATCCCGTGGAACGCGAGCCCGACGCGGCGGCCGTCGCGGGCGTGCGCGTCGAGCCAGGCCCGCACCCCGCCCGGCTCGACCGCGGACCCCTGCACCTCGATGCCGCCCTCGGCCTCGGGCTCGGCGGAGACGAGCGTGGAGAACAGCCGCTCGCGCAGCACCCGGAACTCCAGCTCGTCGAACAGCCGGTGCACCGCGTCGCGGTCCCACGGGCGCACCTCGAGCTCCGCCGGCACCGCGGAGAGCGGGACGTCGCGGATCAGCTCGGTGAGCTGGCGGTTGAGCAGCACGTTGGCCAGGTGGGCGCGCAGCGCGTCGCCCGCCTTGCCCTTGACCTCGTCGACACGGTCGACCAGCTCGCCGAGCGAACCGAACTCGCGGACCCACTTCGCCGCCGTCTTCTCCCCGACGCCGGGGATGTTGGGCAGGTTGTCGCTGGGGTCGCCGCGCAGCGCCGCGAAGTCGGGGTACTGGGTGGGGGTGAGGCCGTAGCGGTCCATCACCGCGGCCGGGTCGATCCGGCCCAGCTCCGAGACCCCGCGCGTGGGGTAGAGCACCATCACGTTGTCGCTGACCAGCTGGAACGCGTCGCGGTCGCCCGTGGTGATGGCGACCTGGAAGCCGTCGGCCTCGGCCTGCGTGGCCAGGGTGGCGATGACGTCGTCGGCCTCGAAGTTGTCGACCGCGAAGAACGGGATCGACAGTGCGGTGAGGACCTCCTTGATGAGGTCGACCTGGCCGCGGAAGTCGTCCGGGGTCTTCGAGCGGTTGGCCTTGTACTCGGTGAACTTCTCCGAGCGGAACGTCTTGCGGGAGACGTCGAAGGCCACCGCGAGGTGCGTCGGCGCCTCGTCGCGCAGCAGGTTGATGAGCATGGACGTGAACCCGTAGACCGCGTTGGTGGTCTGGCCCGTGCCCGTGCGGAAGTTCTCCGCGGGCAGCGCGAAGAACGCCCGGTAGGCCAGCGAGTGACCGTCGAGCAGCAGCAACCGGCGACCCGTGGAGGGCGGCGCGGCGGGCGGGGTGGCGGCGGGGGTGCGGGCTGCGGGGCTCATCGCTGCCGGAGTCTAGGACCGACCCCCGACAGAACCGCTCACCGCACCTGGGTCGCCAGCGCCACCGCCCGGTCGCAGTTGGCGTCGTCGGTGCCGAACCGGATCGCGTCCGACGCGCCGCCCGCCTGGTCGAAGTCGATGTCCGGGATCGACTCCGCGCCGTCGCCCGCGGCGGTGGTCGAGACGTAGACCAGCAGGTCCCCGGTGCGCACCAGCACCCCGGCCGACGCGGTGAAGTCGCCGGTGGTGCAGAACGCCTCGTCCCCGGCCGCCACGTCCTTGTTGAAGTACGCCGCGCTCGACACGGTGATCCCGCCGCCGCGGTCCTCCGAGGTGCCCATCGCGGCCGCCTTCTCGGCGGCGAACCGCTCCGCGGCGTCGGCGCCGGAGTAGCGGGCGATCCGGGCCAGCCGCCCGCCGGAGTCACCGGACTCGACCGCCCAGCACGACGGCGCGTCGGCGAGCACGCGGGAGTCCAGCACGGGCGCGGCGATCGCCCCCAGCGCGCCGAGCTCGACGACGTCGTAGGTCCCGCCCAGCGCGGAGTCGACGGCGTCGGTCGACACCGCGGCGCAGTCGGCGCCACCGGCCAGCCCCCCGACACCCTCCCCGATCCCCGTGACGAGCCGGTTGAGCGCGATCGCGCCGAGCACGACGAGGACGAGCACCACCGCCCCGACGACGAGCAGCGCGCGGCCCGGGCCGCGACGGCGCGGAGCGGGCGGTGGCGTGGGCGCCGGCCCGTACCGCTGCGGTGGCGGCGCGTACCGCTGCGGTGGCGGCGCGTACTGCTGCGGTGGCGGCGCGTACCGCTGCGCGGGCGGCGGGTACCAGCGGCCGTCCGCGGCCCGGTACCAGCCCGGGGGCGGACCCGACGGGGTGCTCATGGTGCGATCTCCGATCCGCCGGACCCGCGGGCCCGGCCAGGCGCGACGAACGAGGCACCCCGACGGCGACCGGAAGTCTCATCGCCGCGCGGGGACCACTTCAAGGGCCGTGACCACACCGTGCTGATACCTCAGGAGCGCCTCCGTTCCATCCGCACCAGCTCCACCCCCGCCGAGTCGACGACGGTCCCGGCGTCGCGGTAGCCCGCCGCGGCGTAGAGCCGCCGGTTGTCGTCGCTGCGCGCGCCCGTGACCAGCCAGAACCGCACGACCGACGGCGGGGCCGCCGCGTGCACCGCCGTCAGCAGGGCCCGGCCGACCCCGCGCCGCTGCACGTCGGGCGCCACCGTGAGCCGCGCGATCTCCATCCGCCCGACCCCGACGCGCCCGCGCACCGACCCCACAAGTCGCGGCCCGAGCCACGCCGCGGCCGCGGGGACGTCCCCTGCGAGGTCGTCGCGCACCTCGTCGAGCGTCTCCAGCAGCGGGGGGATCCGGGGGGCGTCGTAGCGCTGGGCCTCGGTGACGTAGGCGGCGCGCTGGACAGTCCACAGCTCCCCCGCGTGCTCCGGGCCCGGCCGGTCCACCCGCAACTGCTCCATATCGGGCACCGTAGGCGGGAACCACCGGTCGTCGTTCACCGTTTGGCATCTTGACAGCGGGTCCGGTCCGTCCCGATATGCTCGGCCCGGTTCGACTCGGCTGTGCAGAGCGCGATGGGCAGGGCGAGAACTGGGGGGAACGAGCCCCCCGCTACAGATTCGGAGCAAGTACGTGGGAGTCAGCCTCACCAAGGGTGGAAACGTCAGCCTCACCAAGGAGGCCCCCGGCCTCACCGACGTCATCGTCGGCCTGGGTTGGGACGTCCGCACCACCACCGGCACGGAGTTCGACCTCGACGCCTCCGCGATCGTCCTCAACGCGGAGGGCAAGGCCGTCTCCGACAAGCACTTCATCTTCTTCAACAACCTCACCACGCCCGACGGCACGGTCGAGCACACCGGCGACAACCTCACCGGTGAGGGCGAGGGCGACGACGAGCAGGTCAAGGTCAACCTGGCCGGCCTGCCCGCCGAGGTCGACAAGGTCGTCTTCCCGGTCAGCATCTACGACGCCGACACGCGCTCGCAGAGCTTCGGCCAGGTCCGCAACGCGTTCATCCGCGTCGTGAACTCCGCCGGCGGCGCCGAGATCGCCCGCTACGACCTCACCGAGGACGCCTCCACCGAGACCGCCATGGTCTTCGGCGAGCTCTACCGCAACGGGGCGGACTGGAAGTTCCGTGCGGTCGGCCAGGGCTACGCCTCGGGCCTCGCGGGCATCGCCCGCGACTTCGGCGTCAACGTCTGAGGTCGCCGTGGCCATCGACTACAACAAGCGACCGTCCAAGCCCGAGCAGCCCGCGTCGGCTCCACCTGCGGGTGCAGCCGGGCCCGCGGGCGGAGGTGGGGTGTCGCTGTCGAAGGTCACCCTGACGAAGTCGGCGCCCAGCATCTCCCTGAAGAAGGGCGGCGGCGGGAGCGGTCAGCTGCGGGTCAACCTGCAGTGGAGCACCGGCGCGGCCCCGGCCAAGAAGGGGCTGTTCAGCAAGCTGACGGGCGGGGGCGGCGGAGGCGTCGACCTCGACCTGGCGTGCCTGTGGGAGTTCACCGACGGCACCAAGGGCGTGGTGCAGGCCCTGGGCAACGCGTTCCAGGCCCCGTACCAGGGCGCACCGATCATCCGGCTCGACGGCGACGACCGCTCGGGATCGAACGTCGGCGGCGAGAACATGTTCATCGACCTGTCGCGGATCAACGAGATCCGCCGCATCCTGGTGTTCACGTTCATCTACGAGGGTACGCCGAACTGGGCGAGCGCCGACGGTGTCGTGACCCTGTTCCCGACGGCCGGGCCGGAGATCGAGGTCCGGCTCGACGAGGCCGACACGGGCTCTCCGACGTGCGTGATCGCACTGCTGGAGAACCGCGGCGGCGAGCTCGTCGTCAACCGGGAGGTGCGCTACATCCGGGGCGGTCAGGCCGACGTCGACAAGGCGTACGGCTGGGGCATGGAATGGGCCCGCGGACGCAAGTGACACGACGGTAGGGAGCGCCACAACGCAGTGGCTCCGTTGCGAGAGGGGCACTGCGATGAGGCACTTCGGGTTCCTGAGCGCGTCCGACCAGGACGAGCTGTTCGAGCGGCCGCCGGAGCGGTTCTCCCGCGAGAGCGGGCACGACCTGCTCTCGGTGGGCCTCGGCGCCACGCTCTACATGCCGGCCGACCGGCCCGCACTGGTCGCCGACGTCACGAAGCAGGCGTCCGCCGGCGTCACGTCGGTGGTCGTCTGCCTCGAGGACTCCATCGCCGACGAGCAGGTGGAGCTCGCGGAGGACAACCTCGTCCGCGCCCTCACCGAACTGCACGCCGACCCCGGCGCCGAGCTGCCCCTGCTGTTCGTCCGGGTCCGTGACCCCCGGCAGATGCCGGCCCTCGTCGCCCGCCTGGGGGCGGCCGTGCGCGTCCTCGACGGTTTCGTGCTGCCCAAGTTCACCGCTCTCTCGGGCACCGACTACCTGCACGCCCTCGACGCCGCCGACCGGCTGGTCGACCCGGTCCGGGGCGGGCGCAGGCTGCTCGCGATGCCGGTGATCGAGTCGGGCGCGGTGCTCTACGCCGAGACGCGCGTCGACGAGCTGACGCGGCTGCGCGCCCTGCTACACCGCGACCGCGCCCGCATCCTCGCCGTCCGACTCGGCGCGACCGACCTCTGCGCCCTCTACGGGCTGCGCCGCTCCCCCGAGCTGACGATCTACGACGTCAAGGTCGTGAGCAACCTGATCGCCGATGTCGTCAACGTGCTGGGCCGCGCCGACGGGACCGGGTTCACCGTCACCGGACCGGTCTGGGAGTACTACGCCGCCGCGGAGCGGATCTTCAAGCCACAGCTGCGGCAGGCCCCGTTCGACGAGCACGACGAGCGCGAGCTGCGCAGCAGGCTCGTGTCGAGGGCGATCGACGGTCTGATCCGCGAGGTCGAGATGGACAAGGCCAACGGGCTGCACGGCAAGACCGCGATCCACCCGAGCCACGTCGCCGTCGTCAACGCACTGTCGGTGGTGTCGTCGGAGGAGTACCGCGACGCCACGGCGGTGCTCGGCGCCGGGCGCGGCAGCGGGGTCATGGCGTCGGGGCACGGCAACAAGATGAACGAGATCCGCCCGCACATGGCCTGGGCGCGGCTCACCGCGCTGCGCGCGCAGGTGTTCGGCGTCGCGCGCGAGGGCGTCTCGTTCGTCGACCTGCTGGCCGCCAGCCTGCCGAGGTGACACACGCCGAAGTGACACACACTGCGCAGGTGACTCTCTCGACGTCCCCCCTCACCGACCGGATCGGCGTGCACGTCCGCGCGATCGGGCCCGGCGCCGACCCCGCGGTCCTGCTCGGGCTCGCGCTGCGGCGCAACCCGCGCCGCGCCCAGTTGCTCGTGTCCCGCGTGCTGGGCAAGCACGTGCCGACCGACCCGCGGCTGGTGCGTGCGGCCGGGCTGCTGCTCGGCGGCCTGGTGGCCGACGTCCTGGCCGGACGCGATCCGCGCCCGCTGCCGGTCGACCTGCTGCACGCGGCCGTCGGCGGGGACCGCAGCGCCGCGATCACCCTCGGGCTGACGGCGGGGGCGGGGCGGACGTCCGTCGACGCGCTGGTGCTCGGCTACGCGGAGACCGCGACAGCGCTCGGGCACTGCGTCGCGGAGGCCCTGACCGCCGACTACCTGCACTCCACCCGCCGTCCCGTCGACGGGTTCTCCGCGGCGGGCGGGTTCAGCGAGGAACACTCGCATGCCACCGACCACCTGCTGCTCCCCGCCGACCCGGACCTGCTCCGCGGCGACCGCCCACTGGTGCTGGTCGACGACGAGCTGAGCACCGGGCGCACCGTCCTCAACACCATCACCGCCCTGCACGCGACCCACCCCCGCGCGCGCTACGTCGTGGCGACGCTGGTGGACGCCCGCCCGGACGACACCCTGGTCGACGGGGTGGCCGCCCTGGGCGCGCGCCTGGACGTGGTGGCGCTGTGCCGGGCCGAGGTGACGGTGCCACCGGACGTGCACGAGCGGGTAGCGGAGGTCCGGGCAGCGCTGGCGGACCCCGCCCGGCGACCTGTCGCCCCGGCCGGGTCGCAGTGGGGTGGCTCCACTGCAACCGGGTCGGAGCAGAGCCACCCCACTGCGACCCGGGGTGAGACGACCCGGGGTGAGACGACCCGGGTCGTGCTCGGTGGGTGCGGGTGGCCCGACGGGCTGCCCGTCGGGGGCCGCCACGGCTTCCTCGCCGAGCACCACCGCGCCCTCGACGCCGCCCTGCCCGCCCTCGCCCGCTCCCTCGGCGCCCGGCCGGGCGAGAGCACGCTGGTGCTCGGCACCGAGGAGCTCATGGCGCTCCCGCTGCGCCTGGCCCAGACCCTCGCCGACGCCGGCTGCGCGGTCCGGTTCTCCACCACCACCCGCTCCCCCGCCGTCGTCGTCGACGAGCCGGGGTACGCCCTGCGCACCGGGCTCACCTTCGGAGCACACGACGACCCGGCCGACGGCCCCGGGCCGCGCTTCGCCTACAACCTCGGCGGGCCGGGGAGCTGGGACCACGTGGTCGTCGTCGTCGACCCGTCCGCCGACACTCCCGCCCTGCACGACGGGCTGCTCGCCGCACTCGCCCCCCTGACCAGGAGGACCACGCTGGTGATCACGCCATGACCCCCGATCCCCTACGGGGCCCCGCGTTCGGCAGCTACGCCCCCGACGAGGTCGCGTGGCTGCTCACCGACCTGTCCGGCGTCGAGCTGGAGGCGCCGACGGAGGAGCGCGAGGAGGCGATCCAGAGCGGCGGCGCGCACTACGCGGAGTCGCTGCCGGTGGAGTTCCAGCCCGACGCGGCCTACCTCGACGTCTACCGCTCCGCGCTCGCCGCCACCGCCGCCCGGCTCGCGCAGGCCGTCGGCACCGTCACCGAACTGATCCTGCGCGAGCGGGGCCCCGACGTCGTCCTCGCCTCCCTGGCCCGCGCGGGCACCCCCGTCGGGATCCTGCTGCGCCGCTGGGCCGCGGCCCGGCACGGCCTGGAGCTGCCGCACTACGCCGTGTCGATCGTCCGCGGCCGCGGCATCGACACCGTCGCCCTCGACCACCTCGCCGCGCACCACGATCCCGCGCACGTCGTGTTCGTCGACGGCTGGACGGGCAAGGGCGCGATCAACCGCGAGCTGGCCGATGCGCTGGGGCGCGACGGGCGGGGCTTCGATCCCGACCTCGCCGTCCTCGCCGACCCCGGTCGCTGTGCCCGCACCTTCGGCACCCGCGACGACTGGCTGATCGCCTCGGCGTGCCTGAACTCGACGGTCTCCGGGCTGGTCTCGCGGACCGTGCTCAACGACCGGCTGATCGGCCCCGGGCAGTACCACGGGGCGAAGTTCTACGCCGAGCTCGCCGGCTCCGACGTCTCGAACGCGTTCCTCGACGCCGTCACCGCGGAGTTCCCCGGCGTCACCGACACACAGCTCGCCGGCACCACCGGACCCGCCGACCGTGAGCCCGACCACGCCGGCTGGGCCGCGGTCGAGCGGATCGTCGACGCGTACGGCATCGGGGACGTCAACCTGGTCAAGCCCGGCGTCGGCGAGACCACCCGCGTGCTGCTGCGCCGCGTCCCGTGGAAGGTGCTGACGCGCGCTGGCGCCCCGGAGGCCGATCTCGCCCACGTCCGGTTGCTCGCGGCGCAGCGCGGCGTGCCGGTGGAGGAGGTCGACGACCTGCCCTACAGCTGCGTCGGGCTCATCCACCCGCGCTACACCCGGGGCGCCACCGGGGCCGACGGGCTGGCCGCGAGCCGATGAGCGTCGTCGCGTGCCTCGACCTCGACCGCACCGTCATCTACTCCGCGCGCTCGCTGGACCTGCGGATGCCCGACCACGAGGCCCCGCGCCTGCTGTGCGTCGAGGTCTACCGCAACGCCCCGCTGTCGTTCATGACCGAGGACGCCGTGGTGGCGTTCCACGCACTGCGCGAGGCCGCCGAGATCGTCCCCACGACGACGCGGACGCCCGAGCAGCTCGCCCGCGTGCACCTGCCCGGCCCGCCGCCGCGGTACGCGATCGCCGCCAACGGCGGGCACCTGCTCGTCGACGGCGTGCCCGACCCCGACTGGGCCGACGTCGTGCGGGAGCGGCTGGCGGAGTGCGCGCCGCTGGCGCAGGTGCAGGCCCACCTCGACGCCGTCAGCGGGGCGTTCGTGCTCAACCGGCGCACCGCGAGCGAGCTGTTCTGCTACGCCGTCGTCGAGCGCGCTGACGTCCCCGACGGCTGGGTGCGCGACCTCACCGGCTGGTGCGGCGAGCGCGGGTGGACGGTGTCGTTGCAGGGCCGCAAGGTCTACGCGGTGCCGCGGACGCTGACGAAGTCCGCAGCCGCCCGCGAGGTCGCCACCCGGCTCGGCGCGCGCGCTCTCCTCGCCGCGGGCGACTCCCTGCTCGACGCCGACCTCCTCGACGCCGCCGACCACGCCGTCCGCCCCGCCCACGGCGAGCTGCACGACACCGGCTGGACCCGCGACGGACTGGTCGTCACCGCCGCGACGGGTGGCGCGGCCGGGGCGGAACTCCTGGGGGTGCTCCGGGAGTTGGCAGTGCAGGCGTCGGCGGTGCAGGGCCGATCACCGGCGCGTGGCAGGGTGTGAACCCTCCGACGAAGGGACGATTGCGACACCATGGGCTTCTTCGACCAGCTCAAGACCAAGATGGCCGGCCTGCAGGCCACGGCCACCACCGAGGTCGCCAAGTTCAAGACCAAGGACTTCGCGAAGGCGAGCATGGCGATGTGCGCGCTCATCGCCGCCGCCGACGGCACGATCAGTGCCGAGGAGCGTCGCAAGACCGCCGGGTTCATCGGCAGCAACGAGGCGCTGAAGGTGTTCCCGCCGAGCGAGCTGCAGGACCACTTCACGTTCTACGCCTCGAAGCTGGAGTCCGACTACGACTTCGGCAAGCTCGAGGCGATCGCCACGATCGGCAAGCTGAAGAAGGACCAGCCCGCGGCCCGGGCCGTCATCCAGGTCGGGATCATCGTCGGCGGGGCCGACGGCGACTTCGACAAGGACGAGCAGCAGGCCGTGCGCGAGGCGTGCCTCGCCGTCGGCATCTCGCCCGCGGAGTTCGATCTCTGAAGCACGTGCGCGGAAACGGTGGCCGGGCCCACCGTTTCCGCGCACGACCTACAGGTGCGCCGCCGTCGCCGGCAGCAGGTCCTGGAACGTGCGGCCGGAGGCGATCGCGCCGATCGCGGTCATGCTCCAGCCGCCCTGCCCGTCGCGCGCGACCTTGGCCATGATCTGCGCGTTGTGCTTCCCCGAGCCGGAGAGTTCGTAGCGGGCCAGCTCCTCGTTCGTCGTCTCGTCGACCAGGCGGCAGAACGCGTTCTCGATCTGCGAGAAGTCCTGGCCCGTGAACGAGTTGACCGTGAACACGATCTGCGCGACCGCGGGTGAGAGCCGGGCGAGGTCGACGATCACGGACTCGTCGTCGCCGTCGCCCGCACCGGTGAGGTTGTCGCCGGTGTGCTGCACGGAGCCGTCCTTGCTGCGCAGCTGCCGGAACCACACGGCGTCGACCAGCTGGCTGCCCGCGTCGAACAGCAACGCCGAGGCGTCGAGGTCGATCGACTGGCTCCTGGAACCGAACAGGCCGCGCTTCTTCACCGCGTCCCAGCCCAGCCCCATGCGGACGACGGACAGGGCGCCGCCGCCGCGCTTGGCCAGCGAGACCTTCTGACCCTTCTGCAGGCTGACGGTCACTTCGCCGCCAGCTCGTCGGCCGACTTGTGCGTGTCGACACCCTCGGCGGCCAGCCTGCGGTTGCGCAGGATGCTGGACAGCAGCGCGGCACCGATGAACGCGACGCCGATGAGGCCCGTGAGGATCTCGTTGACGTGGTAGCCGATCCCGACCAGCAGGATGACCGCCAGCGCGCCGATCGCCCAGTGCGCGCCGTGCTCGAGGTAGACGTAGTCGGCCAGCGTGCCCTTGCGCACCAGGAACACGGTGAGCGAGCGGACGAACATCGCGCCGATCAGGCCGAGGCCCAGCGCGATGATGATCGGGTCCGGGGTGATCGCGAACGCGCCGATGACCCCGTCGAAGGAGAACGCGGCGTCGAGGACCTCGAGGTAGAGGAACAGGAAGAAGCCCGCCTTGCCGGTCGCCTTCGCGAGGTTGCTCGGGCCGCCGTTCGTCGACGGCGCCGTGTCCTCGCCCTCCACCTCCTCCATCTGCGCCTGGCCTGCCTGCTCGAAGAACTGGCCCAGACCCTGCACGGCGAGGTAGGTGATCAGCCCGAGCGATCCGGCGAGCAGCACGACGGCGGGGTCCTCGGCGAGGAACTGCGAGAGCAGCACCAGCGCGAGCACGGCCATGACGATGGAGATCCGCTCGATCTGGCCGATGCGGGAGAGGAACTTCTCGATCGGCTGCAGCCACTTGATGTCGCGGTCCTCGAACATCCAGTCCAGGAACAGCATGAACAGGAACATGCCGCCGAACGCGGCGATCTGCGGGTACGCCTCGTCGAGCAGCGCCGCGTAGCTGGTGGGGTCGCTCTCCGGGCGCTGCTCCAGCGCCAGCGTCAACGACTCCACCGGGTTCAGTCCGGCCGTGACGGCCACGATGACCAGCGGGAACACCAGCCGCATGCCGAACACGGCGATGAAGATGCCGATGGTGAGGAAGATCTTCTGCCAGAACTCGCTCATCCGCTCGAGGATCGTGGCGTTGACGACCGCGTTGTCGAACGACAGCGAGATCTCGAGTACGCCGAGGATCGCGCAGAGGATCAGCGCCGTCCAGCCGCCGTACAGGAAGGCGATGACGAGCGACACGATCGTCACCGCGTACGACCAGCCGAAGATGCGAAGGTTCATGTCCTGATGGTCCTGTTCCCCTGTCGAAGTCCCGAATAGCGCGTGCGACGCGCCGCCACGGTAGCCGGTACGGGTCACCACGGACGGAGTGCGCCGCCCAGTGTGCCCGGGTCAGCCCGAGGAGGCCGTCTCTGCGGACCGCCCGCCGTCGACGGCCGCACTGACCGTGTAGCCCGGCACCGGGCCGTCGGGGGCGCCGCCGTCCTCGATCCGGTGCTCGCGGGTGCGTCCGACGACCCGCCAGCGGCCGTCGGGCAGGGCGCAGCGGACGCGGAACTCGGCGCCCGCCGGCCCGTCCCAGCGCACGAGGACCGACCCGGAGGCGAGGCGCTCGGCGCGGACCCGGGTCGGAGCGGGCGGGCCCGCGGCGGGAGCCGGGGCGGGCGGCGTGCTCGGGGGCGTCTGCTCGTCCGACCGCACCGCCGCCGAGCTGCGCCCGGCCTGTACCGCCTCCACCGCGTACACCGGAGCCTCGACGGCCGGTGGTGCGCCGCCGTCGAGGACGGAGGTGTCGGTGACGCGCCCGACCACCTGCCACGTCCCGTCCGGACGGCGCCGCGAGACCTTGTAGCGCACCTGCGGCGTGGGCGAGGGCTCCCAGACGACGAGGACGTCGCCGCGGCCGTCGCGGGCGGCCCGGACCCACGCCGGCGGGGCCACCGGGACGGCGGCGAGCGCGGCCTGCGCCCCGGGGTGGCCGGGGCAGGTGTCCAGCACCGCGAGCAGGGCCGCGGCCCGGTCCGCGGGCGGACCGCCGACGGCGGCGGCCACCGCCGCGTCGGCGCGGGCGACGTCGCGCCGGGCCGCGGAAAGCAGGCGGTCGAGGTCGGCGCCGCCCGGGCCGGGGACGTCGGCCGCGGTGCGTCCCAGGTGCTCCAGGTGCTCCAGCGCCTCGGTGGACCGGCGGGCGGCGACGGCCGCGACCGCGGCCTGCCACCGCCGGGCGGCCTCGTCGAGCACGGCGGTGATCTCGTCGGCGACGGCCCGCACCGGGGTCGCCCCGTCGGTCCCGGCGACGCGCTGCGCGTCGCCGACGAGCCGTCGGGCCTCGGTCGGGCGGCCCCCGCGCAGGGCGGCGCGGGCGGCCTTGAGCGGGGCCTCCCACTCGCGCCCGCGCGGCCGGTCCGGGGGTGGTGGCGGCGGGCCGCTCTGCTCGATGGGCGCCCCCAGCTCCGCGGCGACGTCGGCGAGGACCCGGCGGGCGCGCACGTCGTCCAGGCCGAGGGCGCGGGCCTCGTCGAGCAGGTGCTCGTGGTCCTCGGCGACGAGCCGGTCCTCCACCAGCACCGCGGCGCGCACGCGGGGGCGCAGGTGCTCGGCGACGTCGACCGCGACGGCGTCGAGGTAGCCCGCGACCGCCGCGGACCCCGGTTCGACCAGCTCCGCGACGTGCACGAGCAGCTCGTCGACGACCGTGCGCAGCCGCGTCGGCGGCAGCTCGCGGGCGCGTGAGCGCCACGCCGCGGCCCCGGCCCGCACCTGCCGCTCCGACGCCGACGGGTCGAGCCCGAGCAGGCCGAGCAGCGTCGGCGGGGCGGGGGCGTCGGTGAGCCGGCCGAACTCGTCGAGCAGGGCGCGGACCTGGCGGCGGCGCTCGGGCGCGATGCCCGGCGCCGCCGGTCCCGACCCGACGACCCGGTGCCGGCGCAGCCGCGCGGTCACCTCGTCGCGGGCGAGCCCGGCCAGCGCCCCGACCTCGTGCAGGCCCTCGACCTTGTCGGCCGGGACGCCGCGGTGCCGGTCGACGAGCCGGGCGATCGCGGCGTCGAGCAATGCGTAGCGCCCGGCGTCGCGCTGCTCGCGCTGCGCCCGGACCCGCGCGGCCGCGGTGCGGCGACGCCCGCCGTCGAGCACCTCGGCGGAGCGGGCGTCGTGCCCGGCCACCAGCTCGGCGACCAGCACGCGGTACTTGGGGTGGTCGCGCATCCGCTGCCACGCGCCCCACACGTCGGCGACGCGTGCGGCGACGGCGGCGTCGCCCGGGTCGTCGTCCAGCGGCAGGTCGTAGAGCTCGAACGGGTCCGACGTCTCCGGCCCGCCGCGCTTCAGGACGACCGCCAGGACGCGCTTGCGGTAGTCGCCGGGGGCGAACTCACTCACGGCGGCGCTGCCTGCCCAGCTTGTCGCGCTCGCGGGCCACCTCCGCCTGCGAGAGCGTGGCGCCGGTCGTCACGGTGAGGGTGAGCGGCAGCCGGGCCTCGACGTGCGACGCGGTGACGTGCAGGACCCCGTCGAACCCCATCTCGAAGACCACCCGCACCTCGGCGCCCTCGTCGTAGCCGGGCGGGATGCCGGTGATCTGGCCCTCCACCAGCACCTTCGCGTCCTCCGCCCGCGACGACTCGGCCTGCCCCTGCTGCTCGACGACGGTGAGCGCGATGACGGACTGGTCGGCGCGCATCGTGCCGAAGCTGCGGCTGGTGCGGATCGGGAGGCGGTCGTTGCGGTGCACCAGCCAGGTCGGTTCCAGCCGCCCGGCCATCGCGTTGACGGCGAGCACGCCGAACCCGCGCGAGACGACGGTGTCGACGCGGATCTCCACCGCCCGTCGGACCTGCGCGAGCGGCACGGCGTAGGCGTCGGCGACGCGGCGGGCGGCGTCGTCGAGGTCGGCGGGCGCGGCGTCCTCCAGCGGGGCACCGTCGCGCAGGCGCCCGCGGGTGCGCAGGTCGGCCGCGACCATCCGCTCCAGCTCCTTCTTCTCCCCGTACAGCGCGGCGCCGCGGGCGACGGCGAGGTCGGGGTCGTGCAGCCGGGCGTCGAGGTCGAGCTCGGTGAGCAGGGCGTCGGCGACGGCGGGCATGCGCGAGGAGCCGCCGACGAGCAGCACCCGGTCGACGCGCGGCACGCCGCGGCGGGCGGCCTCGGCGAGGCAGGAGCGGGTGAGGTCGACGGTGCGCCGCAGCAGCGACGCCGTCATCGCCTCCACCTCGGCCCGGGTGAGTGTGACGGTCGCGCGGGCGCCGTCGTGGGTGACGACCACGTCGGTGCTGGTGGCGTCGCTGAGCCGGTGCTTCGCGCGCTCCGCGGCGAGGACGAGCGCCTGGGTGCCGACGGCGTCGTCCATCGGGTCCTCGGCGTCGGGGTTGTCCTCGCAGAAGCGGCGGGCGAGGTGCAGCGCGATGCGCTCGTCCCAGTCGGCACCGCCGAGCTGGTGGTCGCCCTCGACGGCGAGCACGGAGATGCGGCGGTCGGCGAGCTCGATGACGGTGGCGTCGAACGTGCCGCCGCCCAGGTCGTAGACGAGGACGGTCTCGTGCGCCGCCCCCTTGGACAGCTCCGGGGACCCGTCGAGCCGGCCGAACCCGTACGCGAGCGCGGCGGCGATCGGCTCGGACAGCACCTCGACGACGTCGAGACCGGCGTAGGTCCCGGCGAGGACGGTGGCGCGGCGCTCCTCGTCACCGAAGTAGGCGGGGACGGTGATCACCGCGGACGTCGGGGTCTCCCCGGAGGCGAACCCGGCGTCGGCCACGAGGGACCTGAGGATCAGCGACGACACCGCGGGCGCCGACCAGCCCGTGCCGTGGGCGACGAACCGCCACTCCGCGTCGCCCATCCGCCGCTTGACCAGCGCGCACACGTGCTCGGGGTCCAGCCGGGCCTCGCGCCGCGCCCCCTCCCCCACGACGTGCTCGGTGCCGGAGGCGAACAGCACCACCGACGGGGTGGTGGGCTCCCCCGACATCCCGGCCAGCACCTGCGGCCGCCCGTCCGGGCCGGTGCGCGCGATGGCGGAGTTCGTGGTTCCGAGATCGATACCGTGGACGGCCACGGCGGGAGCGTAGCGATACCGTCGGAGCGTGCGTGAGCTTGCCGACAAGATCGACGACATCGCCCGCCTGCTGACCCGTCAGTCCGCCGCGATCGCGGCACTCGCCGACGCCCCCGCGGCCACCGGCCCCGACGTCCCGCTGCTCGTCGACCTGCACGCCCTGCACCGCGACACCCTCGCCTGCGCCGCCACCGCCCGATCCCGCCGCGAACGGGACGCCTTCACCGCGGTCGCGGCCGGGCTGGAGCGGCTGGTGGTGGGACGCGGGGGCACCCTCGTCGTCCCGGCGCCGGGGGACGCGTTCCGCGGAACGCAGATGGAGGCGGCGGAGCTGGTCCCCACCGACGACCCGGCCCAGGACCGCACCGTGGCCCGACTCCTCGAACCCGGCCTGGACGCCGCCGGCCGCTCCGTCCGCCCGGCCCGGGTGGCGGTGTTCCGCACCCGCTGACCCCGGCCGCCCCACGTCGCAGACCTCGTGGTCACCGCGCAGACCGCCGGCGGCCTGCGCGGCGCGCCCCGGTCTGCGCGGTCGGGCGGAACCGGTCGCCGTAACCCTTTCGTCCCGTCCGACGATGGCTGTGGGTGACCGACCATGTACTCGCCAAGGGTGCCAACGTCTCGCTGCTCCCGCGCTCCGCCGACGGGGAGGGGCGGTTGCAGGCGGTCGTGCGCTGGTCGGACCCGGTCGGCGGCACCGACGTCGACGTGTCGGCACTGCTGCTGGGGTCCGACGGCCAGGTCCGGTCCGACGAGGACTTCGTCTTCTACAACGCCCCCGTGGCCGCGGACGGCGCGGTGCGCCTGCTCGGGAAGCGCTCCGACGACGCGGCCGCGGAGGACAGCGTCGCGGTGGACCTGGAGTCCCTGCCCGCCGACGTCGAGCGCATCCTCATCGCCGCCAGCATCGACCCCGCGAGCCAGGCGACCGGCTTCGGCGACCTCGGCGACATCGGGCTGGTCCTACTCGGCACCGACGGCACACCCGCCGCCCGGTACGACATCGCCGGAGCCGGCAGCGAGACCACGATGGTGCTGGGCGAGATCTACGCCCGCGGGCAGGAGTGGAAGTTCCGCGCCGTCGGGCAGGGCTGGGACTCCGGCCTCGCCGGACTCGCGACCGACCACGGCATCCGCATCGAGGACGCGGAGCCCGGGCCCGACCCGCTCGACACCGCGATCGGCACCCCGGAAACCGAGGCCGCCCTCGACGCGATCGTCGACGACGGCGGGGTCGACGAGGGCGGGGTCGACGAGGGCGGGGTCGACGAGGGCGGGGTCGACGAGGGCGGGGTCGACGACGTCCGTGACGGGGAGCCCGAGAGCGGGCAGGACGGCGACGGACTCGTGACCGGCCCGGCGCTGGACGAGCTCCTGCCCCCGGACGTGCCGGCCGTCGACGCGCCCAGCGCGGAGACCGCCGCGACCCGGCGCCCGGCCCGCGGCGTCCGCACCCGCAAGCGCCGCACGACCGGCTCGGCCCTGCCGCCCCTGACCCTGGCCGTCGACCCCAGCTGGCAGCCCGCGCGCCTGTTCTCCGTGTCGGGGGTGGGCACCGGCGAGGAGCAGGAGAAGCGGGCGACCTCCACCCTGATGGCGACGATGATGGCCGTCCGCGACTTCGGCCGGGCGCTGGTGTCGCGGTTCGGCGGCCCGGCCGGGACGATCGAGACCTACCCCGAGGTCCCGTTCTCCCTCGACGAGCGCACGGTCCGGCCCGACGCCGTCATCCGCGTGGCGCGGGCGGGCCGGATCTGGACAGCGTTGCTGGAGGTCAAGACCGGGTCGAGCGAGCTGCGCCGCGAGCAGGTCGACAGCTACCTCGACCTGGCCCGCCAGCAGGGCTACGACGCCGTGATCACGCTGTCGAACGACCTGACCCCGACCGGCGGCGCGCACCCCCTCGACATCGACAGCCGTAAGCTCCGCAAGGTCACGCTGCACCACATCTCCTGGTCCGAGGTGCTGCACGAGGCGCAGATGCAGCTCGCGCACCGCGGCGTCGACGACCGGATGCAGGCGTGGCTGCTCGCCGAGCTGATCCGCTACCTCGAGCACCCCCGTTCGGGCGCGGCCGGCTTCGACGACATGGGGCTGGGCTGGGTGCCGGTCCGCGAGGCCGTCGCCGCGGGCACGCTGCGCCCGACCGACCGCAAGATCGGCGGCGTCGTCGCGTCCTGGGACAAGCTGGTGCGCCACCTGTGCCTGCGGCTGACCGGCCAGCTCGGCGTGACCGTCGCGCCGGTGTTCCCGCGCCGGGTCGCCCGGGACGCGGCCGCCCGGGCCCAGGCCGCCGTCGTCGAGCTGGCGACGACCGGCACGCTCCGCACCACGCTGCGCATCCCGGGCGCGATCGGCGTCGTCGAGGTCGTCGCCGACCTGCGCACCGGGCAGATCCGCACCACCGTCCCGCTCGACGCCCCGCGCGACGGCGGCGCCACGAAGCGCGTGAACTTCGTCCTGCGCCAGCTCGGGTCCGCTCCCGGTGCGCTGACCGTCGAGGTGCTGTTCGCCCGCCGCGAGCAGACGTCGTGCGAGCAGCTCAAGGACGTCCGCGACCGGCCCGCCGCGCTGCTCCCGGACCCCACGGCCGAGGTCCGCGGGTTCCGGCTGACGCTCTGCTCCCCGCTCGGCACGAAGCGCAACGGCCTGCGCAACGGCTTCATCCCGAGCGTGAACGCCGCGGTCGACGCGTTCTACGCCGAGGTGGTGCAGGGGCTCAAGCCCGGCGTCGCCCCGCGCCTGCCCGCGGACGTCGCCGAGGAGGCGATCGCCGCGGTGGAGGCCCGCTGACCCCGGCCGCCGCCCCACGTCGCAGACCCCGTGGTCACCGCGCAGACCACCGGCGGCCTGCGCGGCGTTCCCCGGTCTGCGCGGTCGGGCCGGTCGGTCAGCCGACCTCGGCCATCACGTCGTCGCTCACGTCGAAGTTCGCGTAGACGTTCTGCACCTCGTCGCTGTCCTCCAGCGCCTCGATGAGGCGGAAGACCTTGCGCGCACCCTCCACGTCGAGCTCGATGCTCATCGACGGGACGAAGGTGGGGTCGGCGGAGTCGTAGTCGATGCCGGCGTCGACGAGTGCCGTGCGGACCGGGATGAGGTCGGTGGCCTCCGAGATCACCTCGAAGCTCTCGCCGAGGTCGTTGACCTCCTCCGCGCCCGCGTCGAGGACCGCGAGCAGGAGGTCGTCCTCGGTCAGGTCGCCCGACTTCGGCACGATCACGACGCCCTTGCGCGTGAACAGGTACGCGACGGAGCCGGGATCGGCCATCGCGCCGCCGTTGCGCGTCATCGCCACCCGGACCTCGGTGGCGGCGCGGTTGCGGTTGTCGGAGAGGCACTCGATGAGCAGTGCGACGCCGTTGGGGCCGTAGCCCTCGTAGGTGATCGACTGGTAGTCGGCGCCGCCCGCGTCCTGGCCGGACCCGCGCTTGAGCGCACGGTCGATGTTGTCGTTGGGCACCGAGCTCTTCTTGGCCTTCTGGACGGCGTCGAAGAGCGTGGGGTTGCCGTCCAGGTCACCGCCGCCGGTGCGCGCGGCCACCTCGATGTTCTTGATCAGCTTGGCGAACATCTTGCCGCGCCGGGCGTCGATGACGGCCTTCTTGTGCTTCGTCGTCGCCCACTTGGAGTGCCCACTCATCCACGAACCCCTTCCGGATCCCGGGGATCCTATCCCGGCGCGCGGACGGGGATAGGATCCCCGGGGTGTCAACCGGTCGCCTGAGGCTGTCCCTGCTCGGGACCTTCCGCGTCGACGGCGACCTCCACGAGGCGCCGCCCGCCGGTCAGGCCCAGCGGCTGCTCAAGGTGCTCGCCGCGCACGACGGTCGCTTCGTGCCCGTCGACGTGTTGATCGACGTCCTGTGGGCGCGGCCGCCCGACCACGCCGAGCGCAACATCGCGGTGCTGGTGAGCAGGCTGCGCCGCGCGCTGGGTCGCGAACGGCTCGACGGTGGGCCCAGCGGCTACCGCCTCGTGCTCGACGAGCGCACCAGCGTCGACCTGTTCGAGGCCCGCGACCTCGTCGTGGCGGCCGAGCAGGAGCTCGCGGCACGGCGGTTCGCCCCCGCGGCAGCGGCCGCGCGCCGGGCCACCGCGCTGCTCACGGTCGGGCGCCCGCTCACCGAGGAGCGCGACGCCCCGTGGACCGCCGAGGTGCGCCTGCTCGCCGAGCACCAGGTGCGCCGGGCCCGCCACGCCTGGTGGTCCGCGGCGTCGGAGCTCGGTGAGCACCGCACCGTCGTCGAGGTCACCGGTGAGGCATTGCGCGACGACCCGCTCGACGAGGAGGCGTCCCGGGCCGCGATGACGGCACACCGGCGTGCCGGGGAGTCCGGTCGGGCGCTGCTCGTCTACCGGGCCCTGCGCACCGCGCTCGCCGACCAGCTCGGAGCCGACCCCTCCCCCGCCACGCAGACGCTGTTCCTCTCCGTCCTGCGCGCCGGGAAGGCCCCACCCCGTCGTGGCGCGCCCGCACCGGTCCCGGAACCGACCCCCCTCGTCGGCCGCGAGAGCGAGCTGAGCGGGCTGGTCGCGCGCTGGGACGAGGCCGTCGACGGGCGGTCGGGGCCGGTGCTGGTCGTCGGCGAGGCGGGGATCGGCAAGAGCGCGCTGGTCGAGGCGCTCGCGGCGCGGGCCCGGCAGTCCGGTGCACTGGTGCTCACGGGCTGGTGCCGGGAGGCGGAGCGGTCGCTGTACCTGCAGCCGCTGCTCGACGCGGTGCGCGGGGGCGTCGAGCGGATGGCGCCGCAGCAGGTGCGCGATCTGGCCGGCGAGTGGCTGGGCACGCTCATCGAGCTCGTGCCGGAGATCGCGACGAGCACCGGACCGGAGCCCTACGAGCGGGTCGGTGCCGAACTGGAGCACCGCAGGAGCCTGGAGGCGCTCGCCACGTTCCTCGGCGGGCTCGCCGAGGAACGGCCCGTGCTGCTGGTGGTCGAGGATCTGCAGCACGCCGGGGCGTCGACCGTCGAGGCGCTGCACTTCCTCGCCACGCACCAGTCGCGCGGCCGGATCCTCGTCGTCGTCACCGAGCGCACCGGGGAGGACCCGTCGGTCGCCGCGGCGCTGCGCGACGTGGCGGAGGTGCACGAGGTCGGGCCGCTGGCCGAGCCGGCCGTGGCCGAGCTGGTCCGCGGGTCCGGTCTGGCCTACGACGTCGCGAAGCTCTACGCGTGGACGGGCGGGTCCCCGCTGTTCGTCACCGAGCTCCTGGCCCACCCGACGTCGGGCACGGGGACCCTCGCCATCCCCGGCTCGCTGCACGAGGCGGTCGCGCAGCGGCTGGAGCACGCCGGCGAGGACGTCACCACGCTGCTCGCGTTCGGTGCGGTCCTCGGCGGGGCCTTCGCCCTCGACGACGTCGCCGCGGTGAGCGGACTCGACGTCGAGGACTGCGCGGGACGGGCGGGGCGGGCACTGCGGGCGGGCCTGCTGGCGACCCGCGGTGAGCGGTTCCGCTTCCCCAACGACATCGTCCGCACGGTCGCCTACGACTCCGTACCGGAGCCGATCCGGGTCAGCAGGCACCGCCGCGCCGCCCGGCTCGCCGACGCGCGGCCGGAGGCGGCGGCCCGGCACCTCGCGGCGGCACACGACTGGGGCGAGGCGGCGAGGGCCTGGCAGCTCGCCGCGCACGCCGCCCACCTGACCTTCGCCAACGACGAGGCCGAGCGGTTGCTCACCGACGCGCTCGGGGCGGCCGAGCACAGCGACGACCACGCGCTGCTCGCCGTGATGCGGCTGCGCCGCGGCGAGGTCCGCACCGAGCTGGGCCGCCACGACGAGGCCCGCGACGACCACGAGCACGCGCTGGTGCTGGCCCGTGAGCTGCACGACGAGGAGCTGGAGGCCCGGGTCCTCGAGCAGCTCGGCTGGACCGCGCTCTACGCCCGCGACGTCCTCGGCGCCGTCGACCTGGCCGAGCGCGCCACGCAGCTGGCCGAGTCCGCCGCCGCGGCGAAGGGCGCGCTGCCCAGCGCCACGCTGCTGCTGGGCCGGGTGCGGCACTGGGACGGCGACTACGCCGCCGCCGGCTCGGCGTACGAGCAGGTGCTCCGCTCGGAGCCCGAGGGTTCCGGCGACGCCACCACCGCGATGGCGCTCGCGTACCAGGGTGCGCTGTTGCAGCACCAGGACCGGTTCACCGAGGCGCGCGCCGTGCTGGAGCGGGCCGCGGTGCTGTGCCGGCGCACCGGGCAGTTCCGCCCGCTGCTGCAGACGCTGTTCTTCATCGGGCTCGCCCGCGGCGACGTCGGCGACTTCGCCGGGGCGCTGCGGTCGCTCGACCGCGCCCGCGCCCTGATCGACGGCTACGGCGTGAGCTTCTACCGCGCCGGGATCGAGACCACCACGTCCTGGCTGTGGCAGGAGCTCGGCGACGTCGGCCGGGCGCGCGAGCACGCCGAGCTGGCCGTCGACCTCGCCCACCGCGGCGGCGGCGCGTTGGAGCTCGAGCAGGAGCTGCACGCGCTGCTCGCCCTCGCCGACTGCGACCTGCTGATCGGTCGGCCCGACGACGCCGGTGCGCGCGTGGAGGCGGCCGCGCCGATGCTGGAGCGCTCGTTGCCGTTCCGGCCGCGGGCGGCGATGCGGCTGCTGGAGATGCGGGCGCGGTTCGACCGCACCTGGGCCGAGGCGCTGTTCGAGGAGGCCCGCACCCACGACTCCCCGAAGTACCAGGCGCTGGCGCTCTCACACCTCGGGCGTCACGAGGCCGCCGCGCGCGTCGCCGGGCGGATCGGCTCGGACCTGCTCGTCGGCAAGCTGGGCACCCCGGTCGACCGCAGGGCGGCCAGGGCCCGGATCGCGCGGGCGCTGCCGTCGGAACTGCGGGCGGACTACACGCGACTGCCGTGAACCCCGGTCAGCGCAGCGGGATCTCCATGCGCAGGTGCGGGTGGCCGACGTACATCTCGACGTCACCGATCCGGGTCCAGCCCAGCCGGAGGAAGAACCGCTCGTTGGGCGGCTGGATGTGGGCGATCATCCGCACCCCGCCCGCCGCACCCGCGGTGGCGACGGCGAAGCGCACCAGCGGCCCGCCGAGGCCCGACGTGCGGTGTGCCGTGAGGACGGCGAGCCGGTCGCCCTGCCACAGCCCGCCGCCGAGCGGGAACAGGCGCACCGTGCCCGCCGGCTCGCCGTCGACGAGCCCCAGCACGTGCAGGGTGGCCGGGTCGTCGTCATGGGCGTCCCGGTCGGACTCCGGGAAGATCCCCTGCTCCGCGACGAAGACGGCGTGCCGGACGCGGTGGTGGGCGGCCAGGTCGTCGTCGTCGTCGGCGACGCGGCACGACACCTGCGCCCGCGCGCCTAGCACACGCGTCACGCCCGGCCCCTGCTCATGACGCTCCGGCCGGTCGGGAGCCGATCTGCAGGAGCGGCTTGCCCCCGCTGAGCTCGTTCTGCAGGCCGTTGATCCCGGAGCAGGCCTGGCAACGCGCGCACCCGGCGACGGCGGTGTCGGCCCCGATGCCGCGCTCCTCCAGGTAGCCCGCGACCTTGCGGTAGACCCGCTCCGTGTACTCCGCGGTCGGCGGGGCGACCTCCTCCATCAGCGAACCGGCGACGGGCCGCAGCGGCACGACGAACGGGTAGACGCCGATCTCGACGGCGCGCTTGCACGCGGCGATCGTCAGGTCCGGGTCCTCACCCATGCCGAGGATGACGTAGGTCGACACGCGCCCGGGACCCCACAGCTCCACGGCCCGCTCCCAGGTCCGGAAGTAGGTCTCGATCCCCGTCCGGAACTTGCCCGGTGCGACGTGCGCGAGCACCTTCGGGTCGAAGGACTCCACATGGATCCCCACGGCGTCGACGCCCGAGCCGTGGACCCGGTCGAGCACCGCGAGGTCGTGCGGCGGCTCGAACTGCACCTCGACGGGCAGCCCGGACGCCTCCTTGACGGCCCGACCGCACTCGGCGACGTAGTAGGCGCCGCGGTCGGGGGCCCGGGTGCTGCCGGTGGTGAGGGTGGCGTCGACGGCGCCGTCGAGGTCGCGCGCGGCGACCGCCACCTCGGCGAGCTGCGCCGGGGTCTTCTTCGCGATGGTGCGCCCGGAGTCGAGCGAGACGCCGATGCCGCAGAACCTGCACTGGTCGGAGTTGCCCCAGTAGTTGCAGGTCTGCAGGACGGTGCTGGCCAGCGAGTCGAGGTGCAGCAGCGCGATCTTCCAGTACGGCACGCCGTCGGCCGTGGTCATGTCGTAGAACCGGGGCCGGTTGCTGGTGGCGACCGAGGCGAGCTTGACGCCGTCGCGGTAGATGCCCTGGCCGTCGTCCTCGGCCTTCAGGACGTACGGGGAGGGCCCGTCGGTCTGCGTGGGCACGGTGACCGGCACGCCCTCGATCCACAGCATCCCGGAGTCGGACGGACCCGCTCCCCCGCGCCGGGACTCGACCGGCGCCTCGACGCGGAGACCGACGCTCTGCAGGTCGATGATCAGCGAGGTGACGTCCACGCCCGTGCTCCGCCCCGTCGACGAGGATTCACTATAGAGAGCGGTCATGTCGTATAGGAGACCCTTCCCGTCGTGATCAGTCAAGAGGACTCGATCTCGGCGCGCCAGCGGTCCCGCTCCGCGACCCACGCGGCGGCATCGGCGAACCCCCGATCCCGGCCCGGCTCACCGTCGGCACCGAACTCCTGCAACCGGTACGGCTCGGCGCCCGCGTACGGGTCGACCGCCGCCATCAGCGTGCGGCCGGTCCGCAGGTGGGTCGCGACCGTCGAGCCGCCGTAGAGCTCCTCGATCCGCTCCGGACCCTGCAGCACCGCCCACGGCCTGCCCTCGGCCCGTGCGGTGGCGATCACCGACGCCCGACGCTCCCCCTCCCGCTCGGCGAGGACCTCCCGGGCCCGGGTCCCGCACGCGGCTCCCACCAGCAGGTCCACGGGGAGGCCCGGACGGTCGGCGGGCAGCGCGGCCAGCAGGGCCTGCGGGTCGGCCTCGACGGCGATCAGGTCGTCGAGGGAACCGGTGGTGCGACGAAGCTCACCCACGAGGGCCTGCACGGACTCCAGTCCCCTGCGGTAGCCGTCGGGATCGCTCATCGCCACCGGGTACAGCCGGTCCTCCGCGGCCCGCCACCGGGCCTGCGCCGCTTCCTCTGCCGCTGCTCCGTGCACGCCGATCCTCCACTCACCCAGGTTCATCCACTATAGTTGATTTGCCATCATCATCCTGTACGGCTGGAGTACGAGACATGCCGAGGACCGCCGTCGTCGCCCTCGGGGGCAACGCCATCATCCGCGCCGGCCAGGCCGGTACGCACACCGAGCAGGCGGCCAACGCCCGATCCATGGCCCAGGCCATCTGCGAGCTCCGCGACGCCGGCTGGGTCGTCGTCGTCGTGCACGGCAACGGACCGCAGGTCGGCAACCTCGCGATCCAGCAGCACGAGGCGGCCGAGGAGGTACCCGCCCTCCCCCTGTTCGTGCAGGGGGCGATGACCCAGGGACAGCTCGGCACGCTGCTCGTCCTCGCCCTGCACGAGGTCGTGAGCGAGGCCCCGCCCGCCGTGCTCGCGATGGTCACCCACGTCGTCGTCGACGCCGGGGACCCGGCGTTCGGGAAGCCGACCAAGCCGATCGGACCGTTCTTCGCGAAGGACGAGGCGGAGCGGCTCGCCGCCGAGCGCGGCTGGGCGATCGTGGAGGACTCCGGGCGCGGCTACCGCCAGATCGTCGCCTCGCCCGCCCCGCGGCGCATCCTCGAGATCGACGCGGTGCGCGCGCTCGTCGACCAGGGGATGATCGTCGTGACCTGCGGTGGGGGCGGCGTGCCGGTCGTCGAGGAGGCGGGGGGGTACCGCGGCGTCGACGGTGTGATCGACAAGGACCTCACGGCCCGTCTCGTCGCGACCGAGCTCGGCGCCGACGCCCTCGTCCTGATCACCGACATCGACCGTGTCGCACTCGACTTCGGCACCGACCGGCAGCGCTCCATCCTCGACATCGATGTCGACGAGGCCCAGCGCCACCACGACGACGGGCAGTTCCCGCCCGGCAGCATGGGCCCCAAGATGGCCGCCGCGATCGACTTCGTGCGGCACGGCGGCCAGGCCGCGGTGATCACGGACGTCGCGCACGTGCGGGCCTCGCTGGATCCCGACCACGACGGTGAGGCCGGGACCCGGATCCTCGCCGCACACTCTCCGATCGGAGCCGCGCTGTGAGTGCCCAGAAGGTGACGCTGTTCCGCGACACCTACCTCGACTCGGTCGTGCAGCTCTCCGGGACCCGGACGATGCGCCAGGTCGACGGCGTCGAGTGGGCGTCGGCCGCGATGGCCACCCCGGCCAACCTCGACACGCTCGGCACGGAGGGCTTCGACGCGGGCGAGTGGTCGGGTGCGGGAGCGGGCGACCTGTTCATCGCGGTGCGCGGGGAGTCCGAGGAGGCCGTGGACGCCGGCACCGAGGCCGGCCGGGAGGCGATGTTCACCCGGGCCCCGTCCGGCTCCGCGGACGGGCCGGTGCGCTCGGCCCGCACCGTCCGCGAGGCGCTGGAGCTCGCGCCGGACAGCACGGTCGCCGTCGTCTCGGTACCCGGTGACTACGCGGCGTTGGAGGCCCACCAGGCCCTCACCGCGGGGCTGCACGTGCTGCTGTTCAGCGACAACGTGTCCGTCGATGCCGAGGTCGAGCTCAAGGAGCGCGCCGCCGGACTGGGCCTGCTGGTGATGGGCCCGGGCGCGGGCACCGCGATGCTCGGGGGCACCTGCCTCGGCTTCTCCAACGTCGTGACGCCCGGCCCCGTCGCCGTCGTCGCCGCGGCGGGGACCGGCGCGCAGGAGGCGATGACGCTGCTCGACCGCTGGGGCATCGGCGTCTCCCACGTGATCGGACTCGGCGGGCGCGACATGTCCGCGGCGGTCGGGGGCATCATGGCCCGCGAGGCGCTGGCCGCCCTGCGCGCCGACGACGCCACCGAGGTCGTGCTGTTCGTCTCGAAGCCGCCGGACGCGGGAGTCGCGCGCTCGGTGCTCGCCGCCGCGGCCGGGAAGCCGGTGGTGGCCGCGCTGATCGGGCTCGAACCCGGCTCGATCGAGGTGCCCGACGGCGTCGTGCTCGCCGGATCGCTGGAGACCGGTGTCGTACGGGCACTGGAGGCGCTGGGGCGCACCGCCCCCGACCCCACCGAGGGCCTGCGCGACGCCGTGGCCGCCGCGATCGCGGACCTGCCCGCCGAGCGGACGCTGCTGCGCGGGCTCTACTCCGGCGGCACGCTCTGCTACGAGGCGCTGGTGATCCTGGCCGGTGCGCTGGGTGAGGTGCACTCCAACACCCCCGTCGACAAGGCGCTGGGCCTGCCTGCCCCCGACGGCGCCCACACCTGCCTGGACCTGGGCGAGGAGGAGTACACGCAGGGCCGCCCGCACCCGATGATCGACCCGGAGGCGCGGCTGGAGATGCTGCGCTCCGACGGCGCCGACCCGGACGTGGCGGTGATCGTGCTCGACGTCGTGCTCGGTCACGGCGCCCACCCGGACCCGGCCTCCGAGCTGGCCCCGGTCTGCGCCGAGATCATCGCCGGCGGTGGGCCGCGGGTCGTCGTCTACGTGCTGGGCTCCGACCAGGACCCTCAGGGACTCGAGGCCCAGCGGCGGGTGTTCACCGAGGCCGGGTGCGTGGTCACGGCCACGGCCGCCCGCGCGGCACTCGCCGCGGCGGCCATCGCCGCGCGCGACCCGGAGATCGTCGGGCGGGCGGTGTGAGCCGGGGCGTCGCGCTGCTGACCTACTCGACGAAGCCGCGCGGCGGCGTCGTCCACACGCTGTGCCTGGCCGAGGAGCTGCACCGCCAGGGCTACCCGGTGCACGTGGTCACCCTCGGCGACCCCGACGTGGGCTTCTTCCGCCCCGTCGACGTGCCGCACACGATCGTCCCCGTGCGCGAGCGCGCGGGCACGCTCGACGAGCGGGTGTTCGCCGCGATCGACGCCCTCACCGAGGGCCTGCGCGCGATCGCGGGCGACTTCGACATCCTGCACCCGCAGGACTGCATCTCCGCGCGCGCCGCCGTGACGGTCCGCGACGAGGGCGCCCCGGTCACCGTCGTGCGCACCGTGCACCACGTCGACGACTTCACCACGCAGGCCCTCATCGACTGCCAGGCCAAGGCGATCCACCAGCCCGACCGCGTGCTCGTCGTCAGCGAGCAGTGGCGCGGGATCCTGCGCGACTCCTACGGAGTGACGCCGGAGATCGTGCCCAACGGCGTCGACACCGCCCGGTTCCCGCCGGTCACCGCCGAGCAGCGGGCCGCGCTGCGCGAGCGGGTCGGGGCGCGGGAGAGGTTCCTGCTGCTCGCCGTCGGTGGTGTGGAGCCCCGCAAGGGCACCCACCACCTCTTCGAGGCGCTCGGCTCACTGGCCCGGGACCTGGACCGGCGCCCGGTCCTCGCCGTCGTGGGCGGGCACTCCTTCCAGGACTACACCGCCTACCGCGACGCCGCGCTGGAGTCGCTGCCCTCGCTCGGGCTGGAGCTGGGCGTCGACGTCGTGCAGCTGGGCACGGTCGACGAGGCCGAGCTGGCCGGCTGGTACTCCGCGGCCGACGCGCTCGCGTTCCCGTCGGTCAAGGAGGGCTGGGGGCTCGTCGTGCTGGAGGCGCTGAGCATGGGCCTGCCCGTCGTCGCGAGCGACCTGCCGGTGTTCGGGGAGTACCTCACCGACGGCGTCGACGCCCTGCTCCCCGCCGTCGGCGACAGCCCGGCGCTGGCCGCCGCACTGGAGCGGATCATCACCGACCACGCCCTGCGTGACCGGCTGCGGACCGCCGGGCACACGGTGGCCGGGCGCTACACATGGGCCGCGAGCGCGCAGCGCCACCGCGACGTCTACGCCGACATCCGAGCCGCCCGCCGCTGACCCACCCCGCCCCGCCCCGCCCCGGATGGCAGTAAAGCCACCTTGCCGCCACGAGATGGCGGGAAGGTGGCTTTGCTGCAAGTCGGGGCGCGGGCTGGGGTGCAGTGGGGCGGGTCAGTGCCCGTGGCCGTGGCCGTGCCCGTGGTCGTCGGCGTGCTCGTGGTCGTGGCCGGCCGGGCGCTCCGCGAGCTCGCCCGCCCGGTCCGTGACCTCACCGGCCGCCAGCAGCCCGCGCTCCTGCACGACCGACTCCAGGGCCTGGAGCCAGCAGCGGTAGTAGCTGTAGCACTCCCCCGCCGGGTGCGAGCGCTCCCAGTCGGCGATCCGGGCGACGAGATGGTCGCGGAAGTCGTCCCAGGTGAACGAGCCGGCGTCGTGCAGCGTGACCGCGAGCCCGAACGCCCGGCTCTCCCACGGCTCGGCGAACACCAGCTCGCCGTTGTCGCGCGGCGGGGCCGCGGGACCGTCGATCTCCAGGACCGGCGTCGTCACCGCGCCACACCGACCATCATGTCGCGCGTGACGTGCCCGACCAGCTCCTCCTCCGAGGCGTCCTCGGTACCGGCGGGGCGCAGCGGCAGGACGAGGTAGCGCACCTCGCTGCTGGAGTCCCAGACCTTCACCTCGATGTCGTCGGTGAGCGTCAGACCCATCTCGGCCAGCACGGTGCGCGGCTCGCGCACGATCCGCGCCCGGTAGGCGGGGTCCTTGTACCAGCCCGGCGGCAGGCCGAGGACCGGCCACGGGTAGCACGAGCACAGCGTGCAGGTGACGACGTGGTGCAGCGTCCCGGTGTTCTCCAGCACGACGATGTGCTCGCCCTGCGGCCCGGCGAACCCGAGCTCCTTGATCGCCGCGGTGCCCTCGGCGAGCAGCCGCGCCCTGTACTCCGGGTCGGTCCACGCCTTCGCGACGACCTTGGCACCGTTGAGCGGGCCCACGTCGTTCTCGTAGGTGCTGATGAACTTGTTCATCACGGCCGGGTCGACGAGCCCACGCTCGGTGAGGAGCTGCTCGAGCGCCTCGGTGCGCAGCGCCGGGGACAGGCGGTCGGGGTTGATGGTCGTCATGAGGCCGGCTCCAGGTAGCTGTCGAACATGTCGGCGGTGAGGGTGAAGGACTCGGCGTCGGCGCCCCACAGGTCGCGCGAGTCGAACTCCACCGCGTAGACGTGCTGGGCGTTCTCGCCCAGGAAGTGCGCGTGGGTGTCGGGGAGCAGCGCGGCGGGCTGCAGGATCGTGACGACGCCGGTGCGCCCGCGCAGGTACCCGACGAGCTGGGTGTGCCCGGTGGGGTCCTCGTCCTTGACCCTCACCCGGTCGCCGACGGCGAACCGGGGCGCCTCCTCCACGGTGCGCAACGACCCCGCGGCGGTGGCCTTGTAGTCCGGCTTCGCGTCCTGCTCGGGGGCGGGCGGCTGCTCGACCGACTCGCCCCGGTTGGCCCGGACCCGGGCGTCGACGGCACCGGGGGCGAGGATCGCGCTCTCGGTGAGCATGAGCTCGGCGGCGTTGAGCCAGCGCCCGTAGTAGCCGTCGTCGAGGTAGGCCTCGCGGTCCAGGCTGCCCAGCGCGTGCCGGAACGAGTCGAGGTTGCGGCCGGAGATGCGGCCCATCGTCAGCAGGGTCATCGCGAACGCGCGACCCTCCCACGACTCGGCGAACGGCGGCTCGTCCGGCGTCGGCGCGGTGGCGCGGCCCCAGCCGTCGGTGCCGCCCATGTTGGCGATGCTGCTCATCGTCTCCCTCTCGATGGCCGAAAGGGGCGGGTGGCCGCAGTGCTGCAGCCGCCCGCCCCACGTGTCGGTACGGGTCAGAGCGTCCAGGTCTGCAGGACCAGGGCGCCCTCACGGCGGGCCGTGAGCGTCGCGTCGAGCACGTCGAGCGGGTGCATCGGCTTGACGCCCTCGATGAGGTCGGTCTCCCGCATGCCGTACAGGGCGGCCATGGCGAAGCGGCAGGCGTAGATCTTGCCGCCTTCCTTCATGAAGGTCTTGAGCTGGTTGTTGAAGTTCATGTGGCCGGGGAAGGCCTCCGCACCGACGGTGGGGAAACCGCGGGTGGCCGACGCCATGAGGACGCCGGGACCGTAGAGCACCATGCTGGTGTCGAAGCCCTTCCGGTTGATCCGGGTGGCGGTGAGCATGTTGACGAAGCCGACCGAGCCCTCGTAGGGCACGGTGTGCATGAAGATGTAGGCCTTCTCGCCCTCGTTGGCCTGGATGTCGTCGAAGAGCTTCTCGTCGTAGTCGACGATCGCGTCGCCCTCGTTGAGGCGCTCGCCGCTGATCTGAGCCACGGTGTTTCTCCTTCTCGTGCGGGTGAAATGGTGGGCGCGGTCAGACCGCGGGTCCCTGGGACCGGGGCGGTGCCGCCCAGGTCTGACGGTGGCTGCCGGGCATCGCGCGCATGATCCGGCTGCGGAGCGGCCAGGGCAGCACCGCGTACGTCGGCGCGAAGACCTTCAGCCAGAAGATCTCCTTCGCACCCTTGGGCGGGCGCGGGGCCGGGGAGCCCTGTTCCTTCGCCAGCTTCTGGTGGGCGGCGATCAGGAGGTAGTGCTCGGAGTTGCTACGCAGCCAGCCGAAGAAGCCCGTGCCCGCCATGATCAGGCCTTCTTCTTCGACTCGGCCACGCCGTTCGTGGCCGCCACCACGATGGGCTCGTTCAGCGCGCCGATCGCCGGCGAGTAGACGTTCTCCATCGTGGACAGGTCGTGCAGCGTCATGCCGAAGCGGATGGCCTGGGCGAGGAAGTCGGCCCGCTCCTTGATGCCCTCGCCGCCGCCGACCATCTGCGCCCCGATGAGGCGCAGCGTGCCCGGTTCGGCGAGGAGCTTGACCCGCACCGGCTGCACACCCGGGTAGTAGCGGGCGCGCGAGATGCCCTGCGCCTCGCCCTTGACGTAGGGGATGCCCAGCGCGGTGGCGGTGGCCTCACCGAAGGAGGCGCCGCCGATGACCCACTTGCCCGCGGGCGTGCCCCACGGCACGTACACCGCGCGGTAGGCGCGGTCACCGCCGCCTGCGTTGGTGCCCGCCGTCTTCCCCTGGGCGTAGGCGTGGGACCCGGTGAGCCCCTGCAGCGGCGTGCGCGTGAGTCCGTGCGGGATCTCCACGACGTCGCCCGCGGCCCACACGTCGGGGGCGGAGGTCTTCATCCGCTCGTCGACGATGATCGCCCCGGTGGATCCGAGCTTGATCCCGGCCGCCTTCGCGAGCGAGTTCTCGGGGGTCTTGTGCGTGGAGATGACGACGAGGTCGGCCGCGATCTCGCCGCCGGAGGTCTGCACGGCCCGGACCTTGCCGTCGTCGTCGCCGAGGAACGCCTCGAGCGTGGTGTTGAAGTGCAGGTGCACCCCGAGCTCGCGCCAGGAGTCCTCCACCGGTTTCATGATGTCCGGGTCGGCCATCATGGCCAGCGCGTAGGGGTTGGGGTCGATGAGGTGCGTCTCGACGCCACGGTGCGCGAGCGCGGTGACCATCTCCAGCCCGAGCGGGCCGGCCTCGACGACCACCGCGCTCTTCGTCTCGGAGATGACCTTGTCCCACTCCATGGCCCGGCGGATGTTCTTGACGTAGTACAGGCCGCTCAGCTCGCCGCCGGGTACACCCGGGTCGGCGTAGTTCCAGCCGGTGGCGATGATCAGCTGGTCGTAGGCGACGGCGCCCTCGCCCGCCACCGTGACCGTCTTGGCCGCGGTGTCGATCGCGGTGACCGCGGTCTCGTAGTGGACGTCGATGCCGGCGTCGACGTAGGCCTGCTTACCGGCCAGGAACAACCGCTCGAAGTCGGGGATCTCGCCGCCGTGCACGTACGGGATGCCGCAGGGGCTGTAGGCGACGTCCTCGTTCTCCGTGTAGACGACGACGTCGGCCGTGGGATCCGCGGCCTTGACCCCACCGGCGGACCCCAGACCGGCCGCGCCACCGCCGATGATCACCGTCTTGCGAGGCAAGGTGGAACCCGCTTCCGTAGGTCGAGGTGTAATGGCGGTGGACGATCACGCTTGCATCCACCATAAGCAACGAGAAATCCACTATACTGAACGTGATCACTGTGTCAAGGAGAGCCGACATGACCGCTGCACCGCCCGAGACGCGCAGCTCAGGCGACCCTCGTTCGGGTGGGACGGCGGCGTGGGAGCCGATCGTCGGTGCCATCGGCCCGAAGGTGCGCGACCTCCGCCAGCAGCTCGGGCTGTCGCTGCAGCAGCTCGCACAGCGCTCGGGGGTGTCGGCCGCCGCGATCCACAAGGTGGAGCGCGGGGACATGGTGCCCACCATCACCACCCTGCTGAAGCTCGCGTCCGCACTCGAGCGGCCCATCGGGCACTTCGTGGAGGGGGCCGACGCCGCCCCGGTGGCCGCGCACGTCCCCGCCGACGCGCGCCCGGCCGTCCGCTCCGAGATCGAGGGCGTGGACCTGGACGGGATCAGCGGCCCGCCCGAGCGGTTCCGGGCCGCGGGCGCGGTCGCCACGGTCGCGGCGGGGGCCGGCGGGCGGGCCCGGCCGCGGCCCGGCGAGGAGCTGGTGCTGGTGCTGGAGGGCACGCTCGACTTCGAGGTGGCCGGTGAGCGCTACACCCTGCGCGACGGTGACTCGCTGCACTACCCCACCGACCGTCCGCACAGCTGGTCCAACAGTGGCTCCGCGCCGAGCCGTGCGATCTGGATGTCGGTGCCGGAGGCCTGAGCGCTCCCCCACCGCAGGCCCCGCAGCAGGGCGGCGCCCGAGCTGGCCCCGATCGCCAGCAACCGCTGCTCCGCGCTGCGCCGGGCGTGGTCCTCGGTGGCGGTGAGCCGGTCGTGGGCGGGTTCGATGCACTGGCCGCGCGCGGTCCAGGCCAGGAACGCCGCCGCCACCTCGGTCGTGCGCACCGACGCCGCGATCTCCCGCAGCTCCGGTTCGACGGCCGGTCCCCACGCGGCCCGCGTCGCGAGCAGGGCCCCGGCGAGCACGTCGTCGCCCTCCGGGGTCAGCCCCGGGCCGCGGCCGCCGAGGCGCGCGGCGAGGTCCCGCAGCTCGCACACGGGTGCGGTGCCCGGCACACCGGTCCGGCACCGTGTGCGGCCCCCGGGAGGAATGTGCGGGGGGAGGGGGCCGGTCCAGGTGGGGGCGGTGAGGGACCGCGACCAGGCCCGCCCGGACAGCGTCGTGCCGCCGACGGCGACCGGCTCCCCCACCCGCAGCACCGGGAGCACGGCGACGCGCAGATGGAGGGGGCCGCGCGGAGCGAGTCCGCTGGTCAGGGCGACGAGCCCGGCCGGGAAGCGCAGGTAGGCCGCCACCCGGTGGACGCCGACGACCGTCCCGACCGCGGGTGCGTCGAGCACCTCCCGTACGCCGAGACCCACGTCGAGCGTCGTCGTCACCTCAGCCCGCCAGCTCCTTCAGCGCCGCCTCGAAGCACGCGGCCGGGGCCGTCGCCACTCCGGCGCCGACCTGCCCGCTGCCGTCGTGGGCGTGCAGGATCCCGGTGGTGACCTGGGGGCGGATCCCCAGCTCCACCACGCGTCGGACGTCGACTCCCAGCGGCGTTCCGACGAAGCCCATCGGCGGCAACGTGAACCGGCTGCTGCGACCGGCGCTGATCCGCGCGAACCGCTCGGTGGCCTCCGCGGCCGCGGCCATGGTGCCCCCGAGGAACCCGGCGACCGCGGGTGAGCCACCCGCCGCCGGACCCCCGAGCCCGGTCAGCTCCAGCACGGCGCTGTCGCCGATGTCGGGTGCGGCGTCGTCCGGGCCCATGCCCGCGTTGTAGAGCGCGTCGCCGACCGGCGGGGAGTCGGTGATGTGCCAGGTGTCCGAGCCCGCGAGCCGGATGCCGAAGTCGGTGCCGTTGCGGCTCATCGTCGTGACGATGCTCGACCCCCGCACCTGTCCGGCCCACGCCGTGAGCGACCGCGCCCCGGCCATCGCGACGGTGAGGAAGAACAGGTGGTTGCCGGACAGGAACCGCGCGACGTGCTCGCGTTCCGGCGACGGCAGTGCGGCGATCTGCGGCAGCCAGGTGCGGATCAGCAGGTTGGTGGTGGCCTGGGTCCGCATGTGCAGGTCGTCGCCCATCGCGACGCCCTGCTTGGCGAGGGAGAACACGTCGAGCGGGCCCGCCTCGTCGACGACGCGGGCGAGGGCGGGACCCGCGACGTCGCGCAGGAACCGCAGCCGCTCGATCGCGGCGGGGGTCTCGCGGCCGAACCACGGCACCTCGCCGGGTCCCTGGTTGATCGGGGCGTAGGCGCGGGTGCCGCCCTGCGGGCAGTCGACGACCCACACCGGCGCCGACGGCCCGATCGCGCTGGCCATCGGCACCACCATGTCGTGCGCGTTGGCCGGGGCGAGCGTCACCGTGCCGTCGGCGAGGGCCCGACCTGCCTCGTCGACGTCGGACGCCCAGCCCTCGGCGACGACGGCGGCCCGCATCGACCGGCGCAGCGGGTCGCACACGCGCTCCCACCCGATCGACGGTCCGCAGTGCAGCAGCGTGCGTCCGCCGAGCCCCGGCAGGACGTCGGAGACCCGGGAGACGCCGGTCAGGGTGGGCACGCCCTCGTCGAGGCGGCGGACCACCTCGGCGTTCGCGGCGTCGATCTCCGCGGCGCGCGGGCCGTACACGCGGGTGAGCGCGGCGACGAGGTCGGCGTCACCGCCCGCGGGGGGCGACCAGTCGACCTGCTGGACGGGTCTGCCCTGATCGCGGACGGAGTCGGCGAACATCGGCAGCCCGACGTTAACGACGGCGACGTCGGTGGGGAGCGTCAACATCAGTTCTCCTTGTGGTCCACGACCGCACGGGCGGTCTCGAGCAGGGCGTCCTCGACGCGGTCGAACCCCGCGGTGCGGGCGGCGGCCTCGGCGTCGAGACCGTCGAGCTTCGTGCGCAGTGCGGCGATCATCGCGGCGACGGCGTCGGGGGCGGCACCGCCCTGGGCCGCCCGCGACAGCACGATCCGCCACGGGTCGAGCACCTCCGACAGGTCCGCCCCGGCGAGGCCCCAGTCGTGGCCGGTGTGCTCGCGCGCGGCCTCGTCGATCATGTCGCCGGTGATCCCGCCGCCCGGGATGCCCGCCCTGCTCGCGGCGCGGACCGTCCGCCCGACCACGACGTAGGCGGTGCGGTAGTCGACACCGACCCGCTGCACGAGGTGCTCGGCGAGGTCGGTGGCCTGCGTGTAGCCGCGGGCGAGCTCCTCGGCCATCCGGTCGGCGTTGACGCGCAGCGTCCGCACGACGCCGGTGAACAGCCGGGTGATCCGCAGCGTGAGGTCCAGGGCCCGGGGCACCTCGCCGTAGGCGAAGATCAGGTTGTCGCTGCGGGCCGACGGGCTCTTCGTCACCGCGAGGAAGCCCGAGAGCCGCCCGATGATCACCCCGGACGCGCCGCGGACGATGGCCAGCGCGTAGGGGTTGCGCTTGTTCGGCATGAGGACCGAGCTGCGGGTGAACGAGTCGTCGAGGTCGACGAAGTCGAACTCGCTGGAGGAGAAGATCTCCAGGTCCTCGGCGAGCTTGGAGAAGTTCGACAGCAGGCTCGACGCCGTCGCCAGCACGTGGATCAGGCCGTCGACCTGCCACATCGCGTCGCGGGTGTGCTCGATGACGCCCTCGAACCCGAGCGAGGCGGCGATGAAGGAGCGGTCCTCCAGCAGCCGCGTGCCGTTGACGCAGCCGGCCCCGCCGGGTGAGCAGTCGACCCAGTCGAGCTCGTCGAGCAGGCGGCGGGCGTCGCGGACGCAGGAGTAGACGAACGAGAGCAGGTAGTGCCCGAACGTCGACGGCTGGGCCTGCTGCAGGTAGGTCTGGTCCGGCAGCAGGGTGTGGGCGTGCTCCTCGGCGCGGTCGCACGCCACGCGCGCGAACGCGACGGCCTCGGCGACGAGCTCGGCGAGCTGGCGGCGCAGGTGCAGGCGCAGCGCGATCCGGGTGGCCTCGCGGCGCGGGCGCCCGGCGTGCAGCCAGCCCGCGGCGTCGCCGATGCGGCCGACGAAGTAGTGCTCGCGGGAGTTGTAGGCCTCGCCGAACTCCGGGTCGTAGGGGAAGTCCTCGGCGGGGATCTCGTGGACGTCGAGCAGCAGGGCGAGCAGCTCCCGCTCGGTGTCGGGGGCGACGATGCCGCGACGGGCGAGGTCGAGCACGTGGGAGATGTCGGCGAGGTTGAGGCCGCGGTGCAGGAACGGGGCGTCGGCGTTCTCCAGGGCGAACCCGGACTCGACCAGCTCGCGGGCCGGTCCGCCCTGCGGCGGGCCGCCCTCGCGGGTGCGGCGGGGGGTGGTCACTGCGGGGCCTCCACGTCGGGGCTGGCGGGTAGGTGGGTGAGGGCGGGGAGCACGCCGCCGGTGTGCCAGTACACGACCGGGCCGGCGGCGGGGAGGCGGTCGAGCAGCGCCGAGAACGCCTTCGCGCCGTAGGAGTCGTCGAGCAGCAGGCCCTCCGTGTGCAGGGCGAGGCGGGCGGCGTCGCGGTCGCGCGCCGACGCGACGCCGAACCCGGCGCCGCGGGCGTCGACCCACTCCGGGGCGGCGGGGACGGGCCCGCCCAGCAGCGCGGCGCAGTCCGCGGCCAGCCCGGCGACGTGGGCGGCGATGTCGGGCGGCGGGCGGCTCACCGACACCCCGAGCACCGGCACGTCGACGCCGGCCGCGGCGAACCCGGCCGTCAGCCCGGCGATGCTGCCGCCCGAGCCGACCGACAGCACGACGAGCGCGGGGGTCAGCTCCGCGAGCAGCTCGGCCGCCGCGGCGGCGAACCCCACGGCCCCGAGCCCGGTCGATCCCCCGCGCGGCACGGCGTAGGGGCGGCGGCCCGCGGCGCGCAGCTCGGCGGCGCGGTCGGCGACGTCCCGGTCGAGCCGGCTGCGGTCCGCGCCGGTGTACCGGAGCACGGCCCCGGACGCGACGGCGAGCGCCAGGTTGGGGGCAAGGGCGCCGCCCGGGGCGCCGGCGACGAGCAGCTCGCAGTCCAGCCCCGCGACGCGGGCGGCGAGCGCGGCGGCGGGGGCGAAGTTGGAGCCCGCCCCTCCCCCGGTGACCAGCACGTCGGCGCCCTCGGCGAGCGCGGCGGCGACCAGGAACTCCAGCGGGCGCGTCTTGTTGCCGGCGACGCCGAACCCGGCGAGGTCGTCGCGCTTGACCCACACCGGCCCGCAGCCGAGCGCGGTCTCCAGCCGGCGGGCGCGGTGCAGCGGGGTCGGGAACACGCCCAGCGGGAACCGGTCGTGCGCGGGAGCAGTGGCCGGGGCAACGGTTTCCGCGCACGAGCGTGCCAGCACCCCGTCGACCATCCCCGCCGCCGCGTCGACCGCGGGCCCGGTAGCCCAGGCCCGGACCTGCGCCTCGTCGGCGACACCGCGCGCCACGAGCCCGGCCACCAGGTCCTCGCCGGACTCGCGCAGCACCTCGTGCAGCACCTGCTGGGCGCGGTGCTTCCCGAGCACCCCGGACAGCCCGGCCAGCACCCGCTCCGAGGTGAGCCCGCCGCCGTAGCGCTGCGCGTTCGCGGCCATCGCCGCCGTGTTCACCTCCAGCCCGTCGAGCAGGCGCAGCGCCAGCGAGGTCGCGGTACCGGTCAGCTGGCAGACCTCGGGCAGCGCGATCCACTCCGCCTTCCACGACCGCCCGTCGCGCTCGTGCCCGCCGACCATCCCCTCCAGCAGCACCGCGGCCGAGGACCGGGCCAGGCGGGCGAGGGTGTCGAGGTGCTCGCTGCCCTCGGGGTTGCGCTTGTGCGGCATCGTGATCGAGCTGACGGCCCCCGGCGGTGCGGCCTCGGCCAGCTCGCCGATCTCGGGACGCGCCAGCTCGTAGACCTCGGTCCCGATCCGCGCCAGCGTGCCGCAGACCCCGGCGAGCACCCCGCCGAACTCCGCGACGCGGTCGCGCGCGGTGAGCCAGGAGATCCCGGGGTCGCCGAGCCCGAGCTCCGCGCAGAACCGGGCCCGCAGCTCCGGGCCGTCGGCGCCGAAGAACGCGAGCGCGCCGACGGCCCCGCCGAGCTGCCCGACCGACCAGCGCGGTGCGCCCTCGCGCAGCCGGTCGAGGTGGCGACGCACCTCGTCGGCCCAGGACGCGACCTTGAAGCCGAACGTGATCGGCGCCCCGGGCTGGCCGTGGGTGCGCCCGGCCATGACGGTGCCGCGGTGCTCCCGCGCGAGCTCCAGCAACCGCTCCTCGACGGCGAGCAGGTCGCGCCGCACGATCGCACCGACGTCGCGCATGACGATCCCGAACCAGGTGTCGGTGACGTCCTGCACCGTCGCCCCGACGTAGACGTGCTCGCGGGCGTGCTCGGGCAGCACGCGCAGCAGTCCCCGGATCAGGCCGAGCGTCGAGTGCGAGGTGGCGCGGGTCTGCTCGGCGACGTACCCCAGGTCCAGCGCGCCGATGCCGACGTCCGACAGCGCCGCGGCCGCCGAGTCGGGGACGATGCCCAGCGACGCCTGCGCGCGGGCGAGCGCGGCGAGGACGTCGAGCCAGGTCTGCAGCATCGCGCGCTCGTCGAACACCGCCGTCAGCTCGGGGGTGCCCCAGAGGTGGGCGTAGAGGGTGGAGCTGCTCAGACGGGTGCCCACACCGGCTCCTGCTGCGCGGCGAGGGTGCGCAGCGCCTCGCGGACGTGCTCCAGCGACGAGCCCCACGGCACCGTCGCCCAGCCGGGACCGGAATCGGTGTGCTCCTCCTGCATGCAGCACTTCGTGAGCAGCACCGGCGGGCGCGGGCCGGGCGCGCGCTTCGGGCAGAAGTCCACGACGGGTACCTCGGTGCCGTAGAACCACTCGTGGATCTGTTGCGAGCGGGTGCAGCCGAGCAGGGTCCAGTCGGCCTGCGGCGGGTGCTCGTCGAGGTAGGAGACCTGCGCACCCTCCACGTCGCTCCCCGAACCGCGGCACGGCAGCAGGTAGTGCTGCGCCGGGTGCTCCGCGGCCAGCGCGCCGAGATCGGTCAGCTCGCTGACCAGCTCGATCGGCGGCAGGTCCTCGGTGATCGCGAGGAGGCGCTGCGCCTGGTCGAAGAGCTTCGCGGGCTCCGGGGGCACGACCTCGCGCACGACGATCCGCAGCGGGCGGGCGTCGAGGATGAAGTTGACGTGCTCGTAGCGGCCCTGCACGACGACCGCGCGCGCCCCGGGCACCGTGGCCGCGGCCGCGGCCAGCGCCGACGGGATCGCGGTGTCGACCTCCGGGTCGTGCACCCAGGCGCACTCGTCCGGGCCGGCGAGCAGCGTCGTCCCGACGATCGGCGCGAACAGCGGGCCGTCCGGGTCGTCGGGCGGGTTCGGCACCTTCTCCACGTGCAGCACCGCGAGGCCCGCCGCCGAGCGCGCGACGACGAATCGGGTGCGGCGGTAGGCGTCGCGGCCGACGAAGTACGCGCGCAGCGAGGCCGCGTCGAGGCCGACGTCGGGCGGCAGGGCCGCCACGGACACACCCCGGTAGCGACCCGGGACGACGTTGGGCCCGGTCGGGACGGCCGGCACGGGGGCGGGTGCACTCACGCCGGCCCCGTCCCGACCGCGTCCTCCTGCCGGGCGGCGGCGGTGTCCGACCGCAGGCCCAGGCGCAGCGTCTCGACCGACAGGACCTCCGAGAGCGCCACGTTGCCGAGGTTGACGTCGGCCCCGAAACGGCGGATGAACCAGGCCTGCTGCGAGGATCGGGGCGCCTCGAACACCACCCGCTCGACGCCGACGGCCGCCGCGACGGCCTCCACGACGTCGGGCCGGACACGCCCCGACGAGTCGAACGTGCCGACGGTTCCGCTCTGCCGCCCCTCGGTGACGACCAGGCTCGCACCCGCGTCGAGGTCGGACAGCGCCTCGGCGGGCCAGGTGCGGGCCGCGAGCTGCTCCCCCGGCGACTTCGCTCCGACCTCGGCGAGCACGGTGAACCGGTCCGCGGCCGAGCCGATCAGCGCGCGCTTCTGGGGCACCGTCATGTCGACGGTGCCCCGGGACACCTCGACCATCGCGAAACCCGTGTCGTACGCCCAGGCCAGGCATTCCCGGGCGCGGCCCTGCGCGAACGCGATCTCCAGCAGGGTGCCGCCCAGGCAGGCCGGGACGCCCTGGGCGGCGAGCAGCGCGAGCTTGGCGTCGAGTGCGGCGTCGACGTACGCGGTGCCCCAGCCGACCTTCCAGATGTCGACGTGCGCCGCGGCCGAGGACAGCAGGTCGGCGGCGGCGCCGGGCGGGATGCCGGGGTCGAGCACGTGGGTCAGCCCGGTGCTGCGGGGCTTGGCCGCTCGCGCGGGGAGATCCAGGAACGACGGGTCGACCACGAGGAGATGATAGGTCACATAGTGGAGAGACACCTACTATAGGAGACGTGCCTCGTACTGATCAGGACTCGCTCGACGCTCTCGTCGCCGTGCTGCGCTCCCATCCCGGGATGCGGGGCAAGGCCGCGATCGGCCTGGTGTCGGAGGTGCTGGGCGGCAGTGACATCCACAACGGCGACTGGCTGGGCGGGCCGGGCGACGACGGCGCGGTCGTCGAGGCGTTCGGCGGGTCGGTCGTGGCGTGCGGCGAGGCGATGTGGCCGCCGTTCGTGCGCGCCGACCCGTTCGGGGCCGGGTTCGCCGCGGTGCTCACCAACGTTAACGACCTCGCCGCGATGGGTGCGGTCCCGCTCGGGATCGTCGACACGATCGTCGCGGACGCGGGGACGGCTCGGCGCGCGCTGGAGGGCATGCGCAGGGCGTGCGAGCTGCTGCGCGTCCCGGTCATCGGCGGGCACCTCACCGAGCACGACGGGGAGCCGGCGATCTCGGCGTTCGGCGTCGGCGCGGCGACGCACCCGCTGTCGGTGACGCGCATGGACGTCGGGCAGGAGCTGGTGGCGGCCTACGCGCTCGACGGGACGATGCGTCCGGACTTCCCGTTCTTCCCCGCCTTCGAACAGCGCGGCTCACGGTGCGCCGACGACGTCCGACTGCTCGCCGAGGTCGCGGCGGCCGGGTCGTGCGTGGCCGCGAAGGACATCAGCATGGCCGGGTTCGCGGGGTCGCTCGCGATGCTGCTGGAACAGGGGCGGTTCGGCGTCACCGTCGATCTGGCCGCTCTGCCGGTCCCCGACGGCGTCGATCTCGCCGCCTGGCTCACGTGCTTCCCGAGCTTCGGGTTCCTGCTCTGCGCCCCGGACGGCCGCGCCGCCGAGCTGACCGCGGCGTTCGACGCGCGGGGCCTGCACGCCGCCGTGCTCGGCACCCTCGACGACACCGGGCACCTCGCCCTGAGACTCGGTGACGCCACCGCGACGGTGTTCGACGTCGGGCGCGAGCCGGTGACGGGGCTGGCGCGGTGAGCGGCTACGCCGCGACCCGGACGCGCGCCGTCGAGCGGGCCGCGATGTCGGAGGCGAGGGAGAAGATCCGTTCGGCGCGCTCCGCGTCGACCCAGATGTGCGTGGCCGCGAACTCGACCCACTGGTCGGGTCCGACCAGCGGCTGGTCGTCGTACTCCAGCTCGCCCCAGGTGACGGCGAGCTCCATCAGCTCGATCATCTCGTCGGCGTCGTGCTCCACGGTGAGCAGCCGGTCGTGGTGGGCGCGCAGGGCGGGATCGACGCTGCAGCCGCCGGTGCAGGCGGCGGCCCGCGTCGCGGTCGCTCCGGCACACGTCACGATCGTCATGAACAGCTCCTCGGGTCGGGCGAGCGGTCACGTTCCCAGTTGTTCATTGCAGGTGTGTTGCACGTCCCACTACCGGAGGTACTCGTGATCGAACGCACGGTCAGCTCGCGCTGGGACGGCGGCCTGCGCGCCGTCGTCGACGCCGGGGGGTTCGAGCTCGTCGTCGACGAGCCGGAGTCCGTCGAGGGCGGGACCGGCAAGGGGCCGCAGCCGACCGAGCTGCTGCTCGCCTCGGTGGCCTCCTGCATGACGCTCGCGATGGCCTACTCCGCCCGCAAGCGCGAGGTCGAGCTCGTCGGGCTGGACGTCGTGGTCACCGGCACCTACGACGGGCCGCAGTTCTCCGCCCTGCGGATCACCGTCACCACGGAGTCGCCGACGGGCGAGGAGCTCGACAAGCTCGTCGCCTCAGCGGAACGGGTCTGCTACGTGACCCGGACGCTCAAGCTCGGTCCGGCCATCACCGTCGTCGCGGGCCAGCCGGGCGACCTCGCGCAGGGGTAGTCCCAGTGCCGCGGCGGCCGCGGCGACGTCGTCGTGCTCGGGCTTGGACCCCCACGGCCCGTGCTTCACCCGGACGGAGTGCCCGCCCACGTCGACCGTCGACTCCCGACGGGGCAGCGCGACCCGGTCCACGGGGCTGCGCCGCAGGCCGAGGCTGCCCGTCTCGGCGAACACGATCCGCTCGCAGTCCGCGGTCCGCTCCGACGCGGTCAGGACGTGCACGGTGTGCGCCGGCCGCCCCTTCTTCATGACGATCGGCGTGATCCACGCGTCGGCCGCCCCCGCGTCGAGCAGCCGGGCGACGAGGTGCCCGAGTACCTCGCCGGTGACGTCGTCGACGTTGGTCTCCAGCAGGATCATCGGCGCGACCGCTCCCTGCGCCTCGCCGAGCAGCGCCTGCAGCACGTTGGGCCGGTCCGGGTCGTCGCGTCCGCCCGCCCCGTAGCCCACCGCGCCCAGCCGCATCGGCGGGACGGGCCCGAAGGCGGCCCCGATCAGCAGGGCCGCACCGGTCGGCGTCACGGTCTCGCCCTCCCCCGCCCCCGTCACCGCGGCACCCGCGGCGGCGAGCAGCGCGGTCGTGGCCGGGGCCGGGAGCGGGAGCACGCCGTGCCGGGTGGTGACCGTGCCCCGCCCCAACGGGAGCGGGCCGCAGTGCAGGTCGGTGACGCCGAGCAGGTCCAGAGCCGAGGCGACGCCGACGGTGTCGACGACGGTGTCGAGCCCGCCGATCTCGTGCAGGTGCACCTGCGCCGGGTCGACGCCGTGGATGCGCGCCTCCACCTCGGCGATCGCCCGCACCGCGCGCACCGCGGTCGGCCACGCCGCCACGTGGTCGAGCAGCACGGCGGCCCGGCGCTCGGTCGCGGTGTCGTGGACGGTGACGACCGCGCGGGTGGCGGTCAACGCACCCCGCCGGACCCGCTCGGCATCGAGGCTCCACCCCCGCAGGCCGGTCGCGGCGACGGCGGCGCGCACGTCGTCGAGCGGGGCACCGAGGTCGAGCAGCGCCCCGAGCAGCATGTCGCCGGAGACTCCGCCGACGGGGTTGAGCCAGCAGATCACCGGCGCGCCGCGTGGGCGAGGCGGTGCGCGGCCATCGCCGCGCCGAACCCGGAGTCGATGTTGACGACGACCACGCCGGCCGCGCACGAGGTCAGCATCGCGAGCAGCGCCGTGACGCCCTCGAGCGCGGCCCCGTACCCCACCGAGGTCGGCACCGCGATCACCGGGCAGCCGACGAGCCCACCGATCACGCTCGCCAGCGCACCCTCCATCCCGGCCACGCAGACGACGGTGTCGGCCGCGCCGAGCACCTCGCGCTCGGCGAGCAACCGGTGCAGCCCGGCTACCCCGACGTCGCGGATCTCGTGCACGTCCAGACCGACCGCGGAGGCGACGGCCGCCGCCTCCGCCGCGACCGGGGCGTCCGAGGTGCCGGCCGAGGCGACGACGACCCGGAACCCCCGCGCCGACGCGGGGCGCCAGACGAGCAGCCGGGCCGCAGCGTCGTAGGTGCCGCCGGGCACCGCCACCTCCGCGGCCGCCCCGGCCTCGATCCGCGTGACCAGCACCGGTCCGGTGTTGGCGGCCAGCAGCTCACGGACCACCCCGGTGATCGCCTCCGGCGACTTGCCGGGGCCGTAGACGACCTCCGGCAGCCCCGACCGCTGTTCGCGGTCGAGGTCCGGGCGGGCGTAGCCGAGGTCGGCGAAGCCCTCGTTCACCGGACGGCCGGGAGCCCGAGCAGCACGTTCATCCGGCCGCTGGCGAATCCCTGCAGGTCCAGCGCGCAGAACGCGAACCCGGCCGCCCGTACCGCGGTGTCGAGCTCCGCACGGAGGTCGGCTGCGCGGGACACGTCGGCGGCGGGGACCTCGATCCGCGCGACCGAGCCGTCACCGTGTGAGCGCACGCGGCAGACGTCGAAGCCGAGCGCGCGCACGGCGTCCTCGGCGCGCTCGATGCGTCCCAGCACCAAGGCGGTGACCGGCTCGCCGTAGGCCACGCGCGACGACAGACACGCGGCGGCCGGTTTGTCGGCGGTGACGAGCCCGAGCTCGGCGCTGATCCGGCGGACGTCGGACTTGCCCAGCCCGGCGTCGACCAGTGGCGCGATCGCCCCCCGCGCGGCCGCCGCGCGCTGCCCGGGCCGGTGGTCGCCGAGGTCGTCGACCGTGGTGCCGAGTGCGATCTCCGCGCCGCTCAGGGTTGCCAGCGGCGTCAGGACGTCGAGCAGGGCCGACTTGCAGTGGTAGCAGCGGTCGCCGTCGTTGGCGGCGTACTCGGGCCGCTCCAGCTCGTCGGTGCAGACCTCGACATGGGCGATCCCCTGCGCCCGGGCGAACGCGGCCGCCGCGACCCGCTCGCTGCGCGGCAGGCTCGCGGAGACCGCGGTGACGGCGACGGCGGCGGATCCGAGTTCCTGCGCGGCGACGACGGCGACCAGCGCGGAGTCGACCCCGCCCGAGTAGGCGACCAGCAGGCGGCCCGCATCCCGGACCCGCTCCCGCAGCCGCTCAGCGGTCGGGGGCACATCCATGCGACACCTCCGCGAGCGATCTTCCCGGGGCGAGTCTAGACGCTTCGCGGGCCGGTGCCTTGATCGTCGCACCTTGACCTGAATCGACAACGGTTCCCGATGGGACACACTCCACGGTGCTCGCTGGTGGTCACCGGCCGCCCCGGCGCGGCCCCCGCGGCCCCCGCGGCCCGCCCGATCTTGCAGTGGGGTGGCTTCACTCCAACCTGGTTGGAGTGAAGCCACCCCACTGCAACTCCGGCGGGACCTGACCGGCACCATTTGGTGCGAAACGCCTCGCCGGCGGGTCCTGCGGACGCATCATCTGCGGCGTGAGACGAAAGAGTGGGCCCGATCGGGCCGCCATCTGGGCCGCGTCGCGCGGCGGGGTGATCACCGCCCGCACCCTCGTGGCGCTCGGGGTGCCGGAGTCGACGGTGTACCACCGCTGCCGTGACGGCGGGCCGTGGCAGCGCCTCGCACCCGGCGTCGTGCTGCTGTCGACCGGGCCGCCCACGTCGGACCAGCTCGTGGTCGCAGCGCTGCTCCACGGGGGCACCGACGCCGTGCTGACGGGGCTCGAGGCCTGCCGCCGCCACCGGATCCGCCGCGGCCCGTCGTCCGGTGGATCTTTGCAGCTCCTGGTGCCGCACACGCGTCAGGTCCGCAACACCTGGTTCCTGCGGATCGACCGGACACGCCGGCTGCCGCACCCGGTCTACCGGGGCAGGATCCCGCTGGCGCCGGTCGCACGGGCCGTCGCCGACGCGGTGCGCCTGCTGCGCTCGGAGCGCGAGATCGCGGAGCTGTTCTCCGACGCGGTGCAGAAGAACCTCTGCACCGTCGCGCAGCTGGTGACCGAGCTCGACGCCGGCGGCCAACACGGATCCGCCACCCCGCGGCGGGTACTGCGCGATGTGCGCGACGGGGTCCGCTCCGCCGCCGAGCTGGACGCGAAGAGGCTGTGGAGCCGGTCCGGGCTACCCGAACCGTGGTGGAACGCGCCCGTCCACGACGCCGCGGGCCGCTTCCTCGGGATCGCCGACGCGTGGTGGGACGACGTCGCGCTGGTCTGGGAGATCAACTCCTACCAGTGGCACCTCGCACCCGAGGACTACGCGCGGGAGCAGGAGAAGCGGGCGAGGTTCACCGCCGTCGGGGTGGCGGTGCTCCCGACGCTGCCCACCCGTCTGCGCACGCAGCCCAGGGAAGTGCTGGCCGAGCTCCGGGCCTCGTACACCGCAGCCGGCGCTCGCCCGAGACCCGCGGTGCTCGCCGAGCGCACCAACCCTTCCCCGCCGTCGCAGTGGGGTGGCTCTGCTCCAACCTGGTTGGAGTAGAGCCACCCCACTGCAATCGGGGGGCGGGGGGGGTGGGGGTGGGGGGTTAGGGCAGCATCTTGCGGAAGAGGGCGTGGATGCGGAGGTCGCCGGTCAGTTCGGGATGGAAGGCCGTGGCCAGCACGTGGCCCTGCCGCACCGCGACCGGGCGCCCGGCCGCGGCACCGGTGTCGGCGCCGGTCACCGTGTGGTCGGGCACCGTCGCCAGCACCTCGACGTCGTCGCCCGCCTTCTCCACCCACGGGGCGCGGATGAACACCGCGCGCACCGGGTCGCCCGGGACACCGGTGACGTCGAGATCGGTCTCGAAGGAGTCGACCTGGCGGCCGAACGCGTTGCGCCGCACCACGACGTCGAGGCCGCCGAGCTGTTCCTGGTCGGGGCGGCCGTCGAGGACCTCGCGCGCGAGCAGGATCATCCCGGCGCACGATCCGTAGGTCGGCATCCCGTCGGCGATGCGGGCGCGCAGGGGGTCGAGCAGCTCGAACGTGACGAGCAGGCGGCTCATCGTGGTGGACTCGCCGCCGGGCAGCACGATCGCGTCGACGGCGGCGAGCTCAACCGGGCGGCGGACCGTCACCGCCCGCGCGCCGCACGCCTCCAGAGCGCGCACGTGCTCACGGACATCGCCCTGCAGGGCCAGCACACCGATCACGGGGACCACGCAAACAGGGTAGGCGCCGTCTCCCGGGGAGCACTCCCGCGGGCGTGGGCAACCCTCCTGTCGGTCATCAGCCGACCCGCCCGGGAGCCCCCGTGACCGTCGTGGTCGCCGTCCTCGCCCGGGCGACCTGGGTGGACCGGGTGCCGGTCCGGTTCGCGCCGTCGGCGGCCGTGCTCGTCGTCGTCTGGGTCGGGGTGGGCGTGCTGACACGGCGGTGGGACACGGCGACGGTGTGGCCGCGGCGCGCTGCGGGCCGCCATCGTGCTGTCCGCCGGGCTCGGGCTCGCCCGGTTCGCGTTCATGGACCTCGGACGCCCGCGGTACTCGCACTCCTCGAGCGCGGACGTGGCGTTCGTCGTCGCGGTGGCCGTGGTGTGCGCGGCGACCGCGGTACTCGGCCTGCCGGTGCCTGCCCGGACCGTGCGCACACCTCGGTGAGCCTCAGGCGGGGGCCACGTCCTTCTTCGCCGTCGCGCTCCGCACGGCCTCCGCGACCGCCGGTGCCACCGCCGCGTCGAACACGCTGGGCACGATGAAGCTCGCGTTGGGTTCGGTCACCACGTCGGCGATCGCGGCGGACGCGGCGAGCAGCATGGCGTCGGTGATGTCGCGGGCCTGTGCGTCGAGCAGGCCGCGGAACACCCCGGGGAACGCGAGCACGTTGTTGATCTGGTTCGGGTAGTCCGACCGCCCGGTCGCGACGACGGCGGCGTGCTGCAGCGCGACGGCCGGGTCGACCTCGGGGTCCGGGTTGGCGAGCGCGAACACGATCGCGTCGTCGGCCATCGTGGCGAGCTCGTCGGCGCCGAACAGGTTGGGCGCGGAGACGCCGATGAACACGTCGGCCCCGACGAGGGCGTCGGCGAGGGTGCCGGAGACCCCGGTGCGGTTCGTCATCCCCGCGATCGAGGTGAGGTTGTCGTCGAGGCCGGGCCGGTCGGAGTGCACGATCCCGTCGATGTCGACGGCGAGCACGTCGCCGGGCGACCCGGAGCGCAGCAGCCGGATGATCGCCGAGCCCGCCGCGCCCACCCCGCAGACCACGACCTTGCACTCGTCGAGCTTCTTGTCCACGACCCGCAGCGCGTTGCGCAGCGCCCCGAGCACGACGACCGCGGTGCCGTGCTGGTCGTCGTGGAACACGGGGATGTCGAGCATCTCGCGCAGCCGGGCCTCGATCTCGAAGCAGCGGGGCGCGGCGATGTCCTCGAGGTTGATGCCGCCGTAGGCGGGGGCGAGGATCTGGACGGTCCGGATGATCTCCTCGGTGTCCTGGGTGTCCAGGGCGACCGGCCAGGCGTCGACGCCGGCGAAGCGCTTGAACAGCGCCGCCTTGCCCTCCATCACCGGCATCGCCGCGGCCGCGCCGAGGTTGCCCAGCCCGAGCACCGCGGACCCGTCGGTGACCACGGCGACGGTGTTGCGCTTGATCGTCAGCCGCCGGGCGTCGGCCGGGTTGGCCGCGATCGCCTGGCAGACCCGGGCGACGCCGGGGGTGTAGGCGCGGGAGAGGTCGTCGCGGTTGCGGAGGCTGACCTTCGACGTCACCTCGATCTTGCCGCCGAGGTGCAGCAGGAACGTCCGGTCCGACACCTTGCGCACCGAGACGCCGGGCAGCGCCTCCAGGGCCGCGGTGATCTCCTGCGCGTGCGCCTCGTTGAGGGCGTTGCAGGAGATGTCGACGACGAGGGTGGCGGTGGCCGCCTCGACCACGTCGAACGCGGTGACGACACCCCCGACCCGGCCGACGGCCATCGTGAGATCGCCTGCCGCACTCGCGGAGGAGGGGACCTCGACACGGGCGGTGATCGCGTAACCAGGACCGGGGACAGCCACGGCGCAGACCCTACCGGCGGGCACCAGGGGCTCCGGGTTCTGACCGTTCTGGTCTTGTGGCGACCGGGAGCAGGGGTGTGTGATGGCGCTCACGTCGACGGGGACGAGGTGGTCACCATGGCCGGCAGAGCGGCGGGCGTGCGGACGCGGACGGTCGGGGCGGCCGTCTCCCCCGCGCAGATCCGGAACGTGGTGCTCGTCGGACCGTCCGGGTCCGGGAAGACGACGCTGGTGGAGGCGCTGCTCGCGCACACCGGCACGATCCCGCGGGCCGGGTCGGTCACCGACGGCACCACGGTCGGCGACCACGATCCCGCCGCGGTGCGCCAGCAGCGGTCCGTCGCGCTGTCGGTCGCCCCCGTGCTCCACGACGGCGTCAAGATCAACCTGATCGACACCCCCGGCTACGGCGACTTCGTCGGCGAGCTGCGGGCGGGCCTGCGCGCCGCCGACGCCGCGCTGTTCGTCGTCGCGGCCGACGAGGGCCGCGAGGGTCGGATCGACCCCGCGACGGTGGCGCAGTGGGAGGAGTGCGCGGCGGTGGGCATGCCGCGGGCCGTCGTCGTCGCCCGCTGCGACGGCCCGCGGGCCGACCTGGAGGCCACGATCGCCGCGTGCCAGGAGTCGTTCGGGGCCGGGGTCGCCCCGCTCTACCTGCCGATCCGCATCGGCGAGCGCCTCACCGGCATCTACGGCCTGCTCTCCCGCACCCCCGCGGGCCAGGCCCCGCACGGCGCGCGCGAGGCCAGGGCGTCGCTGATCGAGGGGATCATCGAGCAGTCCGAGGACGAGACGCTGATGGAGCGCTACCTCGACGGCGAGGACCTCGAGCTGGGCACGCTCGTCGCCGACCTGGAGACCGCCGTCGCCCGCGGGTCGTTCCACCCGGTGATCCCGGTCTGCGCCGCGGGCGGGATCGGGCTCGACGCCCTGCTGGAGGTGCTCGCGGGCGGGTTCCCCTCGCCGCTGGAGCACCCGCTGCCCCCGGTCTGCGGCATCGACGGCAGCCCCCGCGACGCCCTGTCCGCCGACCCGGACGGCCCGCTCGCCGCCGAGGTCGTCCGGACCTCGGTCGACGCCTACGTCGGACGCGTCTCGCTGGTCCGCGTGTTCTCCGGGACCTTGCGGCCCGACACCGCCGTGCACGTCAGCGGGCACGCCGCCTGGGGGCGGACCGCGGTCCCCCGCCAGCGCGGTGCCGACCACGCCCACGACGACGACGAGCGGCTCGCCCACGTCCACGTGCCGCTGGGGGCGACGCTGCAGGAGGTCGACGCCGTCGTGGCCGGGGACATCGCCGCGCTCACCCGCCTCGGGTCGGCCGAGACCGGCGACACCGTGTCGGCGGCCGACCGGCCGCTGCTGCTGTCCTGCTGGGACCTGCCCGAGCCGCTGCTGCCGATCGCCGTCGTCGCGCGCACCCGCGGCGACGAGGACGCGCTGGTCAAGGCCCTGGGCAAGATCGTCGCCGCGGATCCGACGCTGGTGCTCGAGCGCAACACCGAGACCCACCAGAGCGTGCTGTGGTGCATGGGCGAGGCCCACGCCGACGTCGTGCTGTCCCGGCTGCGGGCGGGCGGGGCGGGGATCGACACCGAGCCCGTGCGGGTCGCGATGCGGGTCACCCTGGCCGGTCCGGGCCAGGTCACCGGACGGCACGTCAAGCAGAGCGGCGGGCACGGGCAGTACGCCGTGTGCCACGTCGAGTTCGAGCCGCTGCCGCGCGGGTCGGGGGTCGAGTTCCGGTCCGCGGTCGTCGGGGGTGCCGTGCCGACGCAGTTCGTCCCGAGCGTCGAGAAGGGCATCCGCGCCCAGCTCGACCGCGGTCTCGACGACGACCGCCATCCCGTCGTCGACGTCCGGGCGGTACTGGTCGACGGCAAGGCGCACTCCGTCGACTCCTCCGACGCCGCGTTCCAGACCGCCGGGGCGCTGGCGGTGCGCGAGGCCGCGGCCACCTGCGGCACGGTGCTGCTCGAACCGTTCGACGAGGTGCACGTGCGGATCCCCGACCAGCACCTCGGCACCGTGCTCGGTGACCTGTCCGGGCGGCGCGGGCGAGTGCTGGGCACCGAGGTCGACACGCCCGGCCGCACGCTCGTCCGGGCCGAGGTGCCGTGCGTCGAGCTGCTGCGCTACGCCGTCGACCTGCGGGCGATGACGTCGGGCACCGCCGTGTTCACCCGCCGGTTCGCCCGCTACGACGAGGCTCCCGCGGGGTAGCGTGCGCCGGGTGCACCGACGCGCCGTGGCCGCCCTGTGGACCGCGGTGTTCGTGGTCGCCTTCGGCACCAACGTGCCCACCCCGCTGCTGCTGGTCTACCGCGACCTCCTCGGCCTGTCCTCGGACGCCCTGACCGGCGCGTTCGGCGTCTACGCGGCGGGGCTCGTGCCCGCGCTGCTGCTCGCCGGGCCCGCGTCGGACCGCTTCGGGCGCCGCCGGGTGGTCGTGCCGTTCGTGGTGCTGTCGGTCGTCACGTCGCTGCTGTTCCTCGGGGCGTCCGGGTCGGTGCTGCTGCTGTTCGTCTGCCGGTTCCTGCAGGGCGCGGTGTCCGGCGTGGTGTTCAGCGTCGGCACGGCGTGGCTCGGCGAGCTCGTCGGGGACCCGGCCCGCGCCGCCCGGCTGACGACGGCGGCGCTGGGCGGCGGCTGGGCGATCGGGCCGCTGGTGTCGGGCCTGCTGGCGCAGTGGCTGCCGCTGCCGACGGTGCTCCCCTACCTCGTGCACGTCGCCCTGATGCTGGTCGGGCTCGCGCTGCTGCCGCGGGTCCCGGAGACCCTCGCCCCCGCCGACCGCCGTCGCGGCCCGTGGATCAACCTCGGCGTGCCGCCCGGGACCCGGACCGCGTTCGTGCTGGTCGTGCTGCCCGTCGCGATCGGGGTGTTCACGTTCCCGTCCACGGCGGTCACGGTGCTGCCGCTGCTGCTGACGCCCTCGATGCCGCAGATCGCGGTGGCGATCACCGGGTTCGTGGCCGGGGTGACGCTGCTGACCGGGGTGTTCGCCCAGCCGCTGGGCCGCCGGATCGGCTACGTCGCCGCCGGACCGACGGGGCTCGCGGTCGGGGCCGCGGGGTTCGGGCTGAGCCTCCTGGGTGTCTCCACCGGTGCCTGGCCGCTGCTCGTGCCGGTCGCGCTGCTGCTCGGCGTCGGCTACGGCCTGTGCCTGGCCGCCGGGCTGACGATGGTCGGCGAGCTCGCCTCCCCCACCGCCCGCGGAGCCCTGACCGGCACCTTCTACGCGTGCGCCTACCTCGGCTTCGGCGTGCCGCTGCTGCTCTCGCTCGCCGGGGGCGACGCCGGGTTCGCCCGCCCGCTCGGCGTGCTCGCCGTCGTCATCGCGGTGTGCGCGGCCCTGCTGGCCCTGCCCGCGGCGCGGCGGCTGGTCAGGCCGGCTGCGCCCGCCGCGTCGCCGCCCGTCGCCTAGCCCGGGTCCGGGCCACCCCCGCGATCGTGCGGGCCATCACCGCGAACACGAAGTCGTGCGCGGGGAGCTGGGCGTACCAGTAGGCGCGCCCGGTGAGGCCGTCCGGTCGGAACGTCACGCGCTGGACGTAGCGGCTGCGGCCCGCGTCGACGGGCTCGGCGCGCAGCTCCAGGTGCACGGTGCCGGGCAGCCTGGTCTCCGCGCGCAGCGTCAGCGAGCGGCCCTCGTCGACCTCCTCCACGCGCCACCAGTCCAGAGCCGCGCCCTCGACGGGCCGGGTCCCCTTCGTGCGGCGCGCGCCGATGCCGCCGAGCAGCCGGTCGATCCCGCCGCGCAGCGCCCACACCCCGGGCACCGTGTACCAGCCGTTGTCGCCGCCGATGCCGCTGATCACCTCCCACAGCACCGCCGCGGGGGCGTCGACGGCCTCGACGTGCTCGCCGTGCAGCACCGGTTCGGGCAGGTCGGTGGCCGCGCGCCCGGCCGCGCCCTCCTCGGCCAGCGCGCGCCGGACCGTCTCCGCGTACGGGGTCGGGCCGCCGGGCGGGGGGCCGTTCGGCGGGTCGTCGCGGACCACCAGGTCGTGCGCCATGGACTCCAACAGCGGCCCGGCGAGGTGCCGGTCGACCGGGGTGAGTGCCTCCACCGCGCGGGCGAGCATCTTCGGCGCCGACACCGGCAGCGGCACGGTCAGCGGGCGCAGCCTCCCCGCGACGGTGGCGAAGCCGGTCATCAGCTCGCGGAAGGACAGGACCTCGGCGCCGCCGATGTCGAAGGTGCGGTTGACCTCGGGTGCGAGGTCGAGGCAGGCCGTGAGGTGGTGCAGGACGTCGTCGATGCCGATGGGCTGCACGGCGTTCCAGGCGCGGTCGGGCAGCGGCAGGACCGGGGAGATCGTGGCGAGGTGGCGGATCATCTCGAAGCTCGCCGACCCCGCCCCGACGACGATCCCGGCCTGCAGCACCGCGGCGGGCACCGGGCCGGCGAGCAGGGCGTCACCGGTCTCGCGGCGCGACGCGAGGTGCTCGGAGTTCTTCTCCCCCACCGGCTGCAGCCCGCCCAGGTAGACCACGCGGCCCACCCCCGCGTCGCCCGCGGCGGCGGCGAGGCGCTCGGCGGCGGCGCGGTCGCGGCCCGCGTACCCGGGGCCGTCCATGGAGTGCACGAGGTAGAACACGGCGTCGACGCCGGTGCAGGCCTCGTCCGCCGCGGAGTCGACGTCGCCGACGACGCGCTCGACGTCGTGGGCCCACGGCAGGCGGTCGAGCTTCGCCGGGTCGCGGACGAGGACGCGGACGTCGTGGCCCGCGGACAGCAGATGGGGCACGAGGCGGGCGCCGACGTAGCCGGTCGCCCCGATCACCAGACAGTGCACGCGTCCGAGCCTCCCCTACCCGCCCCGTTACGGCACCCCGAGGAGGCGCAGTCCCGCTGTCGTGGCGGCGGCCAGCACCACCACCAGGACGAACGGCACCCGGCGCCACGCGGCGAGCGCCCCCACGGCGACGCCCCCGGTCCGCGCCCACCCCGCGAACCCGCCGTCCTGCGTCAACGCCGCGGTGGCGAGGAGGGCGACGAGCAGGGCGGTGGCTCCGAGGTCGAGCAGGCGCTCGACGCGGGGGGTGAGCGTCATGCGGTCGCGCAGGGCGAGCCCGGACAGGCGCATGAGGTAGGTGCCTGCGGCGAGGGCGAGGACGGCGGCCCAGTTCACGACGCCCCCCCGATCCGGACGGTCCGCGGGCCGGTCTGCGCCCGGCGTGCCGGCTGCCGGCGGCCCGGCGCTCGACGGCCCGGCACTCGACGGCCCGGCACTCGACGGCCCGGCGGTGGACGGCCCGGCGCCACGCGTCCCGGCGGCCGGTGTTCCGGCGGCCGGCGCCCGCCCGGCCACGACCAGGCCGAGCAGGCCGACGAGCACCGGGAGGCCTGGGGAGAGGAACGGCGTGGCGACGAGCGCGAGTGCCGCGGCCGTCAGCCCCACCCGGCGCGCATCGGCCGCACGCAGGCCGGGGAACAGCAGCGCGAGCAGGGCGGCCGGGAAGGCGGCGTCGATGCCGAACCCGTCGGTGTCGGGCACCGCGGAGCCGCCGACCAGACCGACCACCGTGCCGACGTTCCAGAAGACGAACAGCGCGATCCCGCTGGTCCAGTACGCGCGGCCCCGCTCTTCCCGACCCCGCGCGAACGCGACCGACTCGTCGATGAGGATGTGCGCGCCGAGCAGGCGCCGGGGCCACGACCGGCCGACGACGGGCGCCATGGCGAGCCCGAAGGGCAGGTGCCGGGCGTTGATCAGCAGCCCGGCGACGACCGCGGCCACCGGACTCCCGCCCGCCGCGACGACGCTGACCACCAGGAACTGCGATCCCCCTGCGAACACGAGCAACGACATCCCGATCGTGAGCGCGGGCGGGATCCCGGCCGCGGCGGCGAGTGCCCCGAACGACGCCCCGACCACCCCGACCGCCGAGGCGAGCGCGAGGACGTCGCGCAGGCCGTTCGTTCGATTCAGCGAACGCATGTCCCTTACACTGAACACCCGCATAGCGTTCGTCAAGCCGAACGAGGAGTCCGATGGAACGAACAGCACCGCTGGCGGCGATCGCCGCCGCCCTGCGCCGCGAGCGCGAGCGGATGGGGATCTCCCTCACCGAGCTGGCCCGGCGGGCGGGCATCGCGAAGTCGACGCTGTCGCAGCTGGAGTCGGGCGCCGGCAACCCGAGCGTGGAGACGCTGTGGGCGATCGCGGTCGTGCTCGACGTCCCGTTCAGCCGGCTCGTCGACCCCGTCGAGTCGCCGGTGCGGGTCATCCGCGCGGGCGAGGGGCTCGCGCTGTCGTCGGAGCACTCCCCGTTCACCGGCACGCTGATCGCCGCCTGCCCGCCCGGCGCACGGCGCGACCTGCACGTCATCACCGCCGAACCCGGTGCCGCCCGCGAGGCCCACGCACACATCCCCGGCACGACCGAGCACCTGCTGGTCACGGCCGGGCGGTGGCGGGCCGGTCCGGTGGGCGGGGAGGTCGAGCTCGGCGTCGGCGACTACGCCCGCTTCCCCGGCGACCGCCCGCACACCTACCAGGCGTTGGCGGCGGGATGCGCCGGGGTGCTGGTGATGGAGTACGTCTGAGCGGCCCCTGACGGGTGCCCGGAACGTGGTGGCTGTCGATCATGGACCGGGAGCCACCACGTTCCGTTCACCTGCGCTGGTGGTGTTCAGCCGATGCGGACGGGGTTCGGGATCAGGCCCGGGCGGGCGGGGGCGTCCGGTGCGCCCTCGGCCAGGCGGACCGCCGGCCCACCCTCCGTCGCGGGAGCGCCGGCGGTCTCCTGATCGGCGGCCCCCTGGTCGGTCGACGCCGGGTCGGTCGACGCCGGGTCGGTCGACGCCGGGTCGGTCGACGCCGGGTCGGTCGACGCCGGGTCGGTCGACGCGGGCAGGTCTGCGGCGGGGGCCGGGTCCGCCGCTGCCGTCGGAGCGGTGGCCGGGGCGTCGGCGGCCGGCAGCGCGTACTGGCGCACCCAGTCGACCTGCATCGACGACTCCTGCACGTCCGCGGCCCCGGTCGGGAACCAGTCCAGCTGCATGCACAGGTGCATCGGGCCGGAGGGGACGAGTGCGGGATCCTCGACGCGCCACCACTCGACGCCGTCGACGAACGTGGTGACCGCGGTCGGCGTCCACTCGACCGCCCAGGTGTGCCAGGCGGTGCCGTCGACCGCGACCTCCCCCATCGTCGGGGCCGCCTCGGCTCCCGGGTGGACGAAGGCACTCGCGGTGCGGCGGGCGGGGTCGAGCATCTCCATGAAGTCGATCTCGCGGCCGGCCGCGGCGGGGTCGTCGGGCCAGAGCAGCAGGACCGGGTTGTACGACGGGTCACCCGCCGGGGTCCGCACCCGCGCCTCCCAGCGCCCGTACTCCTGACCCGCCGACCACGCCATGCCGCCGGTCGCGCCCGCGGCGTCCCCGGTGATCGTCAGGACGCCGTCGTCGACGGTCAGCGCGTCCGCGGTGCGGGTGCCCTGCCCGTCGAACCCGGTGCCGGAGTAGACGCGCCACGCCCCGGCCAGCGGACCGTCGAACTCGTCGGCCACCGCGGGCGCACCCCAGCCGAGCGCCTCGGCCGCGGTCGGCGCGGCGCAGGCCGCCTCCACGTCCGTCGGGGTGACGGAGGCGTCGCCGCCGTCGGCGGGCTCGTCCGGGGCGGCGCCCCCGGCGGGTTCCTCCGCGGCGTCACCGTCGGTGGGATCCTCCGACGAGGGGGCGTCGGCCGGCTCCTCGTCCGCGGGCTCACCAGTAGCGGGCTCACCAGCAGCGTCGTCACCAGCAGCGTCGTCACCAGCAGCGTCGTCACCAGCAGCGTCGTCACCAGCAGCGTCGTCACCAGCAGCGTCGTCACCGGACTGATCGTCGGGCCCGGTGGCGCCGTCCGCCTGATCATCGGACGTGTCCTGGTCGTCGTCCGGGACGTCATCCCCGGAGGAGTCGTCGGAGTCGTCGGCGGAGTCGTCGGACGGCCCCTCGCCGGACCCGTCGTCCCCCGACGCGTCGTCCCCCGACGCGTCGTCCCCCGACGCGTCGTCCCCGGAACCGTCGTCCGCCGCATCGTCGTCGGACGCCGAGTCGTCGTCGGACGCCGAGTCGTCGTCGGACGCCGAGTCGTCGTCGGACGCCGAGTCGTCGGACGCACCGTCGGCGGGCTCGCCATCCGCCGGGTCGTCATCCGAGTCGTCCGACGGCTCCTCTCCCCCGTCCCCGTCGGCCGGGTCGCCGGCGGAACCGTCGTCGTCCTGCCCGGCGAGGGGGACGAGCCCGGGCGCCGCGCTCTCCTCACCTCCGCCGGGGCACTCCTGCGCCGCCGGAGCGGGTTGGGCGGCGTAGGCCGCCACGGAACCGGTCAGCAGCGCGAGGGCCACCAGACCCCCGACCGTCACCTGTCGCCTCATGCGTCTCACCATCCCCATCCGTCACGTCCGACCCGGGGGACGTTAGGGGCTGTGCGTGAGGAGAACCGGCTGCGTCACCCCATCGGGCCGGGTGAAGCACCCGGTCCGGGGCACGCAGTGTGAGGAGCGGGTTACCAGCCGCGGCCGGCGTAGCGCTGGTCGGCGGGCAGCTGGTCGATGTTGATGCCGACCATCGCCTCACCCAGGCCGCGCGAGACCTTGGCGATCACGTCGGGGTCGTCGAAGAACGTGGTGGCCTTGACGATCGCCTCGGCGCGCTGGGCCGGGTCGCCGGACTTGAAGATGCCGGAGCCGACGAACACGCCCTCGGCGCCGAGCTGCATCATCATCGCGGCGTCGGCGGGGGTGGCGATGCCGCCCGCGGTGAACAGCACGACGGGGAGCTTGCCCGCGGCCGCGACCTCGCGGACCAGGTCGATCGGCGCGCGCAGCTCCTTGGCCGCGACCCACAGCTCGGCCTCGTCGAGCCCGGCGAGCTTGCGGATCTCGCCGCGGATGGAACGCATGTGCCGGGTGGCCTCGACGACGTTGCCGGTGCCGGCCTCACCCTTCGAGCGGATCATCGCCGCACCCTCGGAGATGCGCCGCAGCGCCTCGCCCAGGTTGGTGGCACCGCACACGAACGGCACCGTGTAGGCCCACTTGTCGATGTGGTGCGCCTCGTCGGCCGGGGTGAGGACCTCGGACTCGTCGATGTAGTCGACGCCGAGGCTCTGCAGCACCTGCGCCTCGACGAAGTGCCCGATGCGGGCCTTGGCCATGACCGGGATCGAGACGGCGTCGACGATGCCCTGGATCATGTCGGGGTCGCTCATGCGCGCGACCCCGCCCTGCGCACGGATGTCGGCGGGGACCCGCTCCAGCGCCATGACGGCGACGGCGCCCGCGTCCTCCGCGATCTTCGCCTGCGAGGCGTCGACCACGTCCATGATCACGCCGCCCTTCAGCATCTCGGCCATCCCGCGCTTGACACGCGCGGTGCCCAGCTGGGGGGAGGCGGTGGCTGCGGACTGCTCGGGCGACGACACGGTGGTACCTCTCAGATCGCAAGAAGCGTGGTGCTCGGAAGGGCGGTCGATCGATCGTACGTCAGGGTTCCGGGCGGCGCGTGCGGCCGCGGCGGGGATCACGGCGATCTCGAAGTACGCCGGCAGCGGGGCCGTGCCGGCGAGGCGCAACCAGCGGACGAGACGGCGTGAGCGCAGGTCGAGGGTATCGCGGACGGCGTCGTGGTAGACGCTTCGGCCGAGCACGACGAAGCGCTCGGCCTCGGTGAGGTCCGACACCACCGACGACGGGAGGACGCTCCGGTCGACGGCGGCGAGGTGGCGGCCCAGGTCGTTCTCGACGGACTCACGCGGCCCGTCCAGCCCCCCGGTGGCCAGCGCCGCCGCCGCAGCCGTACCCAGCCCGGAGGCCGAGCCGCTCTCGCGTGCCGTCCCGGGTTCCGCGCGGCGCGTGGACGGGTCGGGGGCCCCGGTCCCCCGCCCCAGCCCTCGGGCGATCTCCGCCCGCCGCCGCAGCGCCGCGTCCAGTCCGGAGCGGGCGGCGTCGACCCGGATGTGCAGGCGGTGCAGCCGGCGCACGCGACCCGCCACCACCCCGGCCGCCGCCGCGACGAGCACGGCGAGGACCAGCAGGGCCGTCAGCGTCGCCACCAGACCCCGACCCTCGCACCGCGGGATCCCGACCCGCGGACGGCGGGAGCCGTCATCCCGCCCGCCGCCGGGGGGCTCCGGCGAGGGCGGCCCGGTAGACGCGCACGACGTCGGCGGCCACGACCGGCCAGTCGTAGACCGCCACCCGCTCGCGCCCCGCCGCGGTCATCGCCGCCCGGCGGGGGGCGTCGTCGAGCAGCGCCGCCAGTGAACGGGCGAGTGTCGCGGCGTCGCCGGCCGGGAACAGCTCGCCCGCGGGGCCGAGGACCGCCCGGAACGCGTCGAGGTCGGCCGCGAGGACCGGCGCACCGGCGGCCATCGCCTCGGTGAGCACCATCCCGAAGCTCTCCCCGTGCCGGTGCGGCGCGCACAGCACGCGCACCGAGCGCAGGGCCGCGGCCTTCGTTGAGTCGTCGACGGGGCCGAGGACGTCGAGCCGATCGACCCACGGGCCCGCGGCGCGGCGCAGCGCGTCGGCGTCACCGCGCCCGACGACCAGCAGCCGCAGGTCCGGCCGGTCGGGCGCGAGCACGCGCAGCGCGTCGAGCAGCAGGGCCATGCCCTTGCGCGGCTCGTCGAACCGCCCGACGAACCCGACGGTCTCCCCCGCCACCGGCAGCACCGGGCCGTGCGCGAACCGGGCGACGTCGACGCCGTTCGGGATCTCCACCGCGTCGCCGCCGAGGTGGCGCACCTGCACCGCGCGCGCCGTCGGCGACACCGCGATCCGCGCCGTCACCTTCTCCATCAACGGACGCAGCACCCCGCCGAGCGCGCTCAGCGCCCGCGAGCGGTCGGTCGCGGTGTGGAACGTGGCGACGATCGGGCCACCGTGGGGGGACGGCTCGGCGGCCAGGAGCGTCAGCACCGACAGGCTGACGGTCGTGGGCTCGTGCAGGTGCAGGACGTCGAACTCGTGCGCGTCGAGCCAGCGCCGCACCCGCGTGAACGACACCGGCCCGAACCGCACCCGCGCCACGGATCCGTTGTAGGGCACCGAGAGCGCCCGCCCGGCACGGGTCACGAACGCGGGCAGCGGGGTGTCCGGCCCGGCGGGGGCCAGGACGTCGACGGAGTGCCCGGCGGCGACGAGGGCGTGCGCGAGGTCGAGGACGTGGGACTGGACGCCGCCCGCGACGTCGAGCGAGTACGGGCAGACCATCCCGACCCTCACGGCCGGTCGACCGTCCAGATCGGCTGCAGCATGTGCCAGTCCTGCGGCACCCGCGCCAGCAGCGCCCCGAGCGCGTCGGCGACGCCCTGGGTGGCCTTCGCGGCGGCCGCGCGGTCGGGCACCGGGACCGGTGCGGCGATGTCGAGTGCCCACCCGTCGGGGGTGAACGACGGCACCGCCGGCAGCAGCAGCGCACCGGTGGACGCGGCGAGGCGCGCGGCGCCGCCGGGGATGCGCGCGGGCTCGCCGCAGAGGTCGACGTCGACGCCGGAGCGGCTCAGGTCCAGGTCGGAGACCAGGCAGACGACCCCGCCGCCGCGCAGTCGCGCGGTCAGCGCCCGGTAGGCCCGCGACCCGTCCTCGGCCGCGACCACCTCGAACCCCAGCGACTCCCGGTACGCGACGAACCGCCGGTAGAGCGCCTCCGGTTCCAGCTTCGCCGCGACCGTGGTGAACGACGGGTCCCGGCCGAGTGCGCGCAGCGTCTCCACGAGCCAGACCCCGGCGACGTCCCAGTTGCCGCTGTGGGTGAGTGCGAAGACCACCCCGCGGCCCTGGTCCTGGGCCTCGAGGAACGGCTGCGCGCCGCGGACGTGCCGATCCATGCGCCGGTGGACGTCGGCGAGGTCCATCGACGGCAGCCGGAACACCTCGCACCAGTAGCGGGCGTAGCTGCGCAGACCGTCGCGGACCAGGGCGTCGAGATCGGCTCCGGGAGCGAGGCGGGCCAGGTTGGCCCGCAGCTGGGGGGAACTCGCCCGGTCGGCACCGAACCGGAACAGCGCCTGCGCGACGGGCTCCGGCAGCATCCGCACCCCGCGCCAGCCCGCGGCGTACCCGGCGTCGACGAGGGTGGCCCGCGCGATCACGCCTGCCCGGCCGGTGTGCCCTGCGCGCTGCGGTGGACCGCGACGAGCCGCTGCCCGAACGTCCACACCGACGCCGCGGCGAGCAGCCACAGCGCCACGGCCAGTGCGTACGGGACGCCCAGGCCCTCCAGGCCTGTGCCGACGAGCGCGAGGATCAGCCGCTCGGCGCGCTCGACGAGGCCGCCGTCGGCGGAAAGACCGGCCCCCTCCGCGCGCGCCTTGACGTAGGACACGAGCGAGCCCGCGACCAGGCAGACCAGCGCCGCGAGACCGACCAGCCGCTGTTCCCCCACCCCCAGCGCCCACCAGGCGAGCGCGGCGAACAGGGCGCCGTCGGCGAGGCGGTCGCAGGTGGAGTCGAGCACCGCGCCGAACGGGGTGCTGTGGCCGCGGGCGCGGGCCATCGCACCGTCGATCATGTCGAACATCACGAAGAACCAGATGACGAGGGTGCCCACGAAGAGCTCGCCGCGCGGCAGGAACCAGACCGCCGCCGCGACCGTGCCGATCGTCCCGATGACGGTGACGGCGTTCGGCGTGACCCCGCGCGCGACCAGCCAGCGCCCGAAGGGCTCGACGACGCGGTTGACGTGCACACGGGCGAAGACGTTGAGCATCGCGCTCCTGCGGATGGGGTCTCCAGCCTATCCGTGCTGCTCCCAGGCCGACGCCAACAGGTCGCGGGTCTCACTCAACAGCTGCGGGATGACCTTGGTCTGCCCGACGACGGCGATGAAGTTGGCGTCGCCTCCCCAGCGCGGGACGACGTGCTGGTGCAGGTGGTCGGCCAGCGAACCGCCCGCGACGGTGCCCAGGTTCAGCCCGACGTTGAACGCGTGCGGCGCCGCCACCCGCTTCAACGTCCGGACCGCCTCCTGGGTGAACGCCATCAGCTCTCCCGCCTCGTCGTCGGTGAGGTCCTCCAGCTCCGCGACGTGCCGGTAGGGCAGCAGCATGAGGTGTCCGGGGTTGTAGGGGTGCAGGTTGAGCACCGCGTAGACGGCGTCGCCGCGCGCGACCACGAGCCCCTCGGCGTCGGGCAGGGACGGGATCCGGCAGAACGGACAGCCCGTGGTGCCGGCGTCCTTGATGTAGGCCATGCGGTGGGGGGTCCACAGCCTGCGGAAACCGTCGGGCGTGCCGACGCCGTCGCGGGGCTCCAGCTGCGGATCCGCGGCGTCGCTCATGAGCGCCGATCCTAGGCCCGCGGGTCCGCGGGCGTGCCCGTCCCCCGGCGAGGGCCGCACGTGATCGCCGTCAGTCGCGCGTCACGGTCCTCCGGACAGCCCTCACGCGCGGATGATCACGATCATGCGGGGGTGAGGGCGTCGGCGGTGGGGTTCGCGTTGTTCCGGCTCGCCACCCACGCCGCGATCCGGTCGACCGCATCGGACACCGGCACGCCGTTGACCTGGGTCCCGTCGCGGAACCGGAAGCTGACGGCCCCGGCCTCGACGTCGCGCGCCCCCGCCAGCAGCATGAAGGGCACCTTGGCGAGCGTGTGGGTGCGGATCTTCTTCTGCATCCGGTCGTCGCCGGCGTCGACCTCGACCCGGATCCCCCGCGCCCGCAGCGCCGCGGCGATCTCGCGGACGGCGGGCACCTGCTCGTCGGTGACCGGGATCGCGACGACCTGCACCGGCGCCAGCCATGCCGGGAACGCGCCCGCGTAGTGCTCCAGCAGCACGCCGAAGAACCGCTCGATCGACCCGAACAGCGCGCGGTGGACCATGTAGGGCTGCCGGCGCGAGCCGTCGGCGGCGGTGTACTCCAGGTCGAAGCGGTCGGGCAGCTGGAAGTCGACCTGGATCGTGGACAGCTGCCAGGTGCGCCCGATCGCGTCCTTCGCCTGCACCGAGATCTTCGGCGCGTAGAACGCGGCGCCGCCGGGGTCGAGGACGAGTTCCAGCCCGGAGTCCTCCGCCGCCACCCGCAGGGCCTCGGTGGCCTCCTCCCACTGCTCGTCGGTGCCCACCGACTTCTCCGGGTTGCGGGTGGACAGCTCCAGGTAGAAGTCGTCGAGGCCGTAGTCGCGCAGCAGGTCCAGCACGAACCGCAACAGTGACTTGATCTCGTCCTGCAGCTGGTCGGGTGTGCAGTAGATGTGCGCGTCGTCCTGGGTGAAACCGCGGGCACGGGTCAGGCCGTGCACCACACCGGACTTCTCGTAGCGGTACACGGTGCCGAACTCGAACAGCCGCAGCGGCAGCTCCCGGTAGCTCCGCCCGCGGGACCGGAAGATCAGGTTGTGCATCGGGCAGTTCATCGGCTTGAGGTAGTAGTCCTGGCCGGGCTTGCGCACGGTGCCGTCGGCGTTGTGCTCGGCGTCGAGGTGCATCGCCGGGTACATGCCCTCGGCGTACCAGTCCAGGTGCCCGGAGGTCTCGAACAGCTGACCCTTGGTGATGTGCGGGCTGGTGACGAACTCGTAGCCCGACTCCTCGTGCCGCTGCCGCGAGTACGCCTCCATCTCGCGGCGGATGATCCCGCCCTTCGGGTGGAAGACCGGCAGGCCCGAGCCGATCTCGTCGGGGAAGGAGAACAGGTCCAGCTCGGAGCCCAGCCGGCGGTGGTCGCGCTTCTCGGCCTCCAGCAGGCGGTCCAGGTGCAGGTCCATCGCCTCGGTGGACTCCCACGCGGTGCCGTAGATGCGCTGCAGCATCGGGTTCTTCTCGCTGCCCCGCCAGTACGCCGCGGCGCTGCGCATCAGCTTGAACGCCGGGATGAACTTCGTGGTCGGCACGTGCGGGCCGCGGCACAGGTCCGACCACACCACCTCGCCGGTGTGGGCGTGCACGTTGTCGTAGGCGGTGAGCTCCGCCCCGCCGACCTCCATGACCTCGCTGGTGTCGACGCCCTTGAGCTCGATCAGCTCCAGCTTGTACGGCTCGTCGGCGAGCTCCTTGCGGGCGTCGTCGAGGGAGTCGTAGCGGCGACGCGCGAACTTCTGCCCGGCCTTGATGATCTTCTTCATCGCGGACTCGAGCTTGGTCAGGTCCTCCGGGGTGAACGGCACCTCGACGTCGAAGTCGTAGTAGAAGCCGTCGACGACGGGCGGGCCGATCCCGAGCTTCGCCTCCGGGCGCAGCTGCTGCACGGCCTGGGCGAGCACGTGCGCGGCGGAGTGCCGGATCACGGCGCGGCCGTCCGGGGTGTCGGCACCGACGGACTCGACCTCGACGTCGACGTCGGGGATCCAGGCGAGGTCGCGGAGCTGCCCGGCGCCGTCTCCGTCGGGCAGGGTGCGGACGACGACGACCGCGCTCGGCCCGTTCGTCGGCAGGCCCGCCTCGCGGACGGCGGCGCCCGCGGTCGTCCCCGCCGGCACCCGGACGGGAGCGGGGGCGGGGCTGGGTGCGGGCGCGGACACGGAGGGCCTCCAGGGGGTTCGGGCAAGGGGGGTGGTGCGGACGTCCCCTCGATGCTAGAGGTCCGGCGCCACACCCTTTCGGCGCGGCTTCCGAACGTCGCTCAGCTCAGGCGGCGCAGGCCGTCGGCGAGGCGGCGCAGGGTGTCGAGGTCGCGGGCCCACGACCTCTCGGGCAGCCCGGTCGTGCCGCCCGACCGCGGGGCGGGCACCACCCGCACTCCCCGGGCGGAGCGGCGGCGGGGCAGGACGACCGCCGGAGCATCGGGGCGGCTCAGCTCGGCGAGGGCGACGGCCGCCCGGGCCCCGTCCCCGGTGCGGGCCCGGTCGGCGACCAGGCCGGCCAGCGCGGGCTGCTGCGGCGCGGGCCGTGCCGTGCGCGGGGCCGGGACGGGGGGCGCCGGATCGGCCGACCTCGGGAGCGGCACGGCGGTGGACGGCACCGCGGCGGCGGGCGACACGGCGGCGGGCGACACGGCGGCACCGAACAACGACGGGGCGGTGGACATGGTGGTCGTGGTGGACGACGGCGTGGCACCGGGCGGCCCAGGGACATCAGGCGACACAGGGACATCGGACGGAGCCGGGGCCGGGGCCGGGGCGGTCACCACGACCGGGACCGCGACGACGGGCGGGGCGGGGACCGGGGCGAACGCCGGGGCAGGCGGCCGGACGGCCGGCGGACCGACCCCGGACCCGCCGTGCGCACCGGGGTCGTGATCGGCGGCCACCCGGGCCGGGCCGAACGTCAGAGCCGACGCCGACCGGGGCGGCCCCGACGCCGGGTGCACCGCAGCGGGGACGGCCTCGACGGGAGCGACGGCCCGCCGCACCGCGTCGTGGAACGCCGGGTCGGCCAGGGCACGGCGGGCCCGGACGGTGTCGGCCCGGCCCACGTCCAGCCGCAGGTGCACGAAGACCCCGGCGACCGTGGCGGGCCGCAGCACGTGCACCGAGCGGTCGGTGGTGACCACGACGTCGTCGAGACCGCCCGTCCCCAACGCCATCGCCTCGCGGAGCAGGCCGACCACCGTGGCCGGGTCGTCGACACCCGGGACGGTGGCGTCACCGGGCTCGGGACCGGCTCCCGCCGTGGCGACGACGGTGCCAGTGCGGCCGTCGACGACGCGGACGGAGCGCGCGCCGGCACGCGTCGACAGCTCGACCAGTGCGGCGACGAGCCGGGGGGCGGGGACAGCCATCGCGGCATACTCCCGCACCGGGCGGGGCCCGCGGGGACCTGCCCATCCGGACACGCCCGATTACGCCGAACGGCCCAGCCCCAGGTCAGCCCTCGTCCGGTGGCTGCCGCCGCGGGCCGGGCGCCAGCGCGGCGATCGGGGCGCGCGGGCGGTCCGGCTGCAGATCGGCCGGGGACGGGGCTCCCTGCGACGGCGGCACCGCCCGGAGGATCGGCGGGCAGGGCGGCAGCACGTCGTCACCGAGTGCCAGCGCCGCACCGGCCGCGTCGTGCCGGACCGTCCGCCCGAGGGACAGCAGGGCCGCGTCGCCACCGTGGGCCCGCGCGGCGACCGGCCGCTCGCGGCCGACCGGCGCAGCGACGCTGGGTGCCGGGCCGGGAGCGGCCGCACCGCGGATCGGAGCCCCAGGACCGGGAACCCCAGCAACAGGAATCCCAGCAACAGGAATCCCAGCAACAGGAACCCCGGCAACAGGAACCGCGGCCGGATCCGGCGGGGTGGGCCGGCTCAGCGCACCGGGACGGCGCGCCATGGTGGGCCCCGCCGTGAGGGCCGCGGCCGACACCACCCGCAACCGCCGCCGCGCCCGCTCCAGCGCCCGGCGACGACCGACGACGACGACCGAGAGCGCGAGGTGGTCGCCGTGCGGGTCGGGGACGGTCCGCACCACGTGGTGCCGGTCGTCGCCGAGGCTCGCCACGACCTCGCACCCCTCGTCCCGGCCGTCCGCACCAGCACGGACGGTCCGGACCAGCTCGGCGTGGCCTGCCCCCAGCAGCTCCAGATCCGCGCGCCCGAGGTGCGAGGACCACGCGTCGAGCACCATCCCGCTGTCGACGTCGAGCAGCACGGCGGTGACGACCCGCCGGTCGCGCAGCAGCGGCCCGAGCACGGTCTGCAACCCGTCCGCGCGGACGTTCACGGTGTGGCGGTGCCGCGACATCGGGACCGGCCTCCCCACACCCCGCGCGGGCCGCTCAGCGCCCGGCTGCGGCGGGGAAGAACGCCTGGTCACCCGGGCTGGGGCGACCCGCCTTGACCCCGGGTGCGGCCATGTAGAACTGCTGCTCGATGACCCGCAGGTCGCGCCGGGCCATGGCCAGGTTGGCCTGGGCGCGGTTGAGCACGAGGTAGAAGAACAGCTTCTCCTCGCTGTTGCCGTGGATCGGGCGGATGAGGTGGTACTGGGTGTCGAGGGTGATCAGGATGTCCTCGATGCCCTCGCGCAGGCCCAGCTTCTCCATGACCTCGAGCTTGGTGCGGACGACCTCGCTGTTGCCGGGGGCCGCGACGTCGAGGTCGAACTCCGGGCTGCCACCGCGGGAGCCCAGCGTCATGCCGCTGTCGTAGTCGACGATGGCGGTCGCGAATGCGCCCTTGATGTTGGCGACCATGTCGAGCGAGTGTTCGATGTTCATTGCCGAGCCTCCAGAGGCACAGATTCCGGTCGACACGGGGAGTTTGCGACCGTGACCCGTTCGGGGTCCGCCGACCGTAACCCCCACAGTTCTCGCTCGTTCATGTGACCCCCTTTTCCGCGCATTCCCGCAAGGACGTCAGCGCAGCGCGCGCAGCCCGTCGAGCAGCCGCCGCAGGGTGCCGACGTCGTCGGCCCAGCGTGGCATCGGGGCGGCGGGCTCCGGGCGGGGCTCGGGGACGGCGGCGTGCCCGCGCGGCGGGGGCACGACGGCGAGTCCGGCCGGGGACGGCGGCCGGGCCCGGGAGGGCCACCGTGCCGCCCGGGCCGACGGGGTCCGGCCCGGCGGGGTCCAGGCCGCGGCCGGCGGGATCGCCGCAGGCACGCGACGCGGCAGGGGCGCGAGCTCGAGCGGAGCCACCGGATCGGACATCGATGCAGGTGGAAGCACGTTGTGTGGTCGGTCGAGCCGGACCATCGCCAATTCGCGACGGGCTGCGGCCAGGTTGGCCCGGGACCGGTCCAGGCGCAGCGCCACGAGCAACGGCCCGTGCCGTCCGCCGTCGACCGGGCGGACGAGCAGGTAGGACCGGCGCGAGGTGACCATCAGGTCGTCGAGGTCGTCGTCGGCGAGCAGGTCGGCCGCGGTCCGGGCCCAGCGCACGACGGCGGCCGGGTCGAGCGACTCCGCACCGGCCGCGGCGACGACGTCACCGCTCGCCCGGACGGCGGCACAGGAATACGTCGCACCGGGCAGCTGGAGCAGTTCCCGGAGGACGTCGTGGATCGTTGACAAGCGGCCGTCCTTCCTTGCTCAGAATTGTTTCACGAGACCTTCGGACCAACGGAACTCCACGCTTTCAGACGTATAGTTGCGGCCGAACACCGCAGGGCCGGCAGGTCCGTTGGACGGCAGTCCCCGGGTCGTCATGTAGGCCGGTCGAGCACATCCCAGTTCACGAACGGTGAGCGACCGGACACGGCATGCCGACGCGCGGCGGCGGGCCCGCTGGACCGAACGCGCGTCCGGGAAGAACCTCCGCACCGCGGCGGTTGCACCGGTCGTGGTGCCTCTCTCCGTGCTCGACCTCGTCCCCGTCGGCTCCGGCTCGACCCCCACCGAAGCGCTGCGGGCCAGCACCGCGCTGATCCGGCGCGTGGAGCAGCTCGGCTTCCGCCGCTACTGGGTGGCCGAGCACCACGGCATGCCCGGCATCGCCAGCTCGTCGCCCGCGGTGCTGATCGCGCACCTGGCCGGGGCGTCGTCGACGATCCGGGTCGGTTCCGGCGGGGTGATGCTGCCGAACCACCAGCCGCTGGTGGTCGCCGAGCAGTTCGGCACCCTCGACGCCCTGCACCCCGGCCGGATCGACCTCGGCATCGGGCGCGCCCCGGGCACCGACCCGCGCACCGCGCAGGCCCTGCGCCGCGGCACCGGGTCGCTGGGGGCCGACGACTTCCTCGAGCAGCTCACCGAGCTCGCCTCCTACTTCCGCGGCGAGGGACCGGTCACCGCCGTGCCCGCGCACGGGCAGCAGCCGGACATGTGGCTGCTGGGCTCGAGCGGGTACAGCGCGCAGGTCGCGGGCCTGCTCGGGCTGCCGTTCGCCTTCGCGCACCACTTCAGCGGCGAGAACACCGACGCCGCGCTGGCCCTGTACCGCGAGACGTTCCGGCCCGGCACGCTCCAGGAGCCCTACTCGATGATCGCCGCGTCGGTGCTCGCCGCCGAGACCGACGCCGAGGCGCAGCGCCTCGCCCTGCCGAGCGCCCTGCAGTTCCTCAAGCTCCGCCTGGGCACCCCCGGCCTCGTGCCGACGCCCGAGGAGGCCGCCGCCTACCCGTACTCGAGCCAGGAGCAGGCGTTCGTCGACGACCGGCTGGCCGGGCAGGTCATCGGCTCCCCCGACACGGTCCGCGACGGCGTGCGCGCCCTCGTCGAGCGCACCGGCGTCGACGAGCTGATGGTCGTCACCGGCGCCCACAGCGGTGCCGACCGGATCCGCTCCTACGAGCTGCTGGCGGACGCGTTCGCCCCGGCGGGCACCATGGCCGGATGACCGACCCGATCTCCGCGTTCCGCGACGCCGTCCACGCCGGTGACGTCGACGCGGCCGTGGCGCTGTTCGCCCCCGACGCCGTCTTCGTCTCCCCCGTCGTGCACCAGACCTACGTCGGGCGTGACGCGCTGCGGGCGATCCTGACCGCAGTCGTCTCCGTGTTCGAGGACTTCACCTACACCGACGCGTACGGCGACGACGACGGGCGCGTCCTGGTCTTCACCGCCCGCGTCGGTGACCGCGCGCTGCAGGGCGTGGACATCCTGAGGGCGGTGGACGGCGTGCTCACCGAGCTGACGGTGATGGTGCGTCCCTACTCGGCGGCCACCGCACTGCGCGAGCGGATGGCGGCGCTGCTCACCCCGTAGCAGCGCTCAGGAGACCGCGCTGTGCACCGGGCAGTCGCACATCGGCGATGCGGTGCGCTGGGTGGGCACGAGCATCCGGGAGACGTCGACGAAGGGGTCCTCGCGGTCGGCCCGGGCGATCACCGCACCGAGCACTCCCGCGACGCCCACCGCGGACACCATCCAGACGGCGGCTCCACCCACGACCCATGCCAGCACGTCGTACTCCCCGAGCCGTCCACCGCGGCCAGCCCTGGGCCGCGCGCACAGTTTGCGTGGTCGGACGCCCCAACACCATAGGCCGTTCGCGCACAATCGGAGTTGCGCGCAACTTCAGCGCGTCACCCCACCGTGGTGGCCGCCGGGACCGTCCGACGCGCGTGGACGGCGGAGAGGAACCGGTGGACCGCCCGGACGTGGTGCCCGGTGCGCGCGGTCGGGAATCCGTCGAAGCCGTGCTGGGCGTGCGGCAGCTCGGCGAAGTACACCTCGTTGCCCAGCTCCCGCATCCGCGCGACGAACCGCCGCGACTGCCCGACGGCGACGATCGTGTCGGCGCTGCCGTGCACGACCAGGAACGGCGGGGCGCCCGGACCCGCGCGGTGCAGCGGCGAGGCGGCCAGCCACGTCGCGCGGTCGGCGGCGTACGTCGTGCCGGTGACGCCGTGCTGCACCGTGTGGTGCAGGCCGTGCTCGTCGACGGAGAAGTCGTGCACGCCGTACACCGGCACCGCCGCGACGACGGAGGTGTCGTCCGCCTCGAAGCCGGGCTGGAACGCCGGGTCGCCCGCCGTGACCGCGGCCAGCGACGCCAGGTGCCCGCCCGCGGACCCCCCGGTGATCGCGACGAACGAGGGGTCGCCGCCGTGCTCGGCGATGTGCTCGTGCACCCACGCGAGCGCGCGCTTGACGTCGACGATCATCGCCGGCCACCGCTGCTGCGGGCCGAGCCGGTAGTTGACGGTGACGCACACCCACCCGCGGTCGACGAGGTGGGCGAGCAGCGGCGAGGCGGAGAGGGCCTTGTCCCCGCCCGTCCACCCGCCGCCGTGCACCTGCACGAGCACCGGCGCACCCGTGACCGGTTCGGCGGGACCCCACACGTCGAGGCGCTGGGCCGGGTCGTCACCGTAGGCGAGGTCGGCCGCCCGCAGGTGCCGGCTCCGAGCCGGGCGACCGGCGGGCAACCGTCCGGGCCGGGGCGGTTCCGGGACCCCGGGCAGCGACGCGAGTGCGGCGTCGAGGACCGTCGCCGAGCGCGCAGCGTCACCACGCAGGCCCTGCAGCGCGGCGACCGCCAGACCGTCGATCGCGGTGGCGGCGTACCCCGCCGGGCCTCCGACCAGCGCGGCGCCCACCCCGGCCGCCCCGGCGAGCAGCGCCATCGCCCCGGGGGCCTCCGACGCGGGCAGACACGGCGCCGCCTGCACGATCGACGCAGGCCAGCGCCGGATCACCGGGCGCCGGGCCCCGGCCGCCCCGAGTACGCCGAGTGCCCCCACCGCGAATCCCGCACCGAGCACGGCCCGCCGCCACACCACGTTCCAGCCACCGTTGCGCACCCCGCCGACGCTACGCCTGCCGGGGGCTGGACCGAACGGCCCAACCTGACTACGTACAGTCGCCGCGGTCGACCGCATCACCGGGACGGGGCGCGACACGCTTCCTCTCATCGGGTGATCTCGGAGCGCGCGCCACATCGCGCCCGTGCGGTGACCCGTTGGGGGGATGGAACCTCCGGCGCCCCGGAGCGGCGAGACGAGCGGGAGGTGACCGGTGTCGGGTGCACACACCGTCGTCTCCACACGAGCGCCGGGCGGGCGCCGCCGGGCCGAGGCCGGTGCGGTCGGCTGGTGGCAGCCCCCGACGCGGCGCCGCGGTGGACCGGGTCAGGACACCCCCCGCGGCGACGGATCCGGCCGCCGCCGGGCGGCCCCCGGCCGGATCGGCGCACTCGTCGCGCGCCTGCGCCCCGGCGGTGGAGGCTCGCAGCACCGCAGGCCGGCGACCCCCGAGGAGCGCCGCTCGCAGCGCCTGCGGCTGATCCGCCGCACCGTGCTCGCCGGGCTGGCCGCGGGGTTGCTGGGCCCGCTCCTGGTCTTCGGCCTGGGTTGGGTGTTCTTCTCCGTCCCCAGCCCCACCGACGCGGTGACGAACCAGGTCGCACTGGTGTCCTACTCCGACGGCAGCCGCCTCACCCGGCTGGTGCCCGAGGAGGGCAACCGGATCGCGGTGGCCATCGGCGACGTCCCCCCGCACGTCCGCGAGGCGGTGCTCGCCGCCGAGGACCGCACGTTCTACTCCAACCCGGGCTTCGACCTCACCGGCATCCTGCGCGCGGTCTGGAACCAGGTGCAGGGCGGCTCGGGCGGCGGCTCGACGATCACGCAGCAGTACGTCAAGAACGCCCTCGTCGGCGACGAGTACTCGCTGTGGCGCAAGTACAAGGAGGTCGTGCTCGCCGTCAAGATCTCGCAGGAGCGGACGAAGGACGAGATCCTCGGCGACTACCTCAACGCCATCTACTTCGGCCGCGGCGCCTACGGCATCCAGTCCGCGAGCCAGGCCTACTTCGGCAAGCCGGTGCAGCTGCTGGACCCGAGCGAGGGCGCACTGCTGGCCGGGCTGATCCAGTCCCCGTCGCGCTGGGACCCGGCGCGCAACCCGGACCGGGCCGTCGAGCGCTGGAACTTCGTGCTCGACGGGATGGTCGCGCAGGGCTGGCTGGGCGCTCCGGAGCGGGCCACGGTCCAGTTCCCCGCGACGATCGAGCCGCGCCGGGCCGCGGCCGGGGTGCCCGCCGACGCGAACGGCCACGTCGTCACCGCCGTCACCGCCGAGCTCGACTCGCTCGGGATCACCTCCGAGGATCTCGCCCAGGAGGGCCTGCGGATCACCACGACGATCGACCCGGAGCGCCAGCAGCAGGCCGTCGACGCCGCGCAGGCGGCTCTGGAGGGGCAGCCGGACAACCTGCGCAGCGCGATGGTCGCGATCGAACCGCAGACCGGCGGGATCCTCGCCTACTACGGCGGCGACAACGGCCTGGGCCTGGACTACGCCCGCGTGCAGCGCCTCGCCGGGTCGACGTTCAAGCCGTTCGTCGTGCTCGCCGGGCTGCAGCAGGACCCGCCGGTCGGCCTGGGCGAGACGTTCGACGGCGAGGAGGTGCCCGGGCTCCGCAACGCCGAGGGGGCCGACTGCGACCGCTGCGACCTCAAGCAGGCCATGACGGTCTCCAACAACGTCGTGTTCAACACCCTCGCCAAGCAGGTCGGGCCGGAGAGCGTCGCCGCCGCCGCGCGGGCCGCCGGGATCACCGCGCCCCTGGACGACCCGAACGAGGGCATCGCACTCGGCAACAAGGAGGTCAGCGCGCTGGAGCTGGCCTCGGCGTACGCCACGATCGCCGGTGGCGGGGTCTGGCACCAGCCCCACCTGGTCAGCGAGGTCGTCACGGCCGACGGGCGGGTGCTGTTCTCCGCACCGACCGAGGGCGAGCGCCGGTTCCCGGAGCGGGTCGCGCGCAACGTCGTCGAGTCGATGCTGGAGGTCGCGGGCCAGGACGGGCTCGCGCTGCCCGACGGGCGGCCGGTCGCGGCGAAGACGGGCACCGTGCAGTCGCGGTTCGACGGCGACAACAACGACGCCTGGATGGCCGGGTTCACCCCGTCGCTGTCGACGTCGGTGTGGATCGGCACCGACATGAACACCCCGATCCGCACGTCGAGCGGCGACCCGATCAGCGGCAAGACGCTCCCCGGTGATGTCTGGCAGACGTTCATGGGCGAGGCCCTCGACGAGGCGCCGGTGGAGACGTTCCCCCCGTACCGGCCGATCGGCGAGGCGGCGTCGGACGCACCCCCCGGCGTCGACCCGGAGGCGACGCCGACCCCGACGCCCACCCCGGAGCCGGTCGTCACGCCGTCCTCCGAGACGCCCGTGCCACCGACGCCGGAGGTCCCGCAGGAGACCGACGCCCCGCAACCCGAACGGCCCCGCGAGCAGGACTCGCTGCTGTTCGGCAACGGCGGGGGCGACCCGGAACCGACGCGGACCACGCCGTCCACGCAGGACTGCTCGGTCACGCCCTGCGGCTAGGACGGCCCGGCCGGAACCCGTGTCGCCGCGCCCACGGCGGGTCTACCGTGACCGGGTGGACGACGACCCCCTGGTACGCACCTTCGAGGTGCTGGCGTGGCCGTCGGACCGGCGGATCGTCCTCTACGTCCCGGAGATCGAGGCGGCCACCACGGTGCTGTCGATGGTCGGGGCCGAGGACGCCGCCCGCTCGCTGATCGCCGACCTCACGGGCCTGGCCCCGGAGGCGATCGGCTGTCGGATCGGAGCGGGTCGGCCCCGCCCCTGACGGGTAGCATCCCCGGGTGATCACCGCAGATCCCGCCCGCGACATCGCCACCCGGACAGCGGGGGCCGCGGCGGCGTGGCTCGCCTCCCTCGACGCCGACCAGCGCCGCGTCGCGTCCGGCGCGGTCCCCGGGTCCGCCGACGACGCCGAGCGGCTGCGCTGGTTCTACACCCCCACCGACCACGGCGGGCTCACCGTCCACGCCCAGCGCCCCGCCCAGCAGCGGCTGGCGATGGCGCTCGTCGCGAGCGTGCTGTCCGAGGCCGCGTACGTCACCGCGACGACGGTGATGGGACTGGAGAACGTGCTCGACCGCACCGAGGGCTTCGTCACGGGCTTCGGTCGCGACCGCGGGCGCGACCCCGGCCTCTACTACCTGCGCGTCTTCGGCGAGCCGGGGGGTGCGGCGCCGTGGGCGTGGCGGTTCGGCGGGCACCACGTGTCGGTCAACGTCGTCGTCGTCGACGGGCGGGTGGCCGCGACGACGCCGCTGTTCCTCGGGGCCGATCCCGCGTCCTCCCCCCTGCTCGGCGGCGCGCGCCTGCGCCCGCTCGGGGCCGTGGAGGACCTCGCGCGCGACCTCGTCCGCTCCCTCGACGCCGACCTCGCCGCCGCCGCGGTGCTGCTGCCGCGCGCGCCGTCGGACATCGTCACGGCCAACCGCAGCCGGGTGTCACCCGGCGACCGCGTGATCCCGCTCGCCGGGGTGTGGCGGGCTCCGTTCGACGACGCGGGCGAGCAGGCGAAGCTGCAGCGGATGAGCGACGCGATCGACGACACGGCCGGGCTGGACGACACCGACCACGCCGCGGTCGCCCTCACCCACGCCCCGAAGGGCGTGCCCGCCTCGGCGCTGGACGCGGGGCAGCGCGAGCGGCTGCGCGCGCTGCTGGGGTGTTACCTCGACCGGGTGGCCGAGGGCCTGTCGCCGCTCCCCCGCTACGCCGACGACGCCGCTCTCGACGCCGTTCACCTGGCCTGGGCGGGTTCCACGACCCCGGGCGAGCCGCACTACTACCGGCTGCAGGGCCCGCGGCTGCTGCTGGAGTGGGACAACACCCAGCGCGACGTCAACCACGCCCACTCGGTGTGGCGCGACCCCGAGGCCGACTTCGGGCTCGACGTCCTGGCCGGACACCGGGCCGCTCACCACTAGCCGACCCGCACCACCAGGTCGGCTCGCCCCCGGGTGGCCTCGACCAGCACCGCGTTGGGGTCGTCGACCGCCGCCACCCAGGCGGCCGCCTCCGCCGGGGTCCTCCCGAACCGCACGTGCCGGGCCGTGAGCCGGGCCCGACGCAGGTCGTCGTCGACGGCACAGAACCAGACCTCGTCCAGCTCGGCGCGGACCTCGCGCCAGCCAGGTTCGTCGAGCAGCAGGTAGTTGCCCTCCGTGAGGACCACCCGGGCGGCGCGCGGCACCGGGATCGCCCCGGCCACCGCCTGCTCGAGGTCGCGCTCGAACATCGGCGCGAGGACGACGTCCTCGTCCCGCGCGCGGATCCGGCGCAGCAGGGCGACGTAGCCGCCGACGTCGAAGGTGTCGGGGGCGCCCTTGCGACCGGCGCGGCCCAGCCGGGCCAGCTCGACGTCGGCGAGGTGGAACCCGTCCATCGGGACGTGCGCGACGGCGTCGGCGCCGTGCTCGGCCGCCACCGCGTCGCGCAAAGCCGCGACCAGCGTCGTCTTGCCCGCGCCGGGGCAGCCGGCGACGCCCACCACGACCCGCCGGCCGGGGAGCGCCCCGATGCGGGACACGAGATCGGGGATCACGCGACCCGCACCGCCAGCACCACGATGTCGTCGTCGGTGTCGGCCGCGGTGTCGCGGACGAGGTGGTCGCAGAACTCGCCGAGCGGGCGGTGGGCGTGGGCCCGGACGAGCTCGAGCAGGTCGGCGTTCGCGCGGCCGTCCGGGTCGCGGCGGCGCTCGACGAGCCCGTCGGTGTAGAGCAGCAGGGTGCTGCCCGGGGGCAGGACGATCTCGCTGTCGCGGCGCACCGTGTCGGGGGCGACGCCCAGGACGATCCCGACGTCCCCGGTCAGGAACGCGGGCTCGCCCGCCGCCGACACCACGACGGGCGGCGGGTGCCCGGCGTTGGACCAGCGGAAGACGGCCTCCCCCGCGCGCTGCACCACGTGACCGTGCACGAGCGTGGTGAACCGGGTGACGGCGAGCCGGGTGGCGACGCGGTCGAGCGCCGCCACCGCCGTCGACGGCGGGTGGTCGGCGTCGGCGAGTGCCCGCAGCATGCTGCGGAGCTGGCCCATCGTCGCCGCCGCGGGGAGGTCGTGACCGGCGACGTCGCCGACCCCGACGGCGAGGTCGCCGCCGGGCAGCGGGAACGCGTCGAACCAGTCGCCGCCCACCGCGAGGCCCGCCGCGGCGGGCAGGTAGCGCGTCTCGATCTCCAGTCCGGGCGCGGTCGGCGGGTCGGTGAGCATCGCGCTCTGCAGCGCGACGGCGACCTGCCTGCTCTGCTGGAACGCGGTCGCCCGCTCGACCGCGGTGGAGGCCCGCGTGCCCAGCTCCCCGACCAGGCCCAGGTCGTCCTCGGTGTAGCGGGGCCGGTCGCCGACCCCCACGAACAGCAGCGCCGCGACGACGACCCCGCCGGAGAGCACCGGCGCCACCAGCACCGAGTGGGCGTCGACCCCGATCCCCCACTGCGCCATCTCCGGGGTCGGCTGCCAGTCGCGGGTGTCGACCCGCGGCACGTCGGCGAGCACCGGCGCCCCGCCGCGGACGCAGCGGGCGATCGGGTGCGTCGCGGCGAACACGAACCGGGCGTCGCCCATCGGCGACTCGGGCAGGCCGGGCGCGGTGCGGGACACCGAGCGGCGCCCGGTGACGCCGCCGCCCGTCCGGGACGGGTCCACGAGGTAGACGCGGCAGACGTCGGCGAAGTCGGGCACGAGCGCGTCGGCCAGCGCACCGAGCTCGCCCTCGGGTTCGGTGGCGGAGTTCATCGCGAGCGTGGCGCCGGCGAGCAGGTCGAGCCGGTCACGGGCGCGGACGCCGTCGTCGATGTCGGTCTCCGTGCCCACCCACTGCGCGACGCGGCCCTCGGTGCGCACCGGCACGGCGCGGGTGCGGAACCAGCGGTACCCACCGTCGGCCGTGCGCAGCCGGTAGACCTGCGAGAAGACCTCAGCGGTCTCCGCGGCGACGGCCTGCTCCCACGACGCGCGCCAGGCGTCGCGGTGCTGGGGGTGCACCGCGTCGAGGAAGCCCCAGCCGCGCATCGCCGCGATGCTCTGCCCGGTGATCGCGCGCAGGCCGGGGGCGTCGCGGCGTGCGCTGCCGTCGACCTCGCGCACCCACACCGCGGCGCTCGTCGCCTCGATGAGGCTCTGGTAGCGGTTGAGCGCGTGCTCGCGCTGGGCGGCGACGCGCGCGAGCTCGCGGCGGGTCTTCTCCGCCACGGTGACGTCGACGATCACGACACCGCACCCGATCATCTCGCCGTCCGGGGCGTGCACCGGGTACATGCTCATCCGCCACTCCTGCGGCGGGCCGTCCCCGTGCCAGAGCCGGCCCCGGATCGGCACGGCGGGGCGCGCCGCCCCGTCGGCCAGTACCGCGCGCAGACCGTCGGCGATGGTGGCGCCGACGGCGCCGTGCACCTCCTCCAGCGTCCGGCCGAGCCGCTGGTCGACGGTGCCGCCGTCGATGTCGAGGACGGCACCGTTGACGCGGCGGTAGCGCAGCGCGGTGTCGAAGTAGGCGAGCCCGACAGGCGCGCTCTCCCACAGCGCGTCGAGCAGCGCGAACGCCTCGTCGCCCGCCCGGGTGTCGACGACGTCCTGGAGCACCCCGACCACCGAGAGGCCCGGCACGGTGACGGGCACGGCCCGGAAGTACAGCGTCGGGCCCGACCCGCGGGCCGGGACGCGCCCGGTGAACGGGCGGCCGGCGCGCAGCTCGTCGGCGATCCGGGCGAGCGCGGGGCCGTCCATCGACGCCTCGGTGAGGCGCGTGCCCAGCACCCGGTCCGGGGGCCATCCGGTCAGATGCTCGGCGTGGCTGTTCCACAGCACGACGGCCTCGTCCTCGTCGAGCGCGAACACCCCGACCGGCAACCGGTCCACGACCCCGGCCAGAACCTCGTCCGGGCGCTCCACGCGGAGGATCGTAGGTGCCGGGAGGCCTCCGGTGCGATGCTGGGCTGGTGGACGGTACGGAGGAGCAGACCCCGCAGGATCCCGTCGCCCGGCTGCGCGCCCTGTGCCTGGCCCTGCCCGAGGTGACCGAGAAGGTCAGCCACGGCGAGCCGACGTGGTTCGTGCGCAAGGTGTTCGTGTCCCTCGCCGACCACCACCACGACGACCGGCTCGCGTTCTGGTGCGCCGCCCCGCCCGGCGTGCAGGAGGAACTGGTGGCCGCCGAGCCGGAGCGCTTCTTCCGCCCGCCCTACGTCGGCGGGCGCGGCTGGCTCGGGGTGCGGCTCGACGTCGACCCCGACTGGGACGAGATCGCCGAGATCGTCACCGACGCCTACCTGGTGATCGCCCCGAGGAAGCTCGCGGCGGGAGTCAGCTCGCGAACAGCTGCGCGGGGTCCGCGAACGCCGTGAACTCCAGCGTGTTGCCCGCCGGGTCGAGCAGGAACAGCGTCCACTGCTCCCCCGGCTCGCCCGCGAACCGCGGGTAGGGCTCGATCACGAACGCGGTGCCCGCCGCGCGCAACCGCCCGGCGGTGGCGTGGGACCCCTCGACGCCCAGCACGAGTCCGGAGCAGCACGAGTCCGAAGTGCGGCACCGGCACGCGGTGGCCGTCGACCCCGCTGTGCCCGCCCGGCCCCGCCCCCGGCGCGACGTGGGTGCCGAACCGGTGGCCGTGCAGGTCCCAGTCCTGCCGGTGCTCCGCGCCGCGGCCGCGGGCGAGGCCGAGCACGTCGCCGTAGAACGCGCGGGCGGCGTCGAGGTCGTCGACGGGGACGGCGAGGTGGAACGGGGGACGGCTACGTTCGACACGTGTCCGATCTTCCCACGGTCGCGGTGCCCGGCGGCCGCGTCGAGTTCGACGACGTGCCGGGCGACCCCGACCGCGCGCCGCTGTTGTTCCTGCACGAGGGCCTCGGGTCGGTCGCGCTGTGGCGCGGCTGGCACCGCCGGATCGCCGACGCCACCGGGCGGCGCACCGTGGCGTACTCCCGGCTCGGGCACGGCTGGTCCGATCCGCCGCCCGCGCCGCGCGACACCGGGTTCATGCACGAGGAGGCCCGTGTCGTCCTCCCCGCGCTGCGGGCGGCGTTGGGGATGGCGGCGCCGGTGGTGATCGGGCACAGCGACGGGGCGTCCATCGGGCTGGTGCACGCCGCGGGAGCGGAGGTGGTCGGGCTCGCGGTGCTGGCCCCGCACGTGTTCGCGGAGGAGTTCGGGCTCGTCGGGGTGCGCGCGGCCCGCACCGCGTACGTCGAGGGCGACCTGCGCGGGCGGATGGCGCGGCGGCACCGCGACCCCGACGCCGCGTTCCACAACTGGAACGACGTGTGGCTCAGCGACGACTTCCGCGCCTGGGACCTGCGCCCCGACCTCCCCGGCATCACCTGCCCGGTGCTCGCCGTCCAGGGCACCGGGGACCCCTACGGCACGGTCGCCCACGTGGAGGCGGTGCGCGACCTCGCCACGGGCCCGGTGCGGCTGGTGGTCCTCGACTGCGCCCACGCCCCCCACCTGGAGGCACCGGAGGAGACGACCGCCGCGCTGCTGGAGTTCCTCGCCCCCCTCCCCTGACCCCTGCGCACGAGTTCGGGCGGGTCAGGCCGTGGCCGTCCAGCCCGACCACCGTTCCGGGGTGATCACCAGGACCGCGCCGTCCGGCGGGGCCGCGGCGTAGGGCGGGTACTTCGCGCACAGCGCGGCGAGCGCGTCGGCGCGCAGCGGACCGTCGTCGTGCACCGCGGCCGTCCCGTCGACCCGCACCCACCACAGCGTCGACCAGTCGTCGGCGTAGTGGTCGGCGACCGCGGCGACGCGCGGGTCGCGGCGCACGTCGTCGAGGCGGGCGAGGCGGGTGCTGGTCTTGGGCTTCACGTCGTCGATCGCGGAGCACAGCAGGTCCCCGAGCAGCACGAACGTGAACGGGACCAGCCGTGGGGTGCCGTCGGCGCGCAGGGTCGCGAGCCGGGCGACGGGGGCGGCGGCGAGCCGCTCGCGGCGCTGGGCGTCGTCGAGGACCGGCACTCAGGGGGCCGGGATCTCGACGCGGACCGACACCAGCGCCGCCTCGCGGGTGTCGCGCCGCTCGTGCTCGGCGAACCCGGGGGCGGTGCACAGGAACAGCGTCCGCCCGTCCTCGCCGCCGAGCGCGCACGCGTACACGCCGGTGCCGACGTCGACGGTCTCGACGATCGCCCCCTGCGGCCGCACGCGGACGGCCCGGTTGCCCAGGGCGTCGGCCGCCCACACCGCCCCCTCGGCGTCGGCGCACATCCCGTCCGGCGCGATCGCGAGCGACCCGAGGACCTCGGGCACGTCGGTGCTCGTCGGGTGGTCACCGAAGCGGGCCCAGTCCCGGCGCTGCCCGAGCGAGCCGTCGAAGTCGACGGGGTAGCCGCTGATCCGGTTGCCGAGGGTCTCCGCGACGACGTACTCGCCGTTGATGAACACCGACCCGTTGGGGAAGCTCAGGTCGGTGGCGGCGACCGTGGAGGAGCCGTCGGGGTCGATGCGCACCACCGACGCGGTCCGCACGGGGGCACCCGTCATGAGGTCGAACCCGAAGTTGCCGACGAACGCGCGCCCGTCGGGGTCGACGACCATGTCGTTGAGCAACCCGGTGGCGTACCCGGAGAGGTCGGCGTGGACGGAGAGCGTCCCGTCGGTCTCGCGGCGCAGCACGCGGTGGTCGCGCATCGAGACGATCAGCAGCCGGCCGTCGGGCAGCCATCCCAGGCCCGACGGCTGTGCGGCCACCTCGGCCTCCACCCGCACGTCGGAGCCGTCCTCGCGCGCGGAGAGGACGCGGTGGGTGTAGAAGTCGGACACCCAGATCCGCCCCTCCCGCCAGCGTGGGCTCTCCAGGAACGAGTACTTCTCCAGCACGACTGTGGGCATGCTCAGATACTGCCGCTCTCGTCGGCCGCGCGCAGCACCCGCAGGGCGTTGCGCCCGGCCAGCTTGGCGCGGTCCTCCCCCGACCAGCCGCGGTCGGCCAGCGCGTCGAACAGGGCCGGGTAGCGGGAGACGTCCTCCAGGCCGGTGGGGAACTCCGAGCAGCCGTCGTAGTCCCCGCCGATCCCGATGTGGTCGACGCCGGCCACCTCGCGGGCGTGGTCGAGATGGGCGACGACGTCCCCGAGGGTCGCGCGGGGGGAGGCCGGGCCGTCCCAGACGGCGGCGAAGGCGTCGCGGGCGCGGAGGTCGTTGTGGTCGAGACCCCGGCCGGCCATGGCCTCGGCGAGCCGCTCGTCCCACTCCTCGACGGCGGTGGAGACGAAGCGCGGTACGAACGTCACCATCGCCGTGCCGCCGTTGGCCGCGAGCGCCGCGAGGACGTCGTCGGGGACGTTGCGGGGGTGGTCGGTGACCGCGCGGCACGACGAGTGCGTGAACAGCACGGGGGCGGCGGTCGCGTCGAGGGCGTCGCGCATGGTGGTGGCGGCGACGTGCGAGAGGTCGACGATCATGCCGATCCGGTTCATCTCGGCGACGACCTCGCGGCCGAACGGGGACAGGCCCCCGCAGACGGGGTCGTCGGTGGCGGAGTCGGCCCACTCGACGTTGCTGTTGTGGGTCAGCGTCAGGTAGCGGACGCCGAGGCGGCGCAGCATCCGCAGCACGGCGAGCGAGCCGTTGATGCAGTGCCCGCCCTCGGCGCCGAGCAACGAGGCGACCCGGCCCTGCGCCGTCGCGGCGGCCACCTCGTCCGCGGTCGTCGCCGGGGCCAGCTGGTCCGGGTACCGCGCGACCAGGCGGTGCACCAGGTCGATCTGCTCCAGCACCGCGGTGACGGCCGCGTCGCCGGTGTAGGAGCAGGGCACGTAGACCGACCAGAACTGGGCGGCCACCTGCCCCGCCCGGAGCCGGGGCAGGTCCGTGTGGAACTGCGGTTGGGGCTGCGCCACGTCGGCATCACCCCGGGCGCGCAGCGCCCAGGGCAGGTCGTTGTGGCCGTCGACGAGGTCCAGGTCCGGCATGGGCCCCAGTATCGGGAACAATCGGCGCCCGCGCGCCGTTCTTTGTTGCGCTTGCAACAACTTTACCCCGGAGGTCCTGCGATGCCCGCCGTCACCGTCCCCGACATCACCGTTCTCCCCCGGGTCGCCGCGCCGGACGCGACGGCCACGGACCGGCCCGTCCGCTCGATCACCACCGCTCCGACCGGGTTCGAGGGCGAGGGGTTTCCCGTGCGTCGGGCCTTCGCCGGCATCGAGCTCCGCGATCTCGACCCGTTCCTGATGATGGACCAGATGGGCGAGGTCGAGTACGCGCCCGGCGAGCCCAAGGGCACGTCGTGGCATCCGCACCGCGGCTTCGAGACCGTGACGTACATCATGGACGGCGAGTTCGAGCACCAGGACAGCCACGGCGGCGGCGGGTCGATCACCAACGGCGACACGCAGTGGATGACCGCGGGCGGCGGGCTGCTGCACATCGAGCGGCCACCGGAGGCGCTCGTCGCGAGCGGCGGGCTGTTCCACGGCCTGCAGCTGTGGGTCAACCTGCCCAAGGCGGACAAGTGGCTGGAGCCGAAGTACCAGGACCTGCGCGGCTCCTCGGCGGCCCTGGTGACCACACCCGACGGCGGCGCACTGATCCGCGTCATCGCCGGCGACCTGGCCGGGCACACCGGCCCGGGTTCGACCTACACCCCGATGGCGATGATGCACGCCACCCTCTCCCCCGGCGCGCAGGTGCGGCTGCCGTGGCGGCGCGACTTCAACGCGCTGGTATACGTCCTGTCCGGGGACGGCACCGTCGGCGCCGACCGGCGGCCGATCCGGACGGGGCAGGCGGCCCTGTTCGGGCCGGGCGACGCCCTGTCCGTCGCCGCGGCCGACGCGCAGGAGTCGCGCCTGGACGGCATGGACGTCGTGATCCTCGGCGGCGCCCCGATCCGGGAGCCGATCGCGTGGGCCGGGCCGTTCGTGATGAACACCAAGGCCGAGGTCATGGCCGCGTTCGAGGATTACCAGAAGGGCAAGCTGGGCGTCGTCCCGGCGACGTACATCCCGCACGGCGGCGCCCGTGGCTGACGCCGAGGTCGTCGAGGTCGTCGAGGTTCCGGAGCGGTCCCGGTTCGAGGTCCGCGTCGACGGGGCGACGGTCGGATTCGCGGCCTACCGCCCCGTTCCCGGGGGTCTCCGGTTCACCCACACCGAGGTCTCCGACGCCGTCGCGGGCCGGGGCCTCGGCGGGGTGCTGGTGCGGTCGGCCCTCGACACGGCCCGCGCCCGCGGCCTCGCCGTGCACCCGGACTGCCCGTTCGTGCGGGGCTGGATCGCGAAGCACCCCGAGTACGCCGACCTGGTTCCGACCGACGGGCGGGCGCGGTAGGACCGCCCGGCCCACGCGCACCCTCCGGCGGGCCGCGCACGCTCGACCCGGCCCGCGCGCACCGTCTCGCGGGCCGCGCACGCTCGACGGTGCGCGTCGGCACCGATCGTGCGCGCCGGGCCCCCCGGCGCGGGGCCGGTGCGGCCGCGACCTCCGCGACCACGCGCATCCCTTCACCCCCCGCGCACCCTCGACCGTGCGCGTAGCAGCGACGGGTGCGCGGAGCCGGCGGCGGGCACCGGACTGTCGGGGGGCCGTCGTAGGTTGGGTCCGTGCTCGCCGTCCACGCCCTCTGGTCCCCCGGTCGGGGCGTGCTGATCTGGGCCGAGGACGGCGAGCGGCCGGCCACCGGTAGCAGCCGGTCGCTGCGCTCGGCCCGGCCGCACCCGTTCGCGGTGTCGTCGGCCGGCCTCGCGGCACTGCACCCGGGCAAGGCCACCACGGTCTCCCTGCTGCTGCCCTCGCGGGCGGGCGGGCCCCTGGCCTCGCCGGAGCTGGTCCGGGCCCGCGACACGTCACCGCGGGGCGGGCCGGTGCTGCGGCCGTGGTCGGTGCCCGCGCTGGTCGTCGACGTCGCGGAGCTGGAGGACCCGGTCGACGAGGTGCGCTACGGCGCGTCCGTCACCCACCTGCGCGCGGTCGCCGCGACGGCGGCCGACCTGGTCGCGCGCGGGCGCGTCCTGCCCACGCTGGTCGCCGGTGAGGCCCGGTGGCGCCCCGTCGTGCAGGGCCTCGACGCGGTGGCCGTCGACACGCTCGCGTCCGCGATGCCGCCGGTCGGGCGCGCCGAGCACACCGGCACCCGCACGGAGCTGATCGGCCCCGACCCGGGCGCGCTGGTGGCCGATGCGCTCGCCGTCCTCGTCGACACCGGGGTGCGCGACCGGCTGGCCCGCACCCCCGAACCCATCACGATCGCGCCGGCGCGACGGAGCAGGTCACCCGTCACGGAGGCCTGGCTCGCCGCCCTCCTCACCCCCGACGCCCGGGTCGACGCCGGCGAGCGCGAGCAGGGCCGCCTCGCCGACGAGCTCGCGGCGTGGGACGCGTTCGGCACCGCCCCCACCGGCGAGGGCCGCGCGAGCTTCCGCCTCGTCGAGGAGCGCACGCTGCACGACCCGTCCGACCCGGGCGAGGACCTCGACGACCAGACCGGCGACGGCACGCGCTGGGTCCTGGAGTTCCTGCTGCAGTCCAGCGCCGACCCGAGCCTGCAGATCCCCGCCGAGCAGGTCTGGGACGGCGCGGCGGCGCGGCTCATCGCGGAGCCCCAGGAGCTGCTGCTCGCCGAGCTGGGGCGCGCCGCACAGGTGGTGCCGTCGCTGGCCGACGCGCTGCGCTCGGCCCGCCCGTCGCGCCACGAGCTCGACCTCGACGGCGCCCACCGCTTCCTCACCTCCGACGCCGCACTGCTGGTCGGGGCCGGGTTCGGGGTGCAGCTCCCGGCGGGCTGGGACGGCGCGCGCACGGTCGGGCTCACGCTCAGCGCCCGCAGCACCCCCACCGACGGCGTGATCACGCGCGGCGGGCTGGGCCGCGAGGAGCTGGCCGATTTCGCCTGGTCCCTCGCCGTCGGCGACGAGGAGCTCTCCGAGGAGGAGATCGGTGAGCTGGTGGCGGCGAAGGCGCCGCTGGTGCGGCTGCGCGGGCGCTGGGTCAGCGTCGACGCCGACCGGCTCCGCGCGGGCCTGGAGTTCCTCGCCACGGCGCGGCGGCGCGGCCGGGCCCCCACCGTCGCCGAGGTGCTCGCGGTCGCCCAGCAGCACCCCGACGACCAGGACGCGCCGCTGCCCGTCGCCGTGCGCACCGACGGCTGGATCGGCGACCTGCTCGCCGGCCGGGCCGAGACCGCACTCGCCCCGATCCCGCCGATCCCCGGGTTCCGCGCCGAGCTGCGGCCCTACCAGCAGCGCGGCGTCGCATGGCTGGCGTTCCTGGCCCGCCTCGGGCTCGGTGCGTGCCTGGCCGACGACATGGGCCTGGGCAAGACTGTGCAGCTCCTGGCCCTGGAGGCGCACGAGCGCCGCGACACCGACCCCGGGCCGACGCTGCTGCTGTGCCCGATGTCACTCGTCGGCACCTGGCAGCGCGAGGCCGCGAAGTTCGCCCCCGGCCTGCGGATCCACGCCCACCACGGCCCCGGCCGCCCGCGCGGCGCCGAGCTGACGGAGAAGATCGCCGCGTCCGACCTCGTCGTCACGACCTACGCCACCGCCACCCGCGACGTCGAGGACCTGGAGTCGAGGCCGTGGCACCGGCTCGTGCTCGACGAGGCCCAGGCCGTCAAGAACAGCCGGGCCACCCACGCTCAGGCCGTGCGCCGGTTCGTCGCCGGGCACCGGGTCGCGCTCACCGGCACGCCGGTGGAGAACCGGCTCTCGGAGCTGTGGTCGCTGATGGACGTCCTCAACCCTGGCCTGCTCGGCACGTCGGAGAAGTTCCGGGCCCGCTACGCGATCCCCGTCGAGCGCCACGGCAGCACCGAGGCCGCGGAGCTGCTGCGCCGCGTCACCCGGCCCTACCTGCTGCGCCGGCTCAAGACCGACCCCACGATCATCGACGACCTGCCCGAGAAGATCGAGATCACCCAGCACTACCGGCTCACCCGCGAGCAGGCCTCGCTCTACCGCACGGTCGTCGACGACATGATGGAGAAGATCGAGGACAGCCAGGGCATCGAGCGGCGGGGCAACGTCCTCGCGGCGATGACCAAGCTCAAGCAGGTCTGCAACCACCCCGCGCAGCTGCTGCACGACGGCTCCGCGGTCGGACGGCGGTCCGGGAAGATCATCCGGCTGGAGGAGATCCTCGGGGAGATCCTCGACGAGGGCGACCGCGTCCTGTGCTTCACGCAGTTCACCGAGTTCGGGCACCTCCTCGTGCCGCACCTCAGCGCCCGCTTCGACACCGATGTCGCCTACCTGCACGGCGGCACGCCGAAGAAGCGCCGCGACGAGATGGTCGCGCGGTTCCAGGCCGGTGAGGGCGCGCCGGTCCTGCTGCTCTCGCTCAAGGCGGGCGGCACCGGGCTCACGCTCACCGCGGCCAACCACGTCGTCCACCTCGACCGCTGGTGGAACCCCGCGGTGGAGAACCAGGCCACCGACCGCGCGTTCCGGATCGGGCAGAAACGCAACGTCCAGGTGCGCAAGTTCGTCTGCCCGGGCACCGTCGAGGAGCGCGTCGACGAGATGATCACGAAGAAGAAGGCGCTCTCGGAGATGGTCGTCGGCGACGGGGAGGGGTGGCTCACCGAGCTGTCCACCGAGTCGCTGCGCGAGGTGTTCGCGCTGGGCAGCGAGGCGCTGGAGGACGTGGATGGTTGAGCCGGACCCCTTCTGGTGGCGCGACGAGGAGTCGTCGGGGCCCCGCCGCGTCGAGGGCGGCATCCAGATCCGCAACACCCGCGGCAAGGTGGCGCGAACGTGGTGGTCGGGGCGGTTCCTCGCGGTCGTGGAGTCGCTCGGCATCGGTGGGCGGCTCTCCCGCGGCAGGTCCTACGCCCGCGCCGGGCAGATCGTCTCCCTCGACGTCGACGCGGGCGGCGCCGTCGCGCAGGTGCAGGGCAGCAGACCGCAGCCCTACAAGGCGCGGATCGGGGTGCCCGCGTACGGCAAGGCCGAGTGGACCCAGGTCCTCGACACCCTGGCCGCCGACGCCTCCTACGCCGCGGCCCTGCTGGCCGGGGAGATGCCGCGCGGGATCGAGGACGTGTTCGACCGCGCCGGGCTGAGCCTGTTCCCCGCCACAGCGCGCGACCTGGTGATGGACTGCAGCTGCCCCGACTTCGCGGTGCCCTGCAAGCACCTCGCCGCGGTGTTCTACGTGCTCGCGGAGCGCTTCGACGCCGACCCGTTCCAGATCCTCGCGCTGCGCGGGCGCGACCGCGAGACCCTGCTCGACGACCTGCGCGCGCGGCGCGGGTCCCCCGCCCCCACGGGCGTCACGCCACTGGCGGACCTGCTCGACACCTACTTCGTCGCGGGCCCGGGGCTCGGCGAGCGGATCGCCGGGCCGCGGACCCCGTCCGACGCCCTGCTCGACCAGGTGCCGGAGTTCCCGGTGGCGGTGCGCGGGGCGTCGGTGGTGGAGCTGCTGCGCCCGGCCTATCAGGCGCTGGCCGACCCCGACGGGGAGTAGTCCAACCGTCCGGTCCGCCGCACCCAGCGCTCGAACCACAGCGTCGCCAGCGGCGGGATGCTCACGGCCAGCGCGACCACCAGCGTGCGCAGGTCCCAGCGGAACACCCGGGCGGTGACCAGCGTGACCACGACGTAGGCCACGAACAGGGCGCCGTGGATCGGGCCGAACACCGTGACGCCGATCGGGTTCCCGACGGCGACGTACTTGAAGAACATCCCGACCAGCAGGCCGACCCACGAGCAGGCCTCGGCGATCGACACCGCGCGGAAGAGCCGGGCGGTCAGGGGCGGGGACAGGACCGGAGCGGACACGCGACCAGTCTGCCCGGTTTCTACAGGGCGTCGAAACTCGGGGTGGGGCATGATCGGCCGCATGACCCGTGTCGTCCCCACCGTCCTCGGCGTGCTGCTGCTCCTGGTCGGGGCGGTCTGGACGCTGCAGGGCGCGAACGTGCTGCCCGGGAGCTTCATGACCGGCTCCCGGTTCTGGCTGGTGGTGGGGCTGGTGTGCGTCGTCGCGGGCGTGGCGCTGCTGGTCCGGGCGGTCCGTCAGCGGGCGTCCAGGTAGCGGGGGTCCGGGTCCGGGAGGTCGGCCACCGGCTGCCCGGCGAGGATCGGGCCCATCGCCCGGTAGAACGTGCGGGCCGGCACCGTTCCGCCGAACAGCGTGCCGCTCGCGCAGCTGCGCGGGGGTGACCCGTCGCAGATCGGGCGGGGCGACGCCGAGTCGTCGAAGGTGATCACCGCCCCGGCCAGCTGCGGCGTCGCCCCGACGAACGCCGCCGACTCCTGGTCCTGCGTCGTGCCGGTCTTCGCCGCGATCGGCCGGTCCCACCCGCTCGACGCCGCGGCGGACGCCGACGTGCCGCCCGGGGCGGCGTCGCGGCTCAGCCCGACCATGAGCGTGTCGGCGAGGCCCGGGTCGACGGCCTGCGTGCACGGCGGCTCGGTCAGCGCCACGGCGTCGCCGTCGCGGTCGGTGACCGAGGTGATCGGCGTCGGTGGGCACCAGGTGCCGTGGCTCGCGATGGTCGCCATGACGTTCGCGAGCTCCAGGTCGCTCGTCGGCGACACCCCGAGCGTGAACGACGCCTGGTCCTCCTCGCGGGCGACGTCGGCGGTCGACCGGCCGTCGGGGCCGGGGGTGTCGAGCGAGGTGAGGCCGAGGCGCTGCGCCATGTCGACGGCGGGCGCGACCCCCGTCCGCCCCTCCAGCTCGACGAACGCGGTGTTCGGCGACTGCGCGAGCGCGTCGGTGAGCGAGAGCCGCGACGGGTAGGTCCCGGCGTTGCGGACGGGCGAGGGGCGACCGTCGGCACCGCGGTAGTTGGGCAGCGTGGAGCCGCCGGCCGGGACGTCGAGGACGGTGTCGATGCCCGCGATGCCCTGGTCCAGCGCCGCCGCCGCGGTGAAGATCTTGTAGACCGAGCCGGCGCCGAGGTTCTCCGGCACCACCGGCAGGTCGTAGGCCGACTCCCCCTCCCCGTTGCCGAACGGCCGGTTCGCCGCGATCGCCACGACGGGGTGCCGGTCGGCGCCCGGCGCCACCACCGACATGACGTCGGCGACGTGCGAGGTGCCCGGCGGGGCCTGCGCGGTCAGGGAGGTGACGAGGTGGTCGAGCGCGGAGCGGTCGAGGGTGGTGCGCACGGTGTACCCGCCGCCCGCGAGCTGCTCCGGCGACAGTCCGGCCGCCTGCAGGTAGGAGCTGACGTAGGCGCAGAAGTACCCCGCGTCACCCGCTGCGCTGCAGCCCGCCCGCGGCACCCCGACGTCGCCGACCCCCAGCGGCTCGGCGGCCGCCGTGGCGTACTGCGCGTCGTCGATCGCCCCCTGGCCGTGCATCGCGTCGAGGACCAGCCCGCGCCGGGCGAGTGCGGCGGCCGGGTGCGCGACCGGGTCGTCCTGCGCGGGGCTCTGCACCAGGCCGGCCAGCAGCGCGGACTGCGCGACGCTCAGCCGGTCGGGCGTGGTCCCGAAGTACGCCCGTGCCGCCGCGCCGACCCCGTACGCACCGTGGCCGAAGTACACGAGATCGAGGTAGCGGGCGAGGATCTCGTCCTTGCTCAGCGCGTGGTCGAGCTGCACGGCCAGCTCCGCCTCGGTGACCTTGCGCGCCACGCTCGGCGCCACCGCGGCCGCGCGCTGCGCGTCGGTGGTCGCGGTGACGTAGAGCTCGTAGTTCTTCACGTACTGCTGGGTCAGTGTCGAGCCGCCCTGCTGCGCTCCCCCGCTCGCGTCGTGGACGAACGCGCGCAGGGTGCCGATCGGGTCGACGCCGCCGTGGTCGAAGAACCGCCGGTCCTCGATCGCGACGATCGCCGCCCGCATCGCCGCCGAGACGGAACCGGACGGGATGCGGAACTGGTCGTAGAGATAGGCGATCGGCGCACCGGTCGAATCGGTCACGGTGCTCGCTTCCGGGACGATTCCGGAACGCAGTTCCGGGGACAGTTCCGTCGCCGATCCGCTCGCCCGTTCCGCCACCAGGCCCAGGCCTCCGACCAGCGGCAACGACATCAGCGCGGCCACCAGGCCCCCCGCCATGACCAGCCCGACCAACCGTGTTCCCGCACCCGCTCTCCGCACGGTCTCCGGTCTACCATTCCCGCGCGATCAGGCGTCGGATCGGACGGAATGCCTTTCCGCGACATTCCGCGCGGCTCGGCGTCGAGTGGCGGGACCGGGCGAACGGGGTCACGCTGGGTCGTGTGAACAACTCTCGGCGCGATCCTGAACCCGGCACCCGGTTGGGGCTCGTGCACCGGATCGGGGCGGTGGCGTTCGCGTCCGGCCTCGTCGTGTTCGGCGTGCTCGGCCTGGTCAACCAGCTCGAGCTCTTCACCACGAGCGGCACCCCGATCCTCGGGCTCTCCTCCAACGGGCTGCTCTCGGTGATCAGCCTCGTCACCGCGGCGCTGCTGGTGGCCGCGGCGGTCCGCGGCGGGCGGACGGCCTCGACGGTGACGTTCGGCATCGGCGTCGCGTTCCTGCTCTCCGGAGTGGGAGGTGTCCTGGTGCTCGACACCCCGTTCAACGTCCTCGCGTTCCGGATGTCGAACGTGATCTTCAGCCTGCTCGCCGGCGGGCTGCTCATGGTGCTCGGCGCGTACGGCCGGTTCACCGGCCGGCTGCCCGACGACAACCCGTACCGGCAGGCGGGCGAGAGCGGGGCCGCCGACGGGGTCGACTCGGATGCCGCCCCGCTGCCCACGATCTACCCGCACGCCGACGACGCCGTGGCGGTGCGCGACCTCGCCGACGCCGAGCGCGCGGTCGCACAACACAGCGCCACCGCGGAGCAGGCGGCGGCCGTCCACGCGATCCGCGACGTCCGCAGCGCGGAGGACCGGCTCGTGGCCTGGCGCTCCGCGACGGGCCCCGCGACGGAGCCGTCGGCGGGATAACGTCGCGGGGTGCCTCCATCACTGCTCCAGTCGAAGGCCCACACGCAGTCGAAGATCCGCATCGGCCTGGGGTCGGTGCCCCACGACGACCTCGGTGACTACGTCGACGCGTGCGAGGAGTCGGGCGTCGACTCCATCTGGCTCCCCGACTTCGCCTCCTCCGACGCCGTCGACCCGCTGGTCGGGCTGGCCTACGCGGCCGGCCGCACGCGGCGGCTCAAGCTCGGCACCGGCGTGCTCGTCCTGCCCGGGCGCAACCCGATGCTGGTGGCGGCCCAGCTCGCGTCGCTCGTCGCGCTGGCGCCGAAGCGGATCCTGCCGACGTTCGGCGTCCGCGCCGTCGGAAAGCGCGACCGCGGGCTCTACCCGGTGCCCGGCGAGCGCGCCGCGGTGTTCGACGAGGCACTGGTCGTGCTGCGACGGCTGCTGTCCGAGCCGTCGGTCACCCACCACGGCGAGTTCTTCCACCTCGACGACGCCGCGGTCGGCCCACTGCCCGCACGCCCGCTCGACCTGTGGCTGGGCGGGAGCGCCCCGGTCGCGCTGCGCCGGATCGGGCGCCTCGCCGACGGGTGGCTCGGCGCCGCCGTCACCCCGGCGGAGGCCGCGGAGTGCCGGGCCGGGATCGAGCGCGCCGCCGCCGACGCGGGCCGCGAGATCGAGGACGACCACTACGGCACGAACATCACCCTGCTCCCGCCCGGCACCTCCGACGCCGACCGCGCCGCGGTGCTGGCCCAGACCGCCCAGCGCCGCCCCGACGTCGACCCGGCCCTGCTCGTCGCCGACGGGTGGGCCGCCGCGCGCACCCAGGTGCGGGCGTTCGTCGACGTCGGCGTGACGAAGTTCGTGGTGCGCCCGCTCGCGCCGGTGGCGTCGTGGCGCGGGTTCGTCGAGGAGTTCGTCGCCGAGCTGGGTCCGGAGCAGACGTGACGGAGCGGCACCTGGCCACCCGGGCCGTCCACGCCGGCAACGCCGTCGACCCGGGCACCGGCGCGATCCGCCGCCCCCTGGTGGCCGCGAACTCCTACGCGCTGCCCGAGGACCCGTCGGAGCTGAGCTGGTCGGGCACCGGCACCCCGCTCTACACCCGCAACGGCGGCGCGAACCAGGGCTGGCTGGAGTGCAAGCTCGCCGCGCTGGACGGGGGCGAGGCCGCGTTCGCCACGGCCACGGGGGTCGCGGCGCTGCACGCGGTGTTCTTCACGCTGCTGCGCACCGGCGACCACGTCGTCTGCTCCGACGTCACCTACGCCGCCACGTACCAGCTCCTCACCGAGCTGCTGCCGGCCAAGTACGGCATCACGACGACGCTCGTCGACACCTCCGACGTCGCCGCGGTGCGCGCGGCGATGCGTCCGGGGACGCGGCTGGTGCACGTCGAGAGCCCGGCCAACCCGACCACGAAGATCACCGACGTGGCCGCCGTCGCGGAGGTCGCGCACGAGGGCGGCGCGCTGCTGTCGGTCGACGCCACGTTCGCCACACCCGTCCTGCAGCGCCCGCTGGAGTTGGGCGCCGACCTCGTCGTGCACTCGCTCACCAAGTACGTCAACGGGCACGGCGACGCGATGGGCGGCGCGGTGATCGGGGCGGCGGAGCTGGTCGACCGCATCCGGCTGGAGGCGGGCGTCAACGTCGGGGGCACGATCAGCCCGTTCAACGCCTGGCTGATCATGCGCGGGGCCGTGACGCTGCCGATGCGGATGCGGGCGCACTGCGCGGGCGCCCAGGTCGTCGCGGAGTTCCTGGACGCCGACCCGCGCGTGGCCTACGTCGCCTACCCCGGGCTGGCCTCGCACCCGCAGCACGCGCTCGCCGCCCGCACCCTGGACGGCGGGTCCGGCGGCATGCTCGCCTTCGCCGTGCGCGGCGACCCGGCCACCCAGAACCGGTTCGTCGCGGCGCTGGAGCTGATCACCTCGGCGGTGTCGCTGGGGCACGACGAGACCCTGATCGTGCACGTCGGCACCGACGGCCCGCGCGTCGCCCACTACCCGGAGGAGTTCCGCCGGTGGGGCCACCTGCGCCTCTCGGTGGGCCTGGAGGACCCGCGCGACCTGGTCGCCGACCTGGAGCAGGCGCTGACCCTCACCCTCGGTCCGCGTCCAGCAGCTGCGCCGCCCGCACGGTGACCGGGTCCGGCGCGGTCCAGGTCCGCCCGGGCACCGAGCGCACCCACTGCACCCCGCGCAGCGCGTTGAGCAGGAACATCCCGTCGGCGCCGGCCAGCTCGCCGAGCGCGGGGGCGCGCAGGTCGTAGGGCAGCTCGGCGGTGTCGAGGACGTCGAGCAGCGCGCGGCGGGCGGTACCCGGCAGGATCCGCCCGTCCAGCGGCGGCACGGTGACGCGCCCGCCCAGCACGACGGCGACGCCGGAGCGGGTGGACTCCAGCACCACGTCGCGGTCGTCGACCAGCAGTGCCGCCTGGTCCGGCCCCAGCGGTGCCTCGACCGTCGCCGTCCAGTCGCGGTCGGCGGACTTGTGCCGCGGGGCCCCGGCGGGTCCCAGGCGGTGCACCACCAGGTCCAGGCCGGGCTGCGCGGCGAGCGGCACCGGGACGAACGGGGCCGCGCGCACCGCGAGCCTGCTGTCCGGCGACGCGTCCACCCGGACGCGGGCGGGGCCGGGCGGACCGGTGGTCATCGCGGCCGCCACGTCGGCGTCCAGGGGCCGTCCGTGACACTCGGCGAACGACGTCTGCAGCCGCCGCACGTGCTCGGCGACCCGCCGCGGCCGCCCGTCCACGGCGAGCAGGGTCTCGAACAGCCCGGCGGCGGGGTCGGCGAGCCGGCTCGGCGCCGGGTCCGGCGGCCACGGTGCGGCGCCGAGCGCGGCGAGCAGCGGGGCCGCCTTCGTGCGGCACTCGGCCCACTCCTGCACCGGGGTCGAGTCGACGGTGACGCCGCCGCCGACCCCGAGCCGCGCCGTGCCGTCCGCCGCGACCTCCAGCGTCCGGATCGCCACCGCGAGCTCGACGCCGGCGAGCGGGCTCAGGTACCCGAGCATCCCGGTGAACAGCCCCCGCGGCTCCGCCTCCAGCTCGCCGATCAGCTCGACCGCCCGGATCTTCGGGGTGCCGGTGACCGAGCCGGGCGGGAAGGTCGCCGCGAGCAGCCCGGCGTCGTCGGTGTCGAGGGTGCCGCGCACCGTCGACACCAGGTGCCACACCCCGGGGTGCGGCTCGATCTCGAGCAGCCGCGGCACGGTGACGTCGGAGCAGACGCGCGCGAGGTCGTTGCGCATCAGGTCGACGATCATGACGTTCTCGGCCGCGTCCTTGGTCGACGCGGCGAGCCGCTGTCGCTCGGCGGCGTCGTCGGGGCCCCCGGTCCGCGGGCGGGTGCCCTTGATCGGCGAGGTCTCGACGGTGCGCCCGCGGCGGCGCAGGAACAGCTCGGGGCTCGCGCCGACCGCCGTCCGGCCCGGATCGGCCACCAGTGCGGCGCGGGCGGGTGCGTGGGCCTCGACGAGCCGGGCCCAGGCGTCGTGCGGGGACCCGTGCAGCCGCCCGTGCACGTGGCAGGCGATGTTGGCCTGGTAGATCTCACCCCGCCGGATCGCCTGCACGCACCGCTCCACCGCGACGACGTGCGCGGTCCGGTCCGGGAACGCGGTGACCTCCAGCCGCGCGGGGACGGTCCGGGCCGGCCGGCGCAGGTCGGCGGCCAGCTCGGCGGCCCGCCGCCGGGCGGCCGCGGCGTCGAACGCGCCGTCGAGCAGGGCCTCGTGGAACCAGGCCGTGCCGTCGAACCGGAGCACGTCGCGGTAGGACGCCCACGAGTCGGTGCCGTCGAAGCCGCGGTGGCCGAACCAGCCCCCGCCGACGGCGTCGGGGTGCGCCGGGTCCGGCGCGACGGCGGGGAGCGCGGGGAACAGGTCGCCGGGCACCGGGTCGCAGGTGACGAGGCCGCCGGTCGACCAGTCCCCCGCCCAGGCGGTGACCCGCTCCCGGTGGGCGAGGCGCCGGGCGGCCTCACCGACGCCGAGTCCGGGGAGGTCGAGCGGGACGACGTGCAGGATCACCGCACGATCCTCCCCCTCCCCCTCACCGGATCCGGTGCTCGGACCCCTTCCACGCCTCGTCGCGCAGCACGAACTTCTGGATCTTCCCGGTCGAGGTCTTCGGCAGGTCGGTGAACGTCACCGTCTTCGGCGCCTTGAACCGCGCCAGCCGCTCCCGGACGTGGTCGATGATCTCCTGCTCCGTCGCGCTCGCGCCCTGCTGCAGCGTGACGTAGGCGGCCGCGACCTCGCCCCACTTCTCGTCGGGCACCGCGATCACCGCGACCTCCAGCACGGCGGGGTGGTCGGCGATGGCCTGCTCCACCTCCACCGACGCGATGTTCTCACCACCGGAGATGATCACGTCCTTGGAGCGGTCGCGCAGCTCCACGTAGCCGTCGGGATGAATGACGCCGAGGTCGCCGGTGCGGAACCAGCCGTCGGGGATCGCGGTGGCCGTCGCGTCGGCGTCGTCGAGGTAGCCGAGCATCACGTTGTTGCCGCGCAGCGCGATCTCCCCGACCGACTCCCCGTCGCGCGGCACGTCGGCGCCGTCGTCGGTGACCACCCGCACCGCGCAGGAGATCATGTTCCCGACGCCCTGGCGCGCCTTGAGCCGCGCCTGCTCGCCCGCGTCCAGGTCGTTCCACTCCGGCCGCCAGTCGCAGATCATGACCGGCCCGAACGTCTCGGTGAGCCCGTAGAGGTGGGTGACCTCGAACCCCAGCTCCCCCATCCGCCGCAGGATCGCCGGGCTCGGCGGCGCCCCGCCCGTCGCGACCTTCACCGGCGGGCCCTCCAGCGGCGCCGCCTCCGCCGCGTAGGCCAGCATCGACAGGACCGTCGGCGCGCCGTTGAGGTGCGTGACGCCCTCCTCGCGGATCAGCCGCCACACCTCGGTGGGGTCGACCTTGGGCAGGCAGACGTGCGTGGCCCCGGCCGCGGTGACGGCCCACGGGAAGCACCAGCCGTTGCAGTGGAACATCGGCAGCGTCCACAGGTGCACCGCGCTCGGCGTCAGCCCGGTGTGCCCCACCATCGCCAGCGCCTGCAGGTACGCGCCGCGGTGGTGGTACATCACGCCCTTGGGCCGCCCGGTGGTGCCGGAGGTGTAGTTGATCGAGAGCAGGCCGCGCTCGTCGTCGATCGCGCGGGCGAGCGGCGTCGCGCCGTCGAGCAGCGCCTCGTACTCCGCGCCGGCCCGGATCCGCTGCGGCGGGGCGTCCAGCGTGCCGAACACCGCGTCCACCAGGTCGTCGAACACGGGGTCGTGGACGAGCACGGAGGCGTTCGAGTGCTCCAGGATGTAGGCCACCTCCCCCGCCGAGAGCCGGGTGTTGACGGCGACGAGCGGCACCCCCGCCCACGGCACGCCGAAGTTCGCCTCCAGCAGCACGTGCGTGTTCGGGGCGAGCACCGCCACCGGCCGCCCGTCCGCGAGCGGCGCGAGCCCTCCGGCCAGGCGACGGCAGCGGTCGTGCAGCTCGGTGTAGGTCCAGCGCCGCTCCCCGTCGACGACGGCGGTGCGGTCGCCGTGCGCGGCCGCCGCGCGGTCGAGGAAGGACACCGGGGTCAGGGGTTCGAAGCTGTGCGGCTGCATGGACGTCAGCATGTCCGATACCTACGGTGACGGCATGGCTTGGGACTTCTCCACCGAACCGGAGTTCGAGACGCAGCTGGAGTGGATGCGGGGGTTCGTCCGCGAGGAGATCATCCCGCTGGAGACGCTCGACCTCGACCGCGCGGCGTTCGCGCGCATCACCGCCCCGCTCAAGGAGCGCGTCAAGGAGCGCGGGCTGTGGGCCGCGCACCTGCCGCCGGAGCTGGGTGGCGGCGGGTTCGGGCAGGTCAGGCTGGGGCTCATGCACGAGATCCTCGGCCAGTGCCGCTACGCCCCGGGGATCTTCGGCAACCAGGCCCCCGACTCGGGCAACGCCGAGCTGCTCGCCATCGGCGGGTCGCCGGAGCAGCAGGAGCGCTGGATGCACCCGCTGCTGCGCGGTGAGCTGCGCAGCTGCTTCTCGATGACCGAGCCGGGGGCGGGTGCCGACCCGACGCTGCTGACGACCCGCGCCGTCCTCGACGGCGACGACTACGTCATCGACGGCCACAAGTGGTTCAGCTCCAACGCCTCGCAGGCCGACTTCCTCATCGTCATGTGCGTGATGGACCCGGACGTCTCGCCGTACCAGGGCAGCTCGATGATCATCGTGCCGACCGACACGCCGGGGGTGAACGTCGTCCGCGACATCCCCGTCATGGACCACCCCACCCACTCCCCCGAGCTCTACGGCGGGCACGCCGAGGTGCTCTACGAGGGCGTGCGGGTGCCGAAGGAGAACCTGGTCGGCAACCCCGGCGACGGGTTCCGGCTCGCCCAGCAGCGCCTGGGCCCCGGCCGCATCCACCACGCGATGCGCTGGCTCGGGCAGTCGCGCCGCGCGTTCGACATGCTCTGCGAGCGCGCCGTCAGCCGGCACACGCACGGGTCGGTGCTCGCCGACAAGCAGATGGTGCAGGACTGGGTGGCCACCAGCGCCGCGGAGATGCAGGCCGCGCGGCTGCTCACGCTGCACGCGGCGTGGACGATGGACCAGGTCGGCGCGTCCGACGCCCGGCTGGAGATCGGCATGATCAAGTACTGGGGCGCGAAGGTGCTCCACGACGTGATCGACCGGGCGATCCAGGTGCACGGCTCGCTCGGCTTCTCCGGCGACCTCCCGCTGGAGGAGATGTACCGCGCCGCGCGCGCCGCCCGGATCTACGACGGACCCGACGAGGTGCACAAGGCCACCGTCGCGAAGCGGATCCTGCGCGGCTACACCCCGACCGACGTGCCGACCGAGCACGTCCCGACCCGGGCGGTGGCGGCGCGGGAGAAGTTCGCGGAGTACCTGGTGGGCGCGACGGCGGACCTCTAGCGCGCCGACGCCTGGTTCGCCGGCTTCGCTCCCGCCTGCGCGGCCCGCTCGTGCAGCCGGGAGCGGATCTCGTCGGGGGTGTAGGCCTGCCGCTTGCGCTCCGCCCGGACCGTGACCACACCCGTCGCGGCGACCCCGGCCAGCCCGGCGAGTCCGATCAGCTTCCACCAGCGCATGTCGCTACCGTACCGGCGTGCGGCCCCCTGGTTCAGGAACGAGTCTGATCACCCTCGACCGGGCCTGCGAGCTCGCCCGGACCGGCGACATCTGGGTCTTCCGCGGGAGCAGCGGCGCCGACCGCGCCATCCGCGGGCTGACGAACTCACCGGTCAACCACGTCGGCATGGCGATCGTCGTCGACGACCTGCCGCCGATGATGTGGCACGCCGAGCTGGGCCGCTCCCTGCTGGACCTGTGGACCGGGCAGCACCAGCGCGGCGTACAGCTGCACGACATGCGCGACGCCGTCCTGCAGTGGGGGCACCGCTACGGGCAACGCGGCTGGCTGCGGCAGCTCGAGGGTCCGGACGCGCACCGGCACGAGGGCCGCGACATCGAGGACGGGGCCCTGCGCGCCGTCGCGCGGCTGGACGGCACCCCCTTCCCCTCGACGGCCCGGCTCACCGGCCGCTGGCTGTGGGGCCGGACCCCGCAGCTGCCGTGGCGCCGGACGCAGGACGTCGAACCGGCGGGGCTGGAGACCGCCTACTGCGCGGAGGTCGTGGCGCTCACCTACGAGGAGATGGGCCTGCTGCCCCGCGACCGCCGGCCCAACTGGTACGACCCCGGCCGCTTCTGGAGCGGCGACGACCTGGAGCTGACCGCGGGGTTCCGCCTCGGCGGCGAGATCGAGGTGGCCCTGCCGCCCGCCCCCGGCACGACGCCGGTGGCACTGGAGGCCGCCCCGCCCCGCCCCGCCTGGCGGCGCGCGTGGGACCGCGTCAGCCCCCGGTAGGCGGCGACACGGGCGGCGACACGGGCGGTGACACGGGCGGCGCCACCGACTCCCGGTACGCGCGCACCATCTCCGTGGCGTCGCCGAGGAAGCGCCGGGCGACGGCGAGCTCCGCGGCGTCGTAGCCGGCGAGCATCTCGTCCATCCGCGCACCGAGCGGCCCGAAGAACGCCGTCCCGACCTGCTCCGCCGCGGCGCCGTAGTGCAGCGTGACGCGGCGACGGTCGCGGTCGTCGCGGGCGCGGCGCACGTGGTCGGCGCGCTCCAACCGGTCGACGACCGCCGTCGTGGCCCCCGACGACAGCCCGAGGTGCCGGCCCAGGCGCCCCGGGGTGAGCGGCTCGCCCGCACGGTCGGCCTGCATCACCGCCAGGAGTGCCGACAGGTCGGTGGCGTGCATGCCCTGGCGGTCGGCGAAGACCTGACTGAGCCGCTCGGCCTCCGCGGCATAGGCCTGCAACAGGCGCACCAACTCGTCCCGATCACCGTCCACGTCACCGACGATAGCAGGCATCTCGACCATCGAGAGACACCATTCCCGTCCCGGGGGTGGAATAACGACCCCTGTTCGACAATGCGGCATCGCATCCTTTATCGTCGACCTCGAACAATTGACGATCCCGAGAAAGGCACGTGCGTGGCGAAGCACACCACCGTTACCCTGGTCGACGACATCGACGGTTCCGAGGCCGACGAGCAGGTCGAGTTCGCGATCGACGGCAAGGCCTACGAGATCGATCTCTCCACCGCCAATAGCTCGCGTTTGCGCGACGCGCTGGCCCCGTTCGTTTCCGCGGCCCGCCGCTCCGGTGGCCGCCGCAGCTCCGGTGGTTCGTCGGCCACCCCGGCGGCCCGGCCGAGCACCGACCGTGAGCAGAACCAGGCCATTCGTGAATGGGCCGTCGCGCAGGGGATGAAGATCTCCGAGCGGGGTCGCATCCCGTCCAACGTTCTCGAGGCCTACCACCAGAACCACTGATCGGCGCCGGAACCGCTGATCAGGGCGCGAGCAGCCGCCACACCACGTCCTCGCCCGCCTCCCCGGGGGACAGTTCCTCCTGGGGCGGGCGGCGGGCCACCTCGGTGAATCCGAGACGTCGGGGTACGGCCCCACTGCGCAGATTCGCCACGTCGTGCACGATCTCGACACGGTCGGCCCCGATCCGGAACGCCTCGGCCGCCAGTGCCGCGACGGCGGCTGTGATGTATCCGTGCCCGGTATGGGCACGGTGTAGCCAGTAACCGATCTCCAGGCCGCCGGGACCGATCCGGTTCGACATTCCGCAACCACCCACGAGCGCACCGTGACCGAGCCGGATCGCGTAGCCGTACCCGCTCCCGTGCGCCCATTCCTCCTGCACGTGCTCGACGTGCCGCAGGGCGTCGGCGTCGGAGTAGCCGTGCGTGGCCCACGCCATCCAGGGCCCGATGTGGGACAGCGACTCCCCCACCACCCGGTACAGGTCGTCGACGTCGGCCGCGGTCCAGCGCCGCAGCGTCACCGGGCCGGCGGGCAGTTCCTCGCGTGCGGCGTCCACCCGTCCATCGTGCCCCTCACCAGACGGTGAGCAGCAGGTGGTTCACCGCCAGCGCGAGCCCCGCCTGCGCGGCCAGCCAGCGGCGCGGGTGCGGCATTCCGACACACGCGACGACCAGCCAGACGCCGAACGGCAGCCAGATCCGCTCCACCTCGGCCTTGCTCAGCCCGGACAGGTCCGCGAGCAGGATCGCCGCCCCCGCGGCCGCGACGAGCCACCCGGCCCGCGCCGGGAGCGACGGGGTCCGCCGCAGCCCGGCGACGACCGCGGGGCCGACGGCGATCGCGAGCGCCGCGAGGTTGGCCCACACGAAGTAGCCGTACGGCCGGGTCGAGGCCACTGACAGCGCGTAGATCACCTGCACCCGCTCGAAGCCGTCGAACCACCAGAACCCGCTGACGGTGAACGCGGCGACGACGACGGCGACCCCGGCCGCCGCCCACGCCGCGGCCCGCCACGCGCGCGTGAGGATCAGCACGGCCAGCGGGACGAGGCCGCCGAGGACCAGGCCGTAGGACAGGTAGAGGCAGTACCCGAGCAGCACGCCCCCGGCGAACGCCGGCACCGCGCGCCCTCCGGCCGCGCCGATCGCGAGCAGCGCCACCCCCCAGGCCAGCACGGCGGCGAACATCCCGTCGGCCGACACCCCGACCCACACCGCGCCGGGGAACAGCACGCCGAACGGCAGCGCCGCCCGTGCGAGCGACTCGACGCCGAGCGCGCGCAACGTCACCGCGACCGCGACGCACGCCGACGCCCCCACCAGCATCGTCACCACGCCCGACGGCCCGCCGCCGCCCAGACCGAGGCGGTCCAGGACCACGTAGACCAGGAAGACCCCGGGGGGGTGCGCGCCGACGTGGGTGACCCACATGTCCGGCCCCGGCAGGATGAAGTCGGAGAACGTGCGCAGCGTCGTCGGCACGTCGATGACCCGCGGGACGTCCCACAGGTACTCCTGGTCGCTGCTCAGCCGCTCGACGACGCCGCGGGTCCAGCCGTCGACGAGCGCGAGCGACACCGTCCACACCGCCGACGCGCCATACGCGAGGAGCAACAGCGGCCGCCACGCCAGGCGTGCGGCGAGGTCCGGGCCGCGCGCGACGACCAGCACCGCGACGACGACCGCGACCGGCGTGCCCGGCCCCACGTGCGGCAGCCACACCGCCAGCAGCGGCGGCAGGCCGAGGAAGATGTCCTGGCCCGCGGCCTTGAGCGACTCCCCCACCAGGTGCGCGGCGACGACGAGCGCCGCGGCCGCGCCGACGGCGACCAGGTCCCACCGCGTGCGGTGGCGGACGGGGGTCGGGGCGGTCACGCGGCCATGATCGCCGACCGGCCGGGGCCCGGCGCACCCCGTCCGCGGACCGTCACATCCGTCATGCGCTCCGCGCGTAGGCCCGGCGCCCGACCGCCGACAGCACGGCCACCGGAACCGCTGCCGCGACCGCCAGCCCGAACACCAGCGGGTACGCCCCCGCCTGGGCCAGCGGGGCGAACAGGGCCGTGCCCGCCGCACTGCCCAGGAACAGCGACGCCGCGAACAACGCCACCGCCGACGCCCGCTGCTCCGGCACGACCTCGGTGACCCACGCCTGCAGCGTCGAGTGCAGGAACGCCCACGACCCGCCGACCAGCACGCCCGCCACCGCGATCGTCACCAGGTTCAGCGCCACCGCGGGCACGATCCAGGCGGCGACGAGGAACGCACCCCCGATCGCCGCGAGCCCCGCCGGGGGCACCCGCCCGACCAGCCGGCGCACCAGCCGCGACCAGGCCAGCGCGCCGAGCCCGTACCCGGCGGCGAGGAACCCGGCGACGGTCGCGCTGGTGCCGAGCGACTGCGCGGCGGGCGCGAGGAACGTCAGCACACCGAGCACGACGATCCCCTCGCTGAACGCGAGCACCAGCACCGCGACCGCCCACGGCACCCGCAGCACCCCGCGCAGCGCGTGCCACGGGCTGCCGCCGGTCGGGACCCGGTCCGGTTCGGGCAGCCGCGCGAGGGCGAACCACAGCACCACCGCGGCGACCGCCGTCACCCCGGGGACGATCCGCCAGCCGACGAGGTCGGCGAGCAGGCCCGCGCCCGCGGTCGCCGCCGCCACGCCCAGCGAGGACGCGGCCAGCACGTCGGACAGCGGTCGTTGCCGCACGTCGGCGGGCCAGGCGTCGCCGACGTAGACCAGCGTCGTCGGGATCAGCGCGGCGAAGCTGCCGCCCGCGACGGCCCGCATGATCCCCAGGACCAGCAGGTCGGGTGCGAGCACCGACCCGACGCCACCGACAGCGGCCCCGACCAGCGCGATCCGCATGACCCGCACCCGCCCGATCCGGTCGCTGATCAGCCCCCACACCGGCTGCATCAGGCCGTAGGCCAGGAAGTAGACGCTCGCGACCGTCGCGACGGCGGCCAGCGACGCGCCCAGGTCCAGGGAGATCACGACGAGCAGCGGCGCGATCGCGAACCGGTCGCACGTGCTGGTGAGCGCGGCGGCCTGGAGCAGGCGCAGCCGGGTGTCGGGGACGGTGGTCACCCGGCGACCCTGCCCCACGGTCCCCTTGCCCCTGCGGTGACCCCCGGCCAGGGTGGGGTGATGACGTCCCAGGGCATCTCCGGACAGGGCATGACGATGAGCGACCTCGTCGCCCGCTTCGCCCGCACCACCCCCGACGCGATCGCCTTCCGCGACGGGGAGGTCACCCTGACCTGGGCGCAGACGCACGCGCGTGTCAGCCGGATGGCGTCGGTCCTCGCGGGCCACGGCGTCGGCCCGGGCGACCGCGTGGCGGTACTGGCGCTCAACAGCGTGCCGCTGATCGAGGCGATGGCGGCGATACTGCGGCTCGGGGCGATCTGCGTGCCGGTGAACTTCCGGCTCGTCGCCGAGGAGGTCACCTACCTGCTCACCGACTCCGGGGCGACGGTCGTCGTCGCCGACGACACCTTCGCGCCGCTCGCGCGGGCCGCCGGGGCGGGCACCGTCGTCACGATCGGCGCGGGTCACGAGGAGCTGCTCGCGGGCGGGTCGGAGGACTACGCCGAGCAGCCCGTCGACGACACCGCACCCGGGCTGATCATGTACACCTCGGGCACGACCGGTCGGCCCAAGGGCGCGGTGCTCAGCCATCGCAACATGTACCTGCACGCCTACGCGAACGCCCTGCAGGCGGGCTCGGGCGTCTCCGGCAACGTGGGGATGTCGGGGGCGCCGCTGTTCCACATCGCCGGGGTGTCGGGCTTCTACAACACCCTGGTCGCGGGCGGCACCACCGTGCTCACCCCGTCGGGCGGCTTCGACCCGTCGGCCATGCTCGACCTGCTCGAGCGCGAGCGCGTCTCCACCGTGTTCTTCGTGCCGGCGCAGTGGGCGGCGATCGTCGCGGTGCCGGGCGTGCGCGACCGGGACCTGTCCGCGCTGCGCCGCGCGGTGTGGGGGGCCGCGCCCGCGTCGACCACGCTGTTGCGCACGATGATCGACACGTTCCCGGACGCCGAGGTCATGACGGCGTTCGGCCAGACCGAGTGCAGCCCTGTCACCTGCATGCTCGGCGGAGAGGACTCGATCCGCAAGATCGGCTCGATCGGGCGGCCGATCGTCGGTGTGGAGGTCCGGATCGTCGACGACGAGATGACCGACGTCGCGCCGGGCGAGGTCGGCGAGATCGTCTACCGCGGCCCGACCGTCATGACGGGGTACTGGAACAAGCCCGAGGAGACCGCGGAGGCGTTCCGCGGCGGCTGGTTCCACTCCGGCGACCTCGTGCGCGCCGACCCCGACGGCTACCTCTACGTCGTCGACCGCAAGAAGGACATGATCATCTCGGGCGGGGAGAACATCTACTGCGCCGAGGTCGAGAACGCCCTCGCCGCGCACCCGAAGGTCGCGGAGGTGGCGATCATCGGCGTGCCGGACGAGCGGTACGGCGAGACCCCGCTCGCCGTGATCTCCCCGCGTGACCCGGCCGACCCGCCGACCGCCGCCGACATCGAGGAGTTCTCCCGCGAGCACCTGGCCGCCTACAAGCGCCCGCGGCACGTGGTGCTGGTCGACTCGCTGCCGCGCAACCCGAGCGGGAAGGTGCTCAAGACGGTGCTGCGGGCCGCCCACGGCGCCGCGTCCGTGGCGGAGCCCGCCGTCTGAGTACGGCTACGGTGGCGCCCGTGAGGTGGTGGATCATGGGAATCGTGCTCGTCCTGCTGGCCGCGTGCGGGGCCCCGCCCGGGCCCACCGCGATCGAGGGCACCTGGCAGGGCCGGATCGAGGCGCCCGGCTCGCCCCTGGACGTCCAGGTGACGTTCGCGGGCGACGGCGGGAGCATCGACATCCCCGCGCAGGGCGTGAGCGGGCTCCCGCTCCGCGACGTGCGGGTCGACGGCACCGCCGTCACGTTCGCCCTGCCCGACGCCCCCGGCGGCGCGACGTTCCGCGGAACGCTCGACGGCGACACCGTCGCCGGCGACTACACCCAGGGCTCCGCCCCGACCATCCCGTTCTCCCTGGCCCGCGGCGAGCTCACAGCCCCGGCCCGCCCGCAGGAGCCGCAGCCGCCGTTCCCCTACCGCGCCGACGACGTGACGTTCCCCAGCGGCGAGGTCACGCTGGCCGGCACGCTCACCCGCCCCGAGGGCGCCGGGCCGTTCCCGGCCGTCGTCATGATCACCGGGAGCGGGGCGCAGGACCGCGACGAGACCATCGAGGGCCACAAGCCGTTCCTGCTGCTCGCCGACACCCTCACCCGCGCCGGGTTCGCCGTGCTGCGCACCGACGACCGCGGCGTCGGCGGTTCCGGTGGCGCCGCGTCCGGCACCGCCTACGAGGTGCTGGCCGACGACGCGCTCGCCGGCGTCGCGTTCCTACGGGGCACCGAGGCGATCGACCCGGCGCGCGTCGGGCTGTTCGGGCACAGCGAGGGCGGCTACCTGGGACCGCTCGCCGCGTCGCGCGGCGACGTCGCGTTCGTGGTGTCGATGGCCGGGCCCGCCGTGTCGGGCGAGGACGTGCTGATCCTGCAGAACCGGCTGCTCCGCGAGCAGGCCGGGGCCGACCCGGCCGACACGGAGGCCTACCTGGCGTTCCTCGCCGAGTTCACCGACCTGCTGCGCGCGGGCGACGTGGAGGCCTCCAGGGCCCGGTCGCGCGACGAGATCATCGGCCAGCTCGCGACGCTGCCGGAGTCGCAGCGCCCGGGCCCCGAGCAGGTCGACGCGATCGTGGACTCGACGCTCGACCTCGCCCCGTTCCTGCTCTACGACCCCGCCCCCGCCCTGCGCGCGCTCGACGTCCCGGTCTTCGCGTTCTTCGGGGACAAGGACCTGCAGGTGCCGCCGTCGCAGAGCGAGGGCCCGATGCGGGAGCTGCTCGCGGGCGGCCCGGACGCCATCGTGCGGACGTTCCCCGGCCTCAACCACCTCATGCAGCCGACGGCCACGGGCTCGATCACCGAGTACGGCACGATCGAGACCACGATCGCGCCCGAGGTGCTCGACGCCGTCACGGGCTGGTTGAGTGAGAGGTTCTCGTGAGCGATCTCGACCCCGAGGAGTTCCGGCGGCTCGGGTACGCCGTCGTCGACTGGATCGCGGGGTACCGCGCCGGCGTCGGCGACCTGCCGGTGCGCCCGGCGGTGGAGCCGGGCTGGGTCCGGGCGCAGCTGCCGGACGCCCTCCCGGAGGCGCCCCGGGAGCTGGGCGCGCTGCTCGGCGAGCTGGACCGGGTCGTCGTCCCGGCCACCACGCACTGGCAGCACCCCGGGTTCTTCGGCTACTTCCCGGCCAACGCCTCGCTGCACTCCGTGCTGGGCGACCTGCTCTCCGGCGGGCTCGGCGTCCAGGGGATGCTGTGGTCGACCTCGCCAGCGGCCACCGAGGTCGAGCAGGTCCTGCTCGACGGCCTGGCCGACGCGCTCGGCCTCGATCCGGCGTTCACCTGGGCCGGTGGCGGGGGCGGCACGATCGCCGACTCCGCGTCCTCGGCCGCGCTCGTCGCCCTGCTCGCGGCCCTGCACCGGACGTCGGGGGGCGCGTGGCGGGAGTCCGGCGTCGACGGCACCGAACGCGTCTACGTCACCGCCGAGACGCACTCCTCGCTCGCCAAGGCGGTGCGGGTGGCCGGGCTCGGCGCCCGGGCGCTGCGGGTCGTGCCGCCCTCGCGCGGCTCGCTCGCGATGTCGGCCGACGCGCTCGCGGAGATGCTGGCCGCCGACGTGGCCGCCGGCCTGCGGCCCGTGCTCGTCTGCGCGACCGTCGGCACCACCGGCACCGGCGCGGTCGACCCGGTCGCCGCGATCACCGCGGTCACCGCCCCGCACGGCGTGTGGGTGCACGTCGACGCGGCCTGGGCGGGCGTCGCGGCGCTGTGCCCGGAGCACCGCGACCTGCTCGACGGCACCCGGCACGTCGACTCCTTCTGCACCGACGCGCACAAATGGCTGCTCACCGCGTTCGACGCCTCGCTGCTGTGGGTGCGCGACGCCGCCGCCCTGCCCGCCGCGCTGTCGATCACCCCGGAGTACCTGCGCAACAGCGCCACCGACTCCGGCGCGGTCGTCGACTACCGCGACTGGCAGGTGCCGCTGGGCCGCCGGTTCCGCGCGCTGAAGCTGTGGGCGGTGATCCACGGGTTCGGGCTGGAGGGGTTGCGCGCGCACCTGCGCGGGCACGTGGCGCTCGCCGCAGAGCTGGAGTCGTGGATCGTCGCGGAGCCCGGTTTCGTCCTCGCGGTGCCGCGGTCCCTGTCGCTGGTGTGCTTCCGGCTGCAGGCCGGCGACGACGCGACCCGGGCCCTGTCGGAGCGCGTCAACGCCACCGGGAGCGCACTGCTCACCCACACCGTCGTCGACGGGCGATACGTCGTCCGCGTCGCGATCGGGTCGGTGGCGACCGAGCGCGAGCACGTCGTGGCGCTGTGGGACCAGCTGCGGGGGGAGGCGCTGCGGGGCTGACTAGCTCCAGCGGCGGAGCGGCCGGCGCTCGGCGAGGCCGAGCAGGCCGTCGGTGATCTTGCCGAACAGCGCGAGCAGCGCGAGCAGCACGATGTCGGTGCGGCCGGCGTTGCGGCTGTCGATGAGCTGGAGACGTAGCCGAAGTCGACCACGGCCGTCACTCAGAGGATCTCGTTGCCCAGCAGAGGGAGCACCGGGCGGCAGGGCACGTCCTGGGCGTTCGCCGGGTCGAGGGCGTTGAGGACGAGCTGCCCGGTGCGCTCGGAGAAGATGATCGACAGGTGGTCCGACAGGTCGATCTCGCAGCCGTCCTGCACGACGATGTTGGTGGCGCCCTCGAGCTCGCCGCTGGTGTACGGGATCACCAGCTGGTCGTAGCGGGTCATGATCGTCGTGTAGTCGACGCCCTCGACGCGGGTGCCCGCCTCCGCCATCCGGTCCAGGTAGTCCGAGCCCGAGATGAACTGCGGGCACGACCCACAGGCCGCTGCGACCGGTGCACCGGCGACGTCGCGCACCCCGAGGGCGTCGACCAGCGCGTCGACGGGCAACGGGTCGGCCAGCGTGCCGTCGTAGAGCGGGGTGACGGCCACGTAGTCGTCGGTGACGGTGTCTCCGCCGAGGAACTGCAGCCAGTACTGCGGCATCAGCGTCCCCTCGGAGTGCCCGACGAGGTCGACCTGCTCCGCGCCGGTCGCGTCCAGCACGCCGTCGACGAACGCGTCCAGCTCCTCCGCGCTCTGCTCCATCGGCAGGAGCCCGCCGACGCTCTCCCCGGGCAGCGCGGTGCCGTAGGTCAGCGCGAAGACGCAGTAGCCCTCGTTGGCCAGCAGCGGCGACATCGTCTGCCAGTTGACGGACTTGTTCGCCCCCAGCCCGTGCACGAGCACGACCGGGTCGGGGTGTTCCGCGCCGGGCTCACAGTCGTAGTCGTTGGAGCCGGGCGGGTCGGCGGGGACCGGGGAGGCCTGTGCGGCGAGCGTGGCCAGAGCGCCGTAGGGCACCGGGAGGTCACCCTCCTGCGCCGATGCCGGTACCACCGCCAGCCCGGTGACCACGGCCGCGACGAGCGCGGCACCCCCGACGTATGCGACCCTGCGTCCCCGACCCATACCCGGGGGAACGAGCGCGGCCGCCGCCGGTTACTGAGGAGTTCTCACGCAGCGTTCGGGATGCGGTGCCGCAGCAGCACGCGGCTGCCCCGTTCGTCGTAGTGGATGAGCACCGACTCCGACATCGTGCTCATCAGCGGGATCCCGCGACCACCCTCCGTCGGCTGCTCCACCGGCGGCTGCCAGTGGCCGTGGTCGACGACCTCGATGCACAGCGTGGTCGACCCCACGTCCCCGGGCCCCGTGCCCTCGGCCGGCTCGGTCCAGAGCGTCAGCTCGACCGCGCCGGACTCGTCCGGTCCGTAGGCGTGGCGGACGACGTTGGCGGCGGCCTCGTCGACGGCGAGCACGACGTCGGCGGTCTCGTCCTGGGTGAGGGACAGCGGCGTGAGCCACCCGGCCAGCTCGTGCCGGATGACGGTCAGTTGGGCGGGATCGGCGGGCCAGCTGCGGTGCACGAACTCCACGCGCCCCGTTTCGGACGGCTCCATGATCCGGAGTTGCCCGGAGTGCGGCGGGGCAAACCCCATCCGCCGCGCACAGGACGCCGTTCGGCCGACCCGGCCTACCACTCGTCGGCGCCCGCGAAGGACGTGGCGGCCGGGTCCATCCCCAGGCGCGCGCGGGCCGCGGTGAGGTCGAGCGTGCGCTCCGTCCCGAGCTGGCTCACGGCGTAGCGGGTGAGCCGCGGCGGGTCGGGCCGGCGCAGTGCGCAGGTGACCGTCTCGGCGACCCCGGCCAGGTGCCAGGCCGCCCGCCGTGGCAGGTGCCGGATGCGCGCGTCGATCCCGCGGGCGGCGAGCAGCCCACCGAGTGCGGCGTCGAGGGTGACCGGTTCGGCGTCGCCGACGTTGTAGGTGCCCGGCGGGCCGGTGCACCCGAGCAGGCACGCGTCGGCGAGCGTGCCGACCGCGGTGAGGGTGTGCCGGGTGTCCCCGTCGCCGGCGACGACGAGCGTGCCCCCGCGGACCGCGCCGAGGATCCGCGGGAGCAGCGTCGGGTCGCCCGGGCCGTAGACGGCGTGCGGGCGCAGCACCACCGTCCCCGGGCGCCCGAGCAGCAGGCGTTCCGCGGCCGCTTTCGACGCCCCGTACGCGGTGAGGTGCCGGGCCGCGGGGCCCGCCGACTCGGGCGCGTCGACGGTCGGGACGAACGGGTCGTAGACGCTGGCGGTCGAGACGTGCACCAGGCGCACACCGGGGAAGCTCGCGGCGACGTGGCGCGTCCCGTGCAGGTTGGCCGCCCAGACCCGGTCCGGGTCGGCCCAGTCGGTGACGGCCGCGGCGGTGTGGACCACGGCGTCGACCGCGGGCGGACCAGGCAGGGGGCCGGTGCTCAGGTCCCACTCGCGGCGGGTCAGGGGGTACACCTCCCAGCCGCGGGCGCGGGCCGCGGCCACCACCGCGGAGCCGACGAACCCGACGGCGCCGGTCACCGCGATCCGCACGTCGCCCCCTGCCTGCGGGCGGCACGGCCCGTCGTCCCTGCGCCCGTCACCCCTGCGCCCGCGCGAGCTGGTTCCGCAGGGCCGCCCGGTCGGTCTTGCGGGTGCGCCCGGCCACCGGCACGTCGTCGACGCAGACGATCTCGTCGGGCAGCGCCGCCGCGTCGACCACGCGCGGGAGCGCCGCCCGCACCCGGTCGGTCAGGCCGGGCGCTCTCCCCGGGGCGGCGACGAGGACGAGGACCACCCGGTCGTCACCGATCGTGTCCGGCACCCCGACCAGCACCGCCTGCGCGACGCCGGGAAGTGCGGCGATCGCGGGCTCGTAGAGGCCCGGGTAGATGTTGGTGCGGCCACGGATGATCATGTCGGTGGCGCGGCCGCCGAGGACGATCGCGCCGTCGTCGGTGAGCGTCGCGAGGTCGCCGGTGGTGTGCTCGCCGGGGGCCTCCTCGCCGAGGTAGTGGCCGAGGTTGGCGCCGCCGACGACGAGGCGTCCGTCGTCGTCGACGCGGGCGCGGACGCCGGGCAGCGGGGCCCCGACCAGGTCCCCGGGCCCGCGGTGGGCGAGCTTCTCGGCGGCGGTGGCGATCGCGACGGGCAGGATCTCGGTCATCCCGTAGACCGCCAGGAACTCGACGTCGGGCAGGGCGGCGCAGGCCCGGCGCAGCAGCGGCGGCAGCACCGGTGCGGCCCCGAGGAGCACCTGCCGCAACGAGGCGGGCATCGCGACCTCCCCCCGTTCGACGACGTCGAGGACCGCGGCGAGGTCCGCGGGCACGAGGAACGTGTGCGTCGCGCCGTCCAGCCCGCGCGCGAGCTCGTCGGGGCGAGCGGCGGGCGCGAACCCGTAGGGCGGCATCGACCAGTGCCCCCCGGCGACGAGCGCGGGCAGGCCGAGCAGGAACTGGTCGGTGTGCACGCGGGTGCCCGGGCCGAGTGCGCAGCGGGTGGACAGCACATCGAGCGCCGCCCCGAGCGAACCGCGGGTGTGCACGACGGCCTTCGGGGCGGCGGTCGTGCCGGCGGTGAACACGACGACCGCGTCCTGGGCGGGATCGGGTGCGACGTCGACCCGCGGCACCGGGCGCAGCAGGTCCCGCAGCGACACCGCGTTCCGCGGAACGCCCGGCAGCCACGTCCCGGCCCTGACGTGGCGTACCGGCAGCCGGGAGTAGTCGGGCAGCAGCACTCCCCGGCGGCGGGCGAGTGCCCGCAGCGGCCGACGACCCGCGGCGTAGAGCACCGGCTCCGCGGCGGCCCAGCCCGGCGCGGCCAGCTCGGTGCGGGCGGCGAACAGCGCGGGCCCCACACCGGGGTCGACGAACACGACCGTTCCGCCGGCCGCGACGGTGCCCAGCGCGAGCACCACCGAGTCCGGGGAGGGCCGGACGGAGAACAGCATCCGCTGCCCCGGGGCGAACCCGGCGTCGGTGAGGCGGGTGGCGACGGCCCGGATCCGGGCGCCGAGCTGGGCGTACGTCAGCGTCACCCCGGCCGGCTGCGTCCCGCGGAACGCGCTTCCCGTCCCGCGGAGCGTTCCGGACGGCCTCGGCTCCGGCTCCGTTCCCCGTCCCGGCCCCGGCCCCGTTCCCGGTCGCGAGCCCGTTCCGCGGGACACGGTCCCGGCCGCGGATCGCGTTCCGCGGAACGCGGCACCGACCCCGGCGACAGTTCCGCGGAACGCGGTGAACCGCGGGGGTGGGCCGGTCAGGGCCGGGGCGTCGCCGTGGCGGTCGGCGGCGTCGAGGATCAGGTGCAGCAGGTCCAGCGCCTCAGACACCCTGCACCACCAGCTCGCGGTAGGCCGGGACGAGCACGCGACGGGCCACCCGGCGGCGGGCGATCCGCAACGGGCGGGCGAGGTGGGCGTCGAGGACGGCGTCGAGGACGATCCGGATCTGCGCCGTCGCCAGTGGCATCCCGAGGCAGAAGTGCGGCCCGGCCCCGAACCAGATCCGGCGCACCGCGGGCGGGTGCGGGCGGTCCGGGGCGAAGCCGCCGAGCGCCCGGGCCGCCGACACCGTCGCGATGACGATCCGGTCCCCCGCAACCACCTCGACGGTCCCGACGCGGGCCGGGGCGGCGACGCGGCGCAGCATCACCGGCGACGGCACGGTGACGCGCAGCCCCTCCTCGACGCACGCGTCCACCCGACCCCGGTCGGCGGCGACCGCCCCGAGCAGTACCGAGTCGTGCAGCAGCGCCACCAGGCGCGGCAGGAACGACACCACCGTCTCGGTGCCGGTCAGCGCGAACGCGGCGACCGCCCCCAGCGCCTCGCGCTCGGTCAGCCCCAGCTCACGCATCCGTCCGGGCACGGTCGCAGGGTCCCCGACGCGGTAGGCGACGGCCGCGGGCGCGGTGATCCCGGCCAGCGCCGCGCGCCCCCGGACGACCTGCCGCGGCGTCAGCTCCGGGCGGCGCAGGCGCACCATCCCGGTCACCGCCGTCGCCGCCGCGAACGCGGGTCCGGCGGCGTCGCGCGCGTCGAGCCCGACCAGTCCCGCGATCACGGCCCCGGCCGCCCGTTGCGCGACCGGCACCAGGTCGACGGCCTCCCCCGCGGCCAACCGGTCGTGCAGCGCGGCGCACGGCTCGGCCAGCACCCGTGTGCACAGCTCCGCCACCGCGGCCGGGGTGAACAGGTCGGCCAGTGCCCGGCGCAGCGCCACGTGCTCCGCGCCCTCCATGTTGAGCAGCACCCTCGGCCCGACGACCGGGGTCCAGAGCGCGGCGGGCGAGCCCGGGCCGGTCTTGGTGAACGAGGTGGTGTCGGTGAGCACGGCCCGCGCGATCGCGGCGTCGCTGACGACGACCCCCACCCGCGGCACCCGGACGACCGGCGCTATCCGCGCCAGTCCCCGGACCAGCGGGTACGCGACGGGATGGGCTCCGAGCTGGACGCGCCGCTCCCACCGGTCGGCCGCGCGCGAATGGGGCGGCTGGGGCGGGCGTGCCCGCGCACGGGCGGCGGCGCCGCTCACCGGCTCTCCCCGGCCCGGATGTCGACGTGCTCGGGCCGGTAACGGTGGTCGGCGTACCAGCCCAGCGTCCGGACCAGACCCCACGCCTGCACGCGCCGGCTCGACCCCCGGACGACGACGTCGCGCCGGGTCCCGTACCGGGTCGTCAGCGGGCGCACCGCGTTGACGAGTGCGCGGTCCTCGTGCACGTCCTGGATCCGGGTGCGCGGGAAGCCGCCCGCGCGCTCGTAGAGCTCCGCGGTGACCGCCATGTTGCATCCGGCCGACATGACGTAGGGCCCGAGCGCGCCCGGCACCCGGTTGCCCGGCCGGAACCGGCCGAACGTCGCAGCCGCCCCCACCGCCCCGACGAGCACCCCGCGCTGCCAGGCGGGAAGGCCCTCGTCGGTGCGCGGCAGCAGGCGCCCGGCGATCAGGTCGAGACCGGCGAACGCGGCCCGGATCCGGGCGGTCCAGTCGGGGGCGGGGAGGCAGTCGGCGTCGGTGCGGGCCAGGTGCGTCGCGCCGTGGGCGATCGCGAACCGCATCCCGGTGTCGGCCGCTGCCCCCGTGCCGCGCTGCGGCTCGGGCACGACCTCGGCGGGCAGCCCGTGCGCGCGCACGACGTCGGCGGTCCCGTCGGTCGAGGCGTTGTCGACGACGACGAGCCGGAAGTCGCGGTCCTGCTGCGCGGCGAGCGCGTCGAGCGTGGCCCCGATGCCCGCGGCCTCGTCGAACGCCGGGACCACCACCCACAGGTTCACAGCCGGACCACCGTGATCCCCAGGCTGACCCCACCGGCCAGCCCGACCAGCGCCACGAGGTCACCGGGCCCGCACCGGCCCAGCTCGCGGGCGGTGACGAGCTGCAGCGGCAGGCTCGCCGAGGCGACGTTGCCGTGCTCGGCGACCGTCACGACGAGCTTGTCCCCCGGCACCCCGGCCCCGCGCGCGAAGACCCCCAGGTACGGCAGCGACACCTGGTGCACCGCCACGACCGCCATGTCGTCCCAGGTCAGCTCCAGCCGGGCCAGCGTCTCGTCGAGGACGCCGGTGCCGACGGACAGGAACGCCGCCTTGAGACGGGCCGAGTCCATCGCGAAGTAGGTGTGCTCGACGTCGCGCGGGTGCAACGACCCGCCCGCGGCGAGCGTGCCCGCCTCCCAGTGCCGGGAGTCGGCGGTGAAACCCGACCCGAGGATCCCGGTGCCGGGCTCCCCCGCGGTGAGCAGGACGGCCGCGCCCGCGTCGGAGAGCGTGTAGCCGGGGAACGCGCGCAGGAACGCGCGGATCCCGTCGACCTCCCACCGCACGGCCCGCGACGGCGTCTCCCCGCTGACGACGAGCACGCGCCAGTAGCGGCCGCCGGCGATCAGCGCGTCCGCGACCTCCATGCCGTTGAGCACGCTGTTGCAGGCGTTCTTGACGTCCATGACCGGGCAGGACAGCTCCAGCTTGGCCGCGACGATGTGCGCGGTCGCGGGCTCGACCATGTCCTGGCTGGCCGAGGCGAAGATCAGCAGGTCGACGTCGGCGGCAGCGGTGCCGGTCGCGGCCAGCACCTTCCGGGCCGCGGCGACGGCCAGGTCGGAGGCCTGCTCGTGGTCGCCGGCCACGTGCCGGGAGGTGATCCCGGTGAGCCGGTGGACGATGCCCGCGGGGGGTGCCCACCCCGACGCCGCGATCCGCGCCTCGACCTCGTCGGTGCCGACCCGCCGCCCGGGCAGGTGCACCTCGACCCCTGCGATCCGCGCGCCCACGCCCCACCTCCCTCCGGCCCCGACGGTCGGGACGAGCTGAACCCTAGGAGGCACCCCGACCGGCGACGACCGCGGAACTACCGACGCCGCAACTTGCCGTACGAGTATGGATAGGCGAACCTCACCTCTTCGTCCCGTCCGACCGAAGGGGCGGTGCCCGGCCCACCGACGTCGGCGGCATCGAGCTGAACGTCGAGGCCGTCACCGCCCTGCAGCCGGACCTGATCATGGGCGTCTACTCCTTCATGGACCGGTCGACCTACGACGCACTGAGCGCGATCGCGCCGACCCGCATCACCGGCACGACACTGGGCCGGGGCGGCAGGCCGAGGAGGTCGTCGCGGCGGTCGAGCAGTCCTTCGCCGACATCCGGGCGGCGAACCCCGGTCTCGCCGGCCGGGAGGTCGCGATCGACCTGGTCGTCGACGGGGTCCCCTACCTGCTCGGCGCCGATGACCTGCACACCGCGGTGTTCGCCGGTATCGGCACGACGGTCCCGGACTCGACCGTCGAGCTGTCGCCGGAGACCATCGGGCAGCTCGACCGCGACGCGCTCGTCGTGCTCGGGGCGAACGAGGCGGACCTCACGGGCGACGCGGTGTTCCAGGGCCTGGGCGCGGTCGCGGACGGGCGCGCGGTCTACGTCCCCGGTGACGGCGACTTCGCCGGCGCCGTCGGTTTCGGCAACCCGTTGAGCCTGCCGTACGCCGCCGAGCTCATCACCCCGCAGCTCGCCGCCGTCCTGGGCTGACGCCTGCCATCCGCGGCCCGGTCTGTGTCAGGATCCCCGCCGTGCAGGGATTCCGACTCAACGGGTCGCGGGTGCTGGAGATCGACCTGGTGGGTGACGCCGTGCGCGCCGCCACCGGCTCGATGATCGCCTACACCGGCGACGTGACGTTCAAGAACGCCGGTATGGGCGGCGGCGACGGCCTGATGGCGGGGCTCAAGCGCCGCGCCGCGGGCGAGTCCGTCGCGCTCATGCACTGCACGGGGCAGGGCACCGTGTGGTTCGCGAAGGACGCGATGGAGGTGTTGGTCGTCGAGCTGAACGGCGACACCCTCAAGGTCGAGTCCGAACAGCTCCTCGCGCTGTCCGACAAGCTGAGGACCGACGTCGCCTTCGCCGGGGTGCGCGGTGCGTCGTCGGGGCAGGGGTTGTTCACCACCACCGTCACCGGGTACGGCACCGTCGCGCTGCTCTCGGCGGGCGGCCCGCCGATCGCGCTGGAGGTCTCGCCGCAGTACCCGCTGGTGGTCGACCCCGACGCGTTCATCGCCAGCCAGGGGCAGCTCAACCAGTCCTTCGTCACCGACGTGTCGTGGCGCAACCTGATCGGCGAGAGCTCCGGCGAGGCGTTCTCCCTGCGCTTCGACGGCAGCGGCGTCGTCTACATCCAGCCCGAGGAGCGCTGATGGGTTCCTTCGAGCAGGTCAACAACAAGGTCGTCGCCGCCGCGGTCGCCCCCGGCCGGGAGATCCTCGCGCGCAGGGGCGCGATGCTCGCCTACACCGGCGACGTCGGGTTCTCGCCCGTCCACACGGGGCCGGGTGGCGCGGGCGGCATGGTCGGGCGGATGGTGGCCGGCGAGCAGGTGCCGATGATGGTCGCGCAGGGGTCCGGCACCGTGCACTACGGCTACCGCGGCCTCTACGTGACGATCATCGAGCTCGACGGGTCCGGCCCGCTGTCCGTCGAGGCCGACCGGCTCGTCGCGCACGACGCCGCGCTGCAGTCGACCGTGGTGTTCCTCGGCTCCCAGGGCGGCATCCGCGGGGCGGTCCGCGGCGCCGTCTCCGGGCAGGGGCTGTTCACCACGCAGCTGCACGGCTACGGCACCGCCGCCGTGCTCTCCCACGGTGGGACGATCGCGATCCCCGTCGGCGGCCGTCCCGTGGCCGTCGACCCCCAGGCCTACGTCGCGCACGTCGGGCAGGTGAACGTCGACATCTCGGCGTCGGTCGGCTGGCGCGACGCCGTCGGCCGCGGCTCCGGCGAGGCCGTCCAGCTCAAGATCACCGGCCAGGGAACCGTCTACGTCCAGGCATCGGAGCAGAAGCTGTGATCCCCCTCAACCCCGCCACGCTGCCGGACAACGACAACATCCCCGGCAACCACTACGCCTACTGCGTGCGCCTCGACGGGCAGCTGTTCATGCAGACCGGCCGGATGATCGCCTACTACCCCGCGCCGCACAGCCAGGGCATCCGCTTCGAGCCGCTGACGTCGGGGAGCATCGGCGGCATGGTCGCGACGCGGTTCTCCGCGCCGCTCTACACCCGCGACTGGGTGGTGGCCTCCGGCGCCGGGCACCTGATCCTCGGCGACCGCGGCTACGACATCAACAGCTACGACCTCGACGCGGGCAACCTGACGCTGCGCGCGTCCAACCTGCTCGCCTTCGACTCCACCCTCGAGCTCAAGCAGTCGATCGTCCCCGGCTTCCTGACGCTGATCGGCACCGGCAAGTTCCTCGCCTCCAGCTCCGGACCGGTGATCTTCGCGGAGCCGCCGATCCGCGTCGACCCGGACGCACTGGTCGGGTGGGCCGACTGCCCGTCACCGAGCCACCACTACGACGCCCGCTGGATGAGCGGGTTCCTGTCCAGCGCGATGGGGATGCTGGGCAGCAACTCCGGCGAGGAGCGCCAGTTCGACTTCACCGGAGCCGGCACCGTGCTCATCCAGTCCAGCGAGAACACCGTGGCCGACCCGCACCTGCTGCAGCAGCTGGAGGGGCAGATCGCCGGCCTCGGGCTGTCCGGGCTGCAGCGGATGCAGCAGGTCGTGGCACAGCGGCTGGCGCAGCAACAACAGCACTGATCAGGGCTCGGCGAGCCAGACGAACCCCAGCGCCGGGACGACGAGCCGCCCGTCGTGCACCAGGAGCGGGCCGTCGCTCGACAACACGGTGTCGAGCGCGCCGAACCCGTCGAGGACGCGGGCGTCGACCGTCACCGGGTGCTCGGCGACGTTGACCAGCCCGACGAAGTGGCCGCTGCGCGGGTGGCGGCGGTGCCAGGCCAGCACGTGCGGCGAGTCGACGTCGAGCACCCGGCCCTCCCCCGCCGCGTGCAGGGCGGGCAGCGACGCCCGGGCCGCCGCCAGCGCCTTCGTCCAGCCGAACACCCGCCCCTGCACGGTGGCCGGGTCGTGGCGCAGGGCGGCCGCGGCGTCGTCGAAGTACGGGCGGTGCATCCAGCGGTTGTCGCCGGCGAGCGCGGGATCGTCGAGGTAGGTGGTGTCGTTGCCCTGCCCCAGCTCGTCGCCCATGTAGACCAGCGGCACCCCGCCCCAGCCGAACGTGACCGCGTGCAGCAGCACGAAGCGGCGGATGCCGAGCTCGAGGGCGTGCGCGTCGCCCCGTTCCCGCGCCTCGGCGATCCCGCACAGCGCCGCGGTGGAGCCGGAGATGCGGGCGTCGCCGGTCTCCGGGTTCTCGCCGAAGCGGGCGCCGCGCGCGTAGGACAGGGGGAACTCGCCTGCGTAGAAGGCGTTGAGGAAGTCCCGGTGGGCGTACGGGTCGTACCCGACCGCGCGGGCGTCGACGTCGCCGACTGCCCAGCCGATGTCGTCGTGGCAGCGCACGTAGGTGGCCCATGACGTCTCGGCCGGGATCGGGCGCAGTCGGCGCAGCGACTGCACGGCGAGCCGCGCGTCCTTCGTGGCGAGGCTCGACCACAGCATCACCATCAACTGGTTGTGGTAGGCCAGCTCGCACTCGGGGCGGTACCTCTCGTGCGCCCCGAGGTAGGCGACCAGCTCGTCGGGCGCGACGATCGCCTCGGCCTTGAACACCGTCGCCGGGGCGGCCAGCTTCACCGCCGCGTGCAGCGCCTGCACGATGTCGTGCACCTCGGGCTGGTTCATGCAGGAGGTGCCCAGGCGCTTCCCCATGAACGGCACCGCGTCCATCCGGAAGATCTCGACGCCGCGGTTGGCCAGCCACAGGATCTCCTCCAGCATCGCGGTGAACACGCGCGGGGTGGAGTAGTCGAGGTCCCACTGGTAGTCGAAGAACGTGGTCCAGACCCAGCCCGTGCCGGGCACCTCGGTGAACGAGCCGGGCGCCTGGTCGGGGAAGACGTCATTGATCGTCTCCTCGTACGCGTCGGGCATCGTGCGGTCCGGGAAGGCGAGGTAGAAGCCCTCGTACGCGGGGTCGCCGGCCTGCCAGGCGCGGGCCCACGGGTGCTCGCGGGCGGTGTGGTTGAGAACGAGGTCGACGCACAGGCTCATGTCGCGGGCCCGCAGCTCGAAGGCCAGGTCGGACAGGTCGTCGATCGTGCCGAGGCGGGGGTCGACGGACCGGTAGTCGGCCACGGCGTAGCCGCCGTCGTTGGCGCCCTCGCGCGGGGCGAGCAGCGGCATCAGGTGCAGATAGGTGACACCGAGCTCCGCGAGGTGGTCCAGCCGCGCGGGGAGTGCGTCGAGGGTCCCGGCGAAGCGGTCGGTGTAGGCGACGTAGCCGACCATCCGCTGGTGCTGGAACCAGCCCGGGTCGATCTCGCGGCGCCGGTCCACCGCGCGCAGGTCGGCCGGGCGCTGCACGGCGGCGCGCAGCGCGAGGTCCACGATCGCGGCGGCGAGGGCGTCGGGGTCGGGGTAGAGCGCTGCCAGCGGCACGTGGACGTCGGCGAACCAGCGGTCCAGACGCGCGACGAACCCGACGGCCTCGCCCGCCCCGAGGCACCGGACGGCCTCCTCGACGACCCCCGGACGCAGCCGCGCCAGCGCGTCGGCCGCGCTGCGGGCCCGTTCGCCGTCGGATCGGGCGGCCGCGGTTTCGATCACCGGCCCATCCTGTCAAACGGGGGCGTGCGGCGGGCTGCCCCTGATCCGCGCACCGGCCGCGACCAGCGCGGAGCACAGGCAGGCGTGCTCGGGGTCCTGATCGTGCACCGGGTGCCACCACAACGCCTCGGGCGCCGGACATTCCATCGCGCCGATCAGGCAGGCGCCTGCGGTCCACGGCGTCGACGACGATCCCGGCGAACGGCGCCGCCGGCCCGATCATCAGCGCCGGCACGGTCAGCGCGATCGGGACCAGGATGTCGACCCCGGGTGTGCCCGCGAACTCCGCGGCCAGCCGGGGCAGCACGGGCGCGATCAGCACCGTGCCGAGCACGGACATGCAGCTCCCGGCGATCAGGAGCACGAGCTGGAGCGTTCCGGCCCGCCGCTGGCGCGGTGGGGCGACGACGGTGTCCTCGGACCTGGGTGACGTGCCTCATGGTCCGGCCAGCCGGAGAACCATCCGGGAAGACGACTCTCCCGATGTCCGCCATCAGCCCCGATGAGGGGTCAGGTGTCGACGCCCACCGTCAGGGTCGCGGCCATCCCCGCCGTCACATCGCCGGTGACGCCCGCGAGCTGCGTGGCGTAGCCGTCGCTGAAGACCATGTCGCGGTCCAGCGAGGTCTGCGCGAGGTTGCGCACGCTCGACTCGTACCCGGTCGTGGCGTAGACCAGCTCGCACGCGTCCTGCGGGAGGGCGAGCTGCGTCGTGACGGTGGCGTTGTCCGGGGTCGTCGCCGACGCGAGGTCGGGGTAGATCTCGACGTGCGCGTGCGGCCAGCGGCCCGAGTACGCGGCCGGGAAGATGGTCGTGAAGGTGACGCGACCGTCGGCGTCGGCGGCCTGGACGCCGCGCAGGTAGTTCTGGTCCTCGACGTCGTAGAGCGAGTACCTCCCGTCCCGGTCGCAGTGCCAGAGGTAGACGGTGGCACCGGGCAGTGCGGCCCCGGTGGCGGAGTCGATCAACGCGAGCGTGATCGTCAGCGGCACTCCCTCCGCGGTGCCCGACAACGAGCCGAAGCTCGACCGGATGTCGCTGCGCACGACTCCGCTCTCGGTCAGCACGTTCGGACCGTTGGATCCGTCGCCCGGGTACGGCCCCGCGGTCTCCTCCGGGATCTCGCTGACGGAGCCGGTCGAGCCGGTCACGGTCGAGCCGGTCGCCGCCGGGGCGCAGCCGGCCAGGACCAGCGCGCCGGCCCCGGCGAAGAGACCGAGCAGGCTGCGGCGCCCCATGAGGCGGGGCAGGTCGTGGGCCAGACCCAGGTCGTGCTCGTGGGGGCCGTCGTGGTGGTCGCTCATGGGACCCAGTCTCGGGACCGTTCCTGTGCGCGTGCTGTGCTCCCGCTGTGCAGCCGCTCTAGGGTCGCCCCGTGGATCTCGACGAGCTGGCCGACGCCCTCTACTCCGCGCCGCCCGGCGAGTTCGTCGCAACGCGGGACGATGCGGTCCGCGCGGCGCGGGAACGCGGCGACAAGGAGTTCGCGACGGCCGCGGGGAAGCTCCGCCGACCCACCCGTGCCGCGTGGCTGGCGAACCTCCTGGCCCGGCACCGCCGCGAGCAGCTCGACGGGCTGCTCGCGCTCGCGACGAACCTCGCCGACGCCCAGCGCACCCTCGACGGGGCCGCGCTGCGCGCCCTGTCCTCGCAGCGCCGCAAGCTCGTCGCGGGGATGGCGCGGGAGGCCGGACGGCTGGCGCGTGAGGCGCACGAGCCCGTCACCGAGCCGCTGCTGCGCGAGCTGGGCGACATCCTGGAGGCGGCGCTCGCCGACCCGGTCGTCGCCGAGGAGGTGCGGTCCGGGCGCCTGACCCGAACGATCACCTACTCCGGTTTCGGGCCCGACTCCGACCCGGAGGCGGCCGCGCAGCGGGCCGCCGAGAAGGCGGCCGCTCCCCCACCTGCCGAAACCGACGAACCCGACGGCGGGGACCCCTCCGAGGCCGCCCGCCGCGAACGCGAACGCGAGGAGCGCCGCCGCGACCTCGCCGACGCCGAGGCGATGGAGGCGACGGCCCGGGAGCGGCGCGACGAGGCCGAGGCCGGGCACGAGCGGGCCGCGCAGGAGCACGAGCAGGCCCGCGAGCGCGTCGCGACGCTGACCGCGGAGCTCGACGCGGCGCAGCGCCACGAGCGCACCGCGGCCGCCGACAGCCGCGAGGCCGCCGCCGCTGCCCGGGCCGCGGCCCGGGAGGCGGGCACCGCGGCGACCCGCACCGCCCGTGCCCGGGCGCGGGTCGAGGACGAGTGATCGGCTTGTGCGGGCGGACACACCGTGACGAGGTGTGAGCCCCCCGTCGCCGCGGTCACCCTGCTGACATGGAAACCCGCACCGTCGTCCCGACCCTGATCACCCAGCTCCGTGCGCTGCAGCAGCTCACCCAGACCGAGGCGCAGATCGCGAAGGTCCGCGTCGGCCAGGCCCGGACCGACGCCGTGCGCCGCGAGCTGCAGCAGAACGCGGCCAACGCCGAGCGGCGCACCGAGCGCATCACCGACGAGCTGCGCCGGGTCGGGGGCGTACCCGACGTCGTCACCCCGGCGATCGGGCGCGTCCTCGCGCTGGTGAAGTCCACCGTCGAGCAGGGCCAGCCCCTCGACGAGGCGCTGCTGGGCGATCTCACCCTCGAGCACCAGCTCCTCGACCGGGCCCGCTACGTCCGCACGCTGGCCCGTCGCGCCGAGCGCGTCTCGACCGAGCGCCTGGCCGACGACCTGGTCACCGCGCACGAGGCCACCGTCGACTGGCTGACGACCGTGCTGGCCGAGGAGGCCATGGGCGGGGTCGCCGCACTCGTCGCGACGCCGCTGCAGCGCGTCGCCGGTGGCGTCACCCGGGTCGTGAGCCTGCCGACGCGCTTCGCGATCGAGCGGTTCAACCAGGCCGTCGCCGCCGTCTCGCGCACCGGCGAGCAGGTCCGCGACGGGGCGGAGGACCTCGCCCGCGAGGCTTCCGCCACCGTGACCCGTCTCGGCACCGGCGCCCGGGAGGTCGCCACCGCAGGGCGCGACGCCGCGCTGGGCCGCGCCGAGCAGGTCGCCCGCCGCGACGGCGCCGACGACACCGCGAAGGCCGTGCACGAGACGCGCCGCAACCTCGGCACGCTGAAGGCCTCCGAGCTGCCGGTCCGCGACTACGACGAGCTCAACGCGCAGGACTCGATCGCCGCGATCCGCGAGCTGTCGACGCCGGAGGACATCACGGCCGTCGTCACCTACGAGGAGACCCACAAGAACCGCGCGGGCGTCGTCTCGGCCGCACAGACCCGCTTCGCCGCAGTGGCGAAGGACGAGGCCGGCGTCTGATCCCGACCGCACGACACGGGGCATCGCCGATCGCGGCGGTGCCCCGTCGTCGTGCCGGGCGTGATCAGCGGCGGGCGGCCAGCAGGCCGATCGCGTTGAGCGCACCCCAGCCCAGTCCGACGCCGATCGCCTTCTTCTTCGCGTCCCGGTCGTCGTTGGGCGACAGGGCGAAGGTGATCGCGTCGCCGAGGTCGCCGGCGATCCGGGCGGCGACGGCGAGCTGCAGCGCCGGGCCCGCGGGGGCGACGGCCATCGCGATGCCGTTGGCGAGGTCGCGGACGCCGACCGCGCGCACGAGGATCCCGACCGGGGCGGGCGGCTCGTCGCCCGAGAGGCCCGCGGGCTTCGCGAAGATCGCCGGCCGGACGAGCGTGGACAGGCCGTAGGCCGCGGTGAGCACGCCGAGCGTGCGGGGGAACCAGGTCATGGCCGGATCCTCGCAGCAGCCCCGGAACGCCGCTCGGGGAGACTGGCCGACGATGGACCTCCCCGATCTCCCCGTGCGGGCCGCACTCGACGAGATCACGGCGACGCTGGCCGCCCACGGCAGCACGGTGCTGGTCGCGCCCCCGGGCACCGGCAAGACGACGCTCGTGCCCCTCGCGCTGCTGGCGCTGGACGGCCGGGTGGTCGTCGCCGAGCCCCGCCGCCTCGCGGCCCGGGCCGCCGCCGCGCGGATGGCGCACCTGATCGGTGAACCGGTCGGCGGGACCGTCGGGTACTCGGTGCGCGGGGACTCCCGCACGTCCGCGCGGACCCGGATCGAGGTCGTCACGTCCGGGTTGCTGCTGCGCCGCCTGGCCGCCGACCCGGAGCTGACGGGCGTCGGCACAGTCCTGCTCGACGAGTGCCACGAGCGCCACCTCGACGCCGACCTGCTCCTCGCCCTCCTCCTCGACGCGCGCGACGGACTGCGCCCCGACCTGCGGCTGCTCGCGACCTCCGCGACGGTCGCGACCCCCCGCCTGGCCGAGCTGCTGGGGAACGCACCGGTGCTGCGGGTGGATGCGCGCACATTCCCCGTGACGGTCCGCCACGATCCCCCGCTGCGCGACGAACGGATCGAGGGCACCGTCGCCCGGGCCGTCCGGGCCGCCCTCGACGGCGGCGACGGCGACGTGCTCGCGTTCCTGCCGGGCGTCGCGGAGATCCGGCGGACCGCGAGCGCCCTGTCCGGTGTCGACGCCGACGTCCTCCCGCTGCACGGACGGCTGCCCGCGGCCGAGCAGGACGCCGCGCTGCGCATCGGCCCGCGCCGCCGGATCGTCCTGTCGACGGCGGTGGCCGAGTCGAGCCTGACCGTCCCCGGTGTGCGCGCGGTCGTCGACGCCGGGCTGGCCCGCACACCGCGGGTCGACCATCGACGCGGGCTGGCCGGGCTGGTCACCGTCCGGGTCTCCGACGCCGTGGCGCGGCAGCGCGCCGGGCGCGCGGGCCGCGAGGCGCCGGGGCGGGTGCACCGCTGCTGGCCCGAGGGGGAGCTGCTGCCCCGCTACCCCGAGCCGGAGATCCGCACCGCCGACCTCACCCGCCTGGCGCTGGACCTGGCCTGCTGGGGCACCCCCGACGGCAGCGGTCTGCGCTGGTGGGACGCTCCGCCGGAGGGTCCGCTGCACGCGGGGCAGGAGGTGCTGCGCGCGCTCGGCGCGGTGGCCGCGGACGGGACGGTCACCGACCGCGGCCGTCGGATGGCCGGGCTCGGCCTGCACCCCCGCCTGGCGCGGGCCCTGCTCGACGGGGCCGACCTGGTGGGTGACCGGACCGCGGCGGAGATCGTGGCGCTGCTCGACGACGACACCCTCGGTTCCGGGGCCGACGCCGACTCCGAGCTGCGCCGCCTGCGCTCCGGCTCCGCCCCCGGCAGCGAGCGGTGGCGCACGGAGGCGGCCCGCCTGCGCCGTCTGGTCACGCCCGGCCGCACGTCAGCGCCCTCACGGGGGCGCGGCGGTGCGGTGGATCACGATCATGCGGCGCTCGTCGTGGCGTTGGCCCACCCGGAGCGGCTCGCCCGACGCCGCGCCACGGCACCCACCGGCCCCCCGGCCCCCGGGCGCCGGCCCGAACGCGGGGCGCTGTACCTGATGGCGGGCGGCACGGCGGTCGCGCTCCCGCCGGGCAGCCCGCTGGCCGCGGCGGAGTGGCTGGCGGTCGCCGTCGCCGACCGGGCGCCGGGTGCGGAGAACGGCACCGTCCGCCTCGCCGCCGTGGCCGACCAGGAGCTCGCCGAGCTGGCGGCGCCTGCCCTGCTCGTCGAGGAGGACGAGGTCACCTGGCAGAAGGGCGACGTCACGGCCCGGCACGTCCGGCGCCTCGGTGCGATCGTCCTGCACGAGCGTCGGCTCGACCGCCCCGACCGCGACCTCGTCCGCGCCGCCCTCCTGCAGGGCCTGCGAGCGGAGGGTCTGGGCCTGCTGCGCTGGTCGGACGGGGCGAGGCGGCTGCGCGACCGGCTCGCCACCCTGCACCGGGTCATCGGCGACGCGTGGCCCGACGTGTCCGACGAGGCCCTGCTCGCCGACCCCGACCCGTGGTGGACGGGTCCGTTCGCGAGGGCCCGCTCCCGCGCCGACCTGGGCCGCATCGACGCCGGGCCGGTCCTGCGGTCGCGGCTGGACTGGCGCCACACCTCCACCCTCGACGAGCTGGCCCCGGAGCGGATCACGGTGCCGACCGGGTCGTCGATCACGCTCGACTGGTCCGGCGACCAGCCCGTCCTCGCCGTCCGGCTGCAGGAGTGCTTCGGCTGGACCGCCACCCCGACCGTCGCGGGCGGGCGGCTGCCGGTGGTCCTGCACCTGCTCTCCCCCGCCGGACGGCCGACCGCCGTCACCGCCGATCTCGCGTCGTTCTGGACGACCGGGTACCCGCAGGTGCGCTCCGAGCTGCGCGGTCGCTACCCGAAGCACCCCTGGCCCGAGGACCCGCTCAGCGCCGCACCGACCCGCCGTGCCGGTAGGCGTCCGCCGCGATGACCGCCTCGGCGTCCGCCCGCTCGTGGACCGCCTGCTCCTGCTCGGAGTCGGCGGCGTCCAGGGCCGGGCGCACGGTCCGCAGCAGCACCCCGGCCGAGCACGGCGATCCCGGCGATGTCACCCGCCAGCCCGGCCGCCGCGACGAAGACGACGATCAGCGCCGGCCCGGCGATCAGCGTGCGCTTGGCCCCGATCCGGCTGCAGCTCGTGACGCGGCAGCGTGCGACGGGGATCACTCCCCGAAGGCGCCAGGATCGAACAAGTGTTCTATCATCACCATGGATCGCCGACCGTCCACGAGAGGGAGTCCGACGCGAGATGAGCCCCGAGACCCAGCCCGTCCTCGAGACCGCTGCCGGCCCGGTCCCCACGGCCGACGCTCCCGCCGAGCCCGAGAAGCGGCGCCGCGGCCGGCCGAAGGGCTCCAGCTCCACCGCCCGCACCACGCGCGTGGTCGAGCTGACGCTCACGGTCAGCGGCACCGCCGACGGCGAGTGGCAGGCCGAGCTCAAGCAGGGCACCACCTGGCTCACCCGGGGTCTGCCGGTCAGCGCCGCCGCCGTGTCCCGCGCGGCCGCCGAGCTGCACGCCGAGGTCGCCGGACCGATCGACGCCGTGATCGGCGCGGCGCGCGAGCAGCGGGCAGCCCGCGTCGCGACGCTGGAGGCCGAGCTGGAGCAGGCGCGCAAGGCACTCGCCGAGATGGACGAGCCCGCCCCGTAACCTCTTCAGACGTGCCCATCGACCCCGCCGACCTGGAGACCTGCCTGCGGGTGCTCGACCAGGTCACCGACCTCGATCCCGAGCACCCCGACTCCGTCGCGATCCGGCGGGCGACGGCCGGGATCTGGAAGTCCGTCAAGCTCGCCCGCCGCCACGCCAAGCGCGACGCCGTGGCCGCCGCCGACGACGCCGTCACCGCGGCCACCGCCACCGGGGCGCCGGGGCGCATCGACGACGAGACCGCCGGGCTGCCGCTGGTCTCGAGCGCGGTCGGCGCGAGTGCGGGCACGCTGCTGCGCTCGCGGGCCTGCTACACCTGCAAGCGCCGGTTCACCGTCGTCGACGCCTTCTACCACCAGCTCTGCCCGCCGTGCGCCGCGCTGAACCACTCACGCCGCGACGCCCGCACCGACCTCACCGGCCGCCGCGCCCTGCTCACCGGGGGCCGCGCGAAGATCGGCATGTACATCGCGCTGCGGCTGCTCCGCGACGGCGCGCACACCACGATCACCACCCGCTTCCCGCACGACGCCGTGCGCCGCTTCTCCGCGATGGACGACAGTGCCGACTGGCTGCACCGGCTCCGCGTCGTCGGCGTCGACCTGCGCGACCCGGCGCAGGTGGTCGCGCTCGCCGACACCGTGGCTGCGCAGGGCCCGCTGGACATCCTGGTCAACAACGCCGCCCAGACCGTCCGCCGCTCCCCCGGCTCGTACTCCGCACTGGTCGAGGCCGAGCGCGCCGCGCTGCCGGAGACGCCGGTCGAGGTGATCACCTTCGACCACGTGAGCGACGCCCACCCGGCGGCGCTCGCGGGGAGCCTGGAGCAGCAGAACCCCCATGCCGTCACCGAGCTCGCGCTCGCGGCGCGGTCCGCGTCACCGGAGCGGATCGCCGCCGGCACCGCGATCGACGCAGGCGGCCTGCTGCCCGACACCGCGCCGGTGAACAGCTGGACCCAGCACGTCGACGAGATCGACCCCCTGGAGCTGCTCGAGGTGCAGCTGTGCAACCAGACCGCGCCGTTCATCCTGATCAGCCGCCTGCGCCCGGCGATGGCCGCCGCGGCCGCGCGCCGCAAGTACGTCGTGAACGTCAGCGCGATGGAGGGGCAGTTCAGCCGCGCGTACAAGGGGCCGGGCCACCCGCACACGAACATGGCCAAGGCCGCGCTGAACATGCTGACGCGTACCAGCTCCGGGGAGATGCTGGAGTCCGACGGCATCCTGATGACCGCCGTCGACACCGGCTGGATCACCGACGAGCGCCCGCACCCCACCAAGCTGCGCCTGGCCGAGGAGGGCTTCCACGCCCCCCTCGACCTGGTCGACGGCGCCGCGCGCGTCTATGACCCGATCGTCCGGGGCGAGGCGGGCGAGGACGTCCACGGGTGCTTCCTCAAGGACTACGCACCGACCAACTGGTGATCACGAATCAGTAGCGGCACTGCAGCACCTGCATCGCCCGCGCCGGGATCCGGACCCGACCCCCCGGCGACGGGTGGCGGCGCCGGGCGTTGGCCAGCAGCGGGTCGGCGGTGTCGACGACGACCTGCCACGCCCGCCCGTAGGACTCGTCGGGCAGCGTGAACTGGACCTGCTGGTGGTGGGCGTTGATCAGCAGCAGGAACGAGTCGTCGACGATCTGCTCGCCGAGGTCGTCGCGCTCGGGGATGCCCTTGCCGTTGAGGTACACCCCGATGCTGCGGGTGCCCGAGTTCCAGTCCTCGTCGGACATCTGCTGCCCGTCGGGCCGCAGCCACGCGATGTCCTCGATGCTGGACCCGGTGATCGCGCGCCCCTGGAAGAACCGCCTGCGCCGGAACACCGGGTGCGCCTGGCGGAGCTTCGCCACGCCCGCGGCGAACTCGGTGAGCACCTCGTGCTCGCGCGCGTCCTCCCAGTCGACCCAGGCGATCTCGGTGTCCTGGCAGTAGACGTTGTTGTTGCCGTGCTGGGTGCGGGAGAGCTCGTCGCCGTGGGAGATCATCGGGACGCCCTGGCTCAGCAGCAGGGTCGCGAGGAAGTTGCGCTTCTGCCGCTCGCGCAGCACGTTGACCTCGGCCGACTCGCTCGGCCCCTCCTCCCCGCAGTTCCACGAGCGGTTGTGGCTCTCGCCGTCGTTGTTGTCCTCGCCGTTGGCCTCGTTGTGCTTCTCGTTGTAGGACACGAGGTCGTTGAGCGTGAACCCGTCGTGCGCGGTGACGAAGTTGATCGAGGCGATGGGGCGGCGACTGTCGGCCTCGTAGAGGTCGGAGCTGCCGGTGAAGCGGGCCGCGAACTCGCCGATGCCGCCCGGCTCGCCGCGCCAGAAGTCGCGCACGGTGTCGCGGTAGCGGCCGTTCCACTCCGTCCACAGCGGCGGGAAGCCACCGACCTGATACCCGCCGTCGCCGACGTCCCAGGGCTCCGCGATCAGCTTGACCTGGCTGACGATCGGGTCCTGGTTGACGAGGTCGAAGAACGCGGAGAGGCGGTCGACCTGGTGGAACTCCCGGGCCAGCGACGACGCGAGGTCGAACCGGAACCCGTCGACGTGCATCTCGGTGACCCAGTAGCGCAGCGAGTCCATGATCAGCCGCAGCGACTCGTGGTGACGGACGTTGAGGCTGTTGCCGGTGCCGGTGGTGTCGAAGTAGTACTTCTCGTCACCGTCGACGAGGCGGTAGTACGCCTGGTTGTCGACACCGCGGAAGGACAGTGTCGGGCCGAGGTGGTTGCCCTCCGCGGTGTGGTTGTAGACGACGTCGAGGATCACCTCGATGCCCGCGCGGTGCAGCGAGCGCACCATCGTCTTGAACTCCTGCACCTGCTCGCCGCGGGTGCCGAAGCAGGCGTAGCCGTTGTGCGGGGCGAAGAAGCCGATGGTGTTGTAGCCCCAGTAGTTGCGCAGGCCCTTGTCGTCGAGCGTGGAGTCGTGCACGAACTGGTGCACCGGCATCAGCTCCAGCGCGGTCACCCCGAGGGACTGCAGGTGCCGGATCATCGCCGGGTGCGCGAGCCCCGCGTAGGTGCCGCGGACGTCGTCGGGGACGTCGGGGTGGCGCATCGTCATCCCCTTGACGTGCGCCTCGTAGATGACGGTCTCGTGGTACGGGATCTTCAGCGGGCGGTCGTCGGCCCAGTCGAAGTAGGGGTTCACGACCACCGAGGTGGCGGCGTACGGGGCGGAGTCGGCCTCGTTGTAGGAGTCCGGGTCGCCGAAGTGGTAGCCGAACAGGGCCTCGTCCCACGTGTTCTCCCCGTCGACGGCCTTCGCGTACGGGTCGAGCAGCAGCTTCGCCGGGTTGCAGCGCAGTCCGGACGCGGGATCGTGCGGGCCGTGCACGCGGTAGCCGTAGCGCTGGCCCGGGCCGCAGCGCGGGAGGTACCCGTGCCACACCAGCCCGTCGCGCTCGGGCAGCGCCAGCCGCGTCTCGACCCCGGCGTCGTCGACGAGGCACAGCTCGATGTGGTGGGCGACCTCCGAGAAGATCGCGAAGTTGGTGCCGCCACCGTCGTAGGTGGCACCGAGGGGATAGGGCTTACCGGGCCAGATGTGCACGAGGCATCCCACCACCGCGGCGCCTCCCGTGCTCGGTCAGAGGACCTCGTATGTGACGCTTCCCGCCTCGTCGACGGCGACGGTCAGCTCCGCGGTGAGCGAGGGGTCGGCGAGGTTCACGGCTCCGCAGGGGATCGGCGTGCCCACCGCGTTGACCAGGACCGTCCGGGCCTCCGGGCTGCAGAGGACGGTGATCTGCTCGCCGATGTCGGCGCTGAGCAGTGCCGCGGTGGCCTCCTCCAGGTCGGCGACGAGCAGCGTGCGGTCGTGGAAGATCGTCAGGTTGCCCTGGTCGTCGTTCTGCCGGACGGTGTAGCCGAGCGGCTGGCCGTCGAGCGTCGCGGTGCAGGTGGTGCTGGCACCCACGACGACGTCGATCGTCTCCGGGCAGGCCACGTCGACCGGCACGATCCCGACCTCCTCCTGCGTGACGCGGACGATCTCGCTGCGGACGTCGTCCACGTCCAGTCGGCTCGGCGCGAGCACGAGCACCACCGCGACGACACCGGCGCCGAGCAGGACCAGGACGCCGAGCACGACGCCGACGATCAGGCCCGTGCGGCGACGCGGTGGAGGTGGGGGCGCGGGCGGGCCCCACTGCTGCTGGGGCCGGAGGTTCTGGGCCGGCAGGTACTGGGCCGGCGGGTACTGGGCCGGCGGGTACTGGGCCGGCGGGTACTGGGCGGGGATCGGGGGTCCGGCGAAGTGCGGGACGACGGTGGTGGGCTCGTGCACGGTTGTCTCCTGGGGTCTCGGTGGTGGACCGAGACAAACACTCGTCGCCGGGCGCCCTCCCGAGAACCGTGCTCCCCCGCCGGCCGGGGGTCGTACCAGCACCACCTGCTCCGTCAGGCCTCCCCGTCGAGCCAGGCCAGGATCGCGGAAGTGTGCTCGCCGACGGCGGGGATCGGGTCGAGCCGCGGCGGGCGGCCGGGCAGCGTGATCGGCGGGAGCAGGGTGCGCACCGGCCCGCCCGGTGAGTCGACGGTCACCCAGCGGTCCCGGGCGGCGAGCTGCGGGTGCTCGAGCACCTCGGCGACCTCGCGGCGCCGCCCGTACGCGATCCGGGCCGCCGCGAGCCGGTCGACGAGCTCCGCACCGGTGAGGTCGGCGAGCACGGCGTCGATCTCGGCGTGCAGCGCGGGGCGGTGCTCGACGCGCCGCGCGCCGGTGTCGAAGCGCGGGTCGACGGCGAGCCCGGGCCGCGCGAGCACGCCCGCGCAGAACGCGACCCACTCCCGCTCGTTCTGTATCCCGAGGACGATCTCGACGCCGTCACCGGCCCGGAAGGTGCCGTACGGGGCGATCGCGGCGTGGCTGGTGCCGGTCCGCGGCGGCGGCGCCCCGGTGCCGGCGGTGTACTGCAGCGGGAACCCCATCCACTCGACGAGGGCGTCGAACAGGCTGATCTCCACATGCGTGCCCGCGCCGGTGCGCTCGCGGTCGTACAGGGCTGCGAGGATGCCGGAGAACGCGTACATCCCGGCCCCGATGTCGGCGGCCGGGATGCCTGCCTTCGCGGGCTCGTCCGCGGTGCCGGTCACGGAGACGAGCCCGGCCTCGGACTGGATCAGCAGGTCGTAGGCCTTCGCGTCGCGGTAGGGGCCGTCGGGGCCGTAGCCGGAGATCGAGCAGGTGATCAGCCGCGGGTACCGGGCGCGCAGGTGGTCGGCGCCCAGGCCGAGGCGCTCGGCGGCCCCGGGGGCGAAGTTCTGCACGAACACGTCGGCGCGCTCCAGCAGCCGGTGCACGGTGGCGGCGTCGGCCTTGAGGTCCACCGCCATCGACTCCTTCGACCGGTTCAGCCACACGAAGTGGCTCGACTGGCCGTGCACCGCGGTGTCGTAGGCCCGCGCGAAGTCACCCTCCCCGGGCCGCTCGACCTTGATGACGCGCGCACCCAGCTCCGCCAGTTGGCGCGTGGCGAACGGCGCGGCGACCGCCTGCTCGCAGGAGACGACCAGGATTCCGTCGAGTGGCAGCACGACCTCATTGTCCTCTCCGAGATGATCGACGGCAGGCGCAGGCAGCCGTTCGCCGACGCGGGTGAGCTGCTCGCGACCCACCTCGAGCGCCGGGGCCACGGCGCCCGGAGCGCTCGCCGCGGAGCCACCCGCGGCCACCGACGACGGGCTCGCCGGCTCCCCGTGCCCCCGGTCGACGACGCCGTGCGTGTGCAGCGACACTCGGAGATCGAGGAGTAAGGTCGTCCTTACTTCCAGCGAGTAGGAGATCCCGCGTGTACGGACGAGTGGAGCACGTCGAGCAGCTGACCCCGCACCTGGTGCGCATCGTGCTGGGAGGTGACGGCCTCGCCGGGTTCTCCGCGGGCGAGTTCACCGATCACTACGTCAAGCTGGCGTTCCCGCCACCGGACGCGCCGTACACGGTGCCGTTCGACCCCGCGGAGGTGCGCGCGACGCTGCCCCGCGAGCAGTGGCCGGTCCTGCGCACCTACACCGTGCGGTCCTGGGAGGACGGGAAGCTGACGATCGACTTCGTCGTGCACGGCGACACGGGTGTCGCGGGGCCGTGGGCGCGGTCCGCGCAACCCGGCGACCTGCTCGCCCTGAGCGGCCCGGGCGGCGCCTTCGCCCCCGACCCCGATGCCGACTGGCACCTGATGGCCGGCGACGAGAGCGCGCTACCCGCCATCACCTCGTCGCTGACGCGCGTGCCCGAGGGGAAGCCGGTGCACGTCTTCCTCGAAGCCGACGGTCCGTCCGACGAGCTCCCGCTGTCCTCACCCGGCGACCTCCACGTCACCTGGTTGCACCGCGAGGCCGACCCCACGGTTCCCGACCTGCTCCTGCGCGCCGTCGAGAAGCTGGAGTTCCCGCACGGGCGGGTGTGCGCGTTCGTGCACGGCGAGGCCGTCGCCACGCGGGCGCTGCGCAAGCACCTGCTCGGTGAGCGGAACGTGCCGCAGGGCGACCTGTCGGTGTCGGGCTACTGGCGACGCACCTTCACCGAGGACGGCTGGCGGTCCAGCAAGGCGGAGTGGAACCAGGCGGTAGAGCAGGACGTGTGACCCGCCGGCGTGTGACCGGCTAGCCGAGCGCGATCACCTCGGCCAGCCCCGCGCGGACCCCGTCGAGCAGCAGATCCGGCTCCGTGACGGCCGCGTCGTCGAGCACGATCCCGACGCACGCGGTGCCGTCGTGCGCCACCATCGTGACGGTCGCGGCGCACCCGGCCAGCGGCCCGAGCGGGTAGAGCCGGGTGACCCGGGACCCCGCGAACCACACCGGGTGTCCGATGCCGGGCACGGACGCCACCTGGACGTCGGCGCCGCCGAGGACGTCGGACGGTCCGGTCGACAGCAGCAGTTCCCGCACCGCACGGACCCGGGCGCCCGGGTCGGCGACGGTCAGCGGCGCCCGCACCACCGCCCCGGCGAGGCGTCCGTCGGCCCCGTCCTGCGTGCCGAGGCCGACCGGCAGCCCGAGCGCGACGGTCGTGTCGTCGACGTCGACCCCGAAGTGCCGGTGGTAGTCCCGCAGTGCACCGAGGACGGCGGCGAGGAACCCGTCGGTGGGTGACCCGCCAGCGGCCAGGGCCCCGGCCCGCAGGCCCGCGAGCGGCACCTCCAGCACCTCGACGCGGCGCACGCCACCCCGGCCGGCCAGCAGCGGGGCCCGGCGCGCCGCCGTGTCGACCGGCGGGGCGAGCACGCGGGCGACGGAGCGGACGAGCCCACCGACGGTGCCGACGGGGTGGGCCAGCACCTCGGCACCGAGCCGGGCCAGTGCTCCGGCCGCGGACGGCGCGGCGACGACGGGCGGCACCGGCGGTTCGGGGCGCTGCGGATCGTGTTCCGCGGAACGGTTGTGCAGCATCCCCATCAGCCGGACGGCGCCGACACCGTCGGTGACGCTGTGATGGATCTTCACGGCATAGCCAGCGGACCCGTCCGCCAGCCCGTCGACGAGCAGCGCCGCCCACAGCGGACGGGTGCGGTCGAGCGGCGCCGCCGCGAACCCCGCGACGGCGTCGAGGAGCTGGCGGTGCGTGCCCGGTGCGGGCAGCGTGATCCGGGTGACGTGGTGCTCGAGGTCGATCCCCTCGACCCCGGCCCACACCGGCGGCCCGGCGCCCAGTGCGGGCTCGGCGACGATCTGGCGCATCCGCGGCACCATCCGCGACGCCCACTCGTGCGCGGCGGCGAGCCGTCCGGGGTCGGGGGCGGGGTCGAGCAGCTCCAGCAGCGTCAACGTCGACCGGGCCGATCCGGTGCGCCACACCGTGGCGGCGTCGACGTCCATCTCGGCCGAGGTCTCCCAGGCCAGGGGCACGGCCACCGGCCCGCGCGGCCCGGTGGTCACCTCGACGGTGCCCCGCGACGCCCCGACCTCGCGCTGGTCGAGCACGTCGAGGTAGCCCGAGCGCACCTCCGCGACCCGCGCGTCGAGCTCGTCGGCCCGCCAACCGGAGGTGTCGACCGGCGGCAGGACCGTGACCTGCACCGTCCCCTCCCGGATCGTCGACGCCCCGCGCCACATGAGCTCGCCCGCGTTGTGGATGACGACGGGCACGACCGGGACCCCGGCCTGCATCGCGACGTGGAACGCGCCCTTCTTGAACGGCCCGAGCGCCGGGGTGACGCTGCGGGTGCCCTCCGGCGCGACGACCAGGGAGATCCCCTCGCGCAGCCGCTGGACCGCGGGCTCCAGCGCGGCCTTCGCGGCGGTGGTGTCGCCACGGTCGACGAACGCGACGTCGGCCAGCCGGAACGCCGCCCCGAACCCGGGAATGCTCGCGGCCTCCTTCTTCGCGACCGCGGTGAACCCGCCGCGGAGCAGCTTGGCGAGCACGATGACGTCGAGCTGGCTCTGGTGGTTGAACAGGAACACCGCGGGGCGGTGCGAGACGAGGTGCTCGGCGCCGTGCACGTCGAGCGTGACGCCGGCGAGCGCCGTGCCCAGGTCGCCGGCGAGGCTCAGCCCCAGGTCGACCGCGTCGCGCCGGCTGCCCTGGCCGAGCAGCTGGTTGACCGCACCGAGCGCGATGCCCGCGCCGAAGCCCCCGAGCGTGCCGCCGATGGCCCCGAGCGCCCGCACGATCTCCCGCGCCCCACCACGGCCACGTGAGCGGAACCGCGCCACCGGCCAGCCCTGCTCCGCGGCCTCGCGCGCCAGCCCGTCGCCCGGGTTGAGCGCGCGCGGGCGACCGACGGCGCCCAGGAACGGCACGTCCTCGTCACCGTTGGAGTAGGCGTAGCTGCGCTCCAGGTCGACGCCGTGCGGGGGCGCGAACTCCCGCACCGCCACGGCCTTCCCGGCCCGCCACAGCGGCGGGCCGCCGGGACGCCCGGTGCACAGCCCGTCGGCGAACTCGACGGGTGTGACGAGCACGTGCTCCACCCCCATCGCGCGCGCCGCGGGCTCCACCTGGAACCGGGTGGCGCTGGAGGCGAGCACGACGGTGTGCCCGGCGCGGCGGTGCGCCGCGACGAGCCGCCAGGCCTCCGGGAACAGCGACCCGGCGACGCCCTGGCGCCACAGCCGCTCCCCCAGCTCGGTCAGCTCGTCCTCGCTGCGCCCGGCCCACGCACGCATGCCGAGGACGAAGAACCGCTCGAAATCGTCCTCGGTCGTGAGCCCCCGCATGCCGATGAGCAGCATCCGGCCGAGGTCGACGGGCTCGACGTGCCCGGACCGCACGTGGTGGCGGGCGAACGCGCCGAGGGAGAACCCGTCGATCAGCGTGCCGTCGAAGTCGAAGAACGCGCCGATCTCCGGGCCCTGCGGCCCGGCCTCGACGTCGGCGATCAGGTCGGACTCGGTCCATGTGAGGTCAGGGTGCGACACCGACGACCTCCCGTCGCGACGCCGCGTCCAGCTCGTCGATCGTGATCACCCGTTCCAGCACGGCCCGCAGTCTGCTCGCCAGGTCGGCTCGGCGCAGACCCAGCTCCTCGCGACCCGGGTCGACCAGATCGAGGTTGCCCGCGAGGCGCAGCGCGCTGGCGAACAACTCCCGGGACAGCGACTCCGGCCCGTGCAGCCGGCCCTGCAGCAGCATCTGCTGCCCGACGCCGGTGCACTCGTCGAGGAACTCCTTCTCCACGATCGCGTTCCGCGGAACGCGGGCGGCGAGGCGCTCCGCCACGACGAGTTGCGCGTCGACGAAGGACCGCAGCACGCGGTGCGCCATGAGGAACGGGGCGCGGGCGAGCACTGTCCGCCCGTCCTGCGCGGTCTCCCACCCGGGGTCCAGCCGCTCGAGCTCGGCGGTGAGCCGGTCCCGGTAGGTGTCGCGGTCGGGGAAGAAGAACTCGAACTTCAGCAGGTCACGCAGGGTGAACGCGAAGTCCCACCGCTCCTCGGGCGGGCTGAGCAGCACCAACTCGGCGACCGCGCGGTCGACGAAGTGGTGGATGGCACTGTTGCGGTAGAACGCCGCGACGAGGTGCTGGCCCCGCTCGATCGCGTACACCGGCTCCTCCCCGCCCGCGTACGTCGTGACCACCCGGGACGCGGCGAGGGCGGCGAGAACGCCGCGGACCCCGGCGTCGGTGTCGAGTGCATCGCCGGAGTGGGGCAGGTCGCGGTCGAGCACGTACTCGCGGACCGGGGCGAGCACCCGGCGCACCTGACCGAGGGTGAGAGCACGGTCGCGGACCCCGAGCAGCGCGAGCGTGACCAGCGCCGTCGCCATGACCGGGGTGACGCGGTTGATCCCGACGGCCACCTCGAACGCGGCCTTCTGCAGCGCGAGGCGGCGGTCCGGCCCGGCGTCGAGGGCCGCGCGCAGCGAGATCGGCTCGGCGAACCGCACCTGTGCGGTGCCGATCTGGCTCAGCTGCGCCCGGGCGTAGCGGGCGAGCCAGGCGACGCCCTCGCCCTGCTTCGCGGCCCCGGCCTGCTCGGCGGCCATCGCGGCGACCTCGCGGAGCTGGTCGTAGGTGATCGAGACGGGGACCAGGTGGACGTCGGAGACGCGGCCGCGTTCGACGGCCTCGGCGACGTTGGCCAGCAGCCCGAACTTCGGCGGGCGCAGCTTGCCGGTGCGCGACCGGCCGCCCTCCATGTACCACTCCAGGTTGAAGCGCTTGGACAGCAGGAACCCGAAGTACTCGCGCACGGCGAGCTTGTAGACCTCGTCGTCGCCGAAGCTGCGGCGGATGAACACGACCCCGGCCCGCTTCGCGACCGGCCCGACCGGCCAGAACCGCAGATTCTCCCCGCCCAGGACGTGGTTGCGCGGGAAGTCGTGCTCGGCGAGGACGTCGGCGAGCAGCAGCGGGTCGGCGTAGGAGCGGTGACTCGGCAGGAACACGAGCGCGTCACGACGGTTGAGCTCGCGCAGGCGCTCCAGACCGGCGGTGTCGACCTGGACGTCCCACGCGCGGGCGTGCAGCGGGCGCAGCGCACCCGAGAGCAGGTCGACGGCCATCGGGCTCATCGATGCGACGAGCCCCTCCAGGTCGGAGTGGGCCCTGCCTGCCACCTCGACCTCGGGCAGCTCCAGGCGCTCGGCGAGCGCGGTGACCTCGCGGCGGAACGCCGGGTCGTCCTCGATCATCTCGACGATCTGCTTCGGCACCTTGTACCGGTCGCCCACCAGCGACCGCTCCGCCCGCTCCAGCGCCAGCGTGGCCTGGCCCGCGACGAACCGGCCCAGGTCACCGCCCCCGCCGTGCCGGGCCCGCAGCTCCGCGACGGTGGCCGGCTCGGCGACGACGACGGGCGCGCGGTCCGGCTCGCGTCGCGCGATCCGGGCCTGCTGACGCGCGGGCGGGCGGCGGGGGTCGGTGAGCGAGGCGAGATCGGCCCAGCGGACCCGGCGGACGCCGTTGCGCTCGCGGGGCAGCCAGGCGACGCGGGCCGCGGTGACCACCGTGGCGCCGTCGGCATCGGCGAGCGGACGGGTGAGCGCGGGGCCGTGCAGCGGCAGCACCTGCACCGGGTCGAGGCCGCTTTCCTGCGCCCAGCGCGAGATCAGGCCCCGCTCGACGTCGGTGGACGCCTGCACCAGCAGGATCGTCGACGCCCCGGAGTCCTCGGTCGCACCGACCGACGGTTGCACCGGCCCGGTCTCCGTCGCGAGTCCCATCCGCGCCCCTTCCGTACTGCGTTCCGACGCCGGCCCCGACGGTCGACCCCATCCTGTCTCATCCGGTGATCGGGGTCACCCACCGGTGATCATCGACGGGCGTTCCGCGGAACGACCCCGCCGTCGGGCCGAAAGTGTCGTACCCCCGTGGCACGGTCACGAACACATGTTCGACACCCGATCCGGAGGACGCCGTGCTCCAGCCCACCCGACCCACCCTGACCCTGCCCCAGCTCGAGGACGAGCTGCTCGGCCTGGCCGGGCACCTGGCCGCGGCCCAATACCGGTTCCTGAGCCTGCTCGCGGAGTTCGACGACCGGTCCGGCTGGGCCGGACCGGGGTTGCGGTCGTGCGCCCACTGGCTGACCTGGCGGATCGGGATGAGCCTGCGCACCGCGCACGAGCACGTGCGCGTGGCCCACGCACTGCGACGGCTGCCGCTCGTCGCCGAGGCGTTCGCCCAGGGCCGGATCTCCTACTCCAAGGTGCGGGCGATCACCCGCATCACCGTTCCCGCACCGGACGCCGCCCCACCCGATGCCGCCGCCCGGCCCGCCGCCACCGACTCCCCGGCCACCGACTCCCCTGCCACCGACTCCCCTGCGCCGGGCGACGAGACCGTCCGACCCGCGGCCCCTTCCCCCGACGGCCGGATAGCCGCCGACGATCAGGCCGGCTGGGCGACGCGCCCCCTCCGGGTACCCGGTGCGGACGCCGAGCGGACCCTGCTCAAGCTGGCCCTCGGCGGCACCGCCAGCCACGTCGAGACGATCGTCCGAGCCACCCGGCGGATCCAGGCCGATCCCGCCCGGCAGTCCGCACGCCGGTCCCTGGCCTGGCGGTGGGCCGACGACGGGTCGCTCGTCGTCACCGCCCGCCTCACCCCCGCCGACGGAGCGGCCCTGATCAGCGCTATCGACGCGACGACGGGCCCCGCTCCGGCACCCGTCCGCCGTCCCGTCCGGCCCTCACCGCCCGGCTGGCGGGAACGCGCGGAGTCGGAGTACCCCGGCGCCGCCACCGACCGCCTCGCCGCCCGCCGGGCCGACGCGCTGCTGTCGCTGGTCACGACCGCGACCGAGGCGGGGGTCGATGCCGACCCGGGCCCGACGCCGGCGGGCGCCCGGCCCTCGACGGTCCGGCGCAGCCGCACCGACGTCGTCGTGCTGATCGACGCCGCGGACGGGGATGCCGAGATCACCGGCGGCCCGGAGATCCCCCCGGCCACCGCCGAACGGCTGGCCTGCGACGCCCGGGCGCAGGTGTTGCTGAGGGACCGACGCCACAACCGGCTCTACCTCGGGCGGCGCCGGCGGCTGGCCTCCCCCGCCCAGATCGCCGCACTCACGGTCCGCGACGGTGGCCGGTGCCGATTCGCCGGATGCACGCAGAACCGGCACCTGCACGCCCACCACGTGGTGCACTGGCTACGGGCGGGCCGCACCGACCTCGACAACCTCGTCCTCCTGTGCGGCTTCCACCACACGCTGATCCACGAACGCGGCTTCGGCATCCGGAAGTCCGGGTCCGGGTGGGTGTCGCTGCGCCCCGACGGAACCCCCGTACCGACGGCAGGCGAACCGCTGGTGGGCGACGTCGAGAGCCTCATCGAGATGCAGGCCCGCGCGGACCTGCGGATCGATGCGCGCGGGCTCACCCCCAGCTGGGGCGGGGAGCCCCTCGACCGGCACGCGATCCTGGCGCAACTGCTGCCCCTGACCGTCGGAGCCGGGATCGACGACGACGCGGAACCGGCGGAGGACGTGTCGCCCGGGGAGGGGGTTGCGGCCTGATCGCACTGAACGGCACCGATCGCCGCAGACCGGGTCCTGTGCGGTGTTCCACGGAACGCCCCCGGCGCGGTCCGGTGGCCGGGCCGCCGGGAATCGGGTCGCACGAACGGGTGATCCGGACGGTAGGGTCGGCGGCCGTCATCGCCCCCGCGGGGGCGCCGCCGGAGAAGTCGGAGAGCCCGTGAAGGTTGCGCACCTGGTCCCCACCCTGCATCCCGGAGGGCCGGAGACCGGCCTCGTCGACCTGGCGGCCGCCGCGTCGCAGGCCGGGCTGGAGCTGATGGTCGTCGCGCTGTCGACGACGTCGGACACCACGCAGGTGAGCGCCCTGCGGCGGCTCGGGGTCCCGGTGGCGGAGCTCGGTCTCGCCCCCTACGACCCACGGTCGGCGGGCCGGGTGGCGCGGGCCCTGCGTGAGCGCGGCGCGGAGCTGATCCACACCCATCTGCCGCACGCCGACGTCGTGGGGGCCGCGGCGGCGCTCCGGATGCGGGTGCCGGTCGTGTCGACGCTGCACCACATCGAGAACGAGCCCGCCGACCGCCTCGACCGGCTGCGGCGCACCGCCCGGATCCTGGCGCGGCAGCGGTTCATGTCGCGCACGGTCGCGATCTCGCGGACCCAGCGCGAGTGGTACCGGGGGCTGGGCGGGCCGGCGGGCGACATCGTCGTGCTGCCCGACGGCGTGGTCGATCCCGCGCCGGTCGACGTGGCCGAGGGCGAGCGGGTGCGGGCGATCCTGGAGGTCGGTGACGGCGGGACGCTGGCCCTGTCGACGGCCCCGATGCGCCGAGACGCCGGTCACGAACTGCTCCTCGACGCCCTCGAGCTGATCCCGGTCGCCACCCCGCTGACGGTCGCCCTCGCCGGTGACGGCCCGCTGCGGCCGTGGCTGGAGTCGCGCGTGGCGGCCTCCGACACCCTGCGCGACCGCGTCCGGTTCGTGCACCGCGGCCAGGACGCCGCCACGCTGCTCGCCTCCGCCGACCTCGTCCTGCACACCAGCGCGTCGGGGGCGCTGCCCACCGCTCTGCTGCGGGCGATGGCGGCCGGCGTCCCGGCCGTCGCGACGCGCGTCGGCGGGGTCCCGGAGGTCGTCTCGGGCGACACGGGGGTGCTGGTGTCGCTGCAGCCCGGCCCCATCTCCGACGCGATCGTCGCGCTCGCGGCCGACCCGGCGCGGCGCGAGCGCCTCGGCGCGGCCGCCCGGCGGCGCTACCTCGCCGAGTTCGAGGCCGTCGGCTGGGCCCAGCGGTTGCGCACGCTCTACGACGGGGTGCTCGCGTGACGGTCGCCCTGCACCGGGCCACCGCCGACGACCTGCCGGCGATGGCCACCACCGACGGGCGCGCGTTCGGGATCGACTACTCCGAGCAGGACCTCACCGACCTCCGCCTGATCCTGGACCCGGACCGGTTCGTCCTGGCCCGCGACGGCGGCGGCGGCGAGGTCGTCGGGGTCGCCGGGTCGTTCCCGTTCGAGATCACCCCTCCCGGCGGGGTCCCGATCACCGCGGAGGGGGTCACCTGGGTCTCTGTGGCCGCCACCCACCGCCGCCGCGGGATCCTGCGCTCGATGATGGGCGAGCTCCACTCCGGCTACGCGGGCGCCGGCACACCGCTGGCCGTGCTCGCCGCGAGCGAGGGCGGCATCTACGGCCGCTTCGGCTACGGCGTCGCCACCGCCTCGCGGGACGTCGAGATCGACCGGGCCCGCGCGGTGCTGCGCGCCGACGTCCCCGATCCGGCAGGCGTGCGCTTCGCCGACACCGAGGAGGTGCGCGAGCGGGTCCCGGCCATCCACCGCCGCTGGTGCGCCGTCCAGCCGGGCGCGTTGTCGCGCCCTCCGCGGTGGTGGGAGTTCGCCCTGCTCGACCGGCCGCACCAGCGCCGCGGCGGTACCTCCCGGTTCCACCTGCTGCACGCCGACGGCTACGTGGGGTACCGGTTGGATTCCGGGGTCTGCCGGGTCGTCGACTTCTTCGCCGTCACCGAGGAGGCCCGCCTCGCCCTGTGGCGGGTGCTGCTGAGGATGGACCTCGTCAGGACCATCACCACCGAGGCCGTCGCCGACGACGACCCGCTGCGCTGGCTGCTCACCGACGCCCGGGCCGTGCGCACCACCGGCGTCGCCGACGGCGTGTGGGCGCGCGTCCTGGACACCCCGGCCGTGCTCGCCGCCCGCCGCTACGCCGTCGAGGTCGACGTGGTGCTGCAGGTCGACGACCCCGACGGGTACGCGGGCGGGCGGTTCCGGGTGCGCGGCGGCCCGGATGGCGCCGAGTGTGCCCCCACCGAGGCCGCGGCCGACCTATGTCTGGACGTCCCCGCCCTGGGCGCGGTCGCGTTCGGCGGAACGCGGGCGCACACGCTGGCCCGCGCCGGACGGCTCTCCGCCGACGCCCCCGAGGTACTGGGCCGGTTCGACGCCGCCTGCGCCGCGGATCGCGAGCCGTACGCCGGAACCCACTTCTGACCTGCGAGAGTGGGGTGATGGACGAGACCGGCACGCGACCGCTCGAGGACGGGCTGGTCAGCGACTTCGCCCGCAACCTGTCCTACGGCGCCTACCTGCACCTTCCCGAGCTGCTGTCGGCCCAGCACCCGGTGAGCCGTCCCGAGCACCACGACGAGCTGCTGTTCATCGTGCAGCACCAGACCTCCGAGCTGTGGCTCAAGCTCGTGCTGCACGAGCTGCGCGCCGTCTGCACCCAGCTCGCCGCCGACGACCTGCGGCCCGCGCTGAAGGGGCTCGCCCGCGTCAAGCACATCCAGCGCCAGCTCACCGAGCAGTGGTCGGTGCTGGCCACGCTGACGCCGTCGGAGTACTCCCAGTTCCGAAGCTTCCTCGGCACGTCCTCGGGGTTCCAGTCGTTCCAGTACCGGGCCGTGGAGTTCGCGCTCGGCAACAAGGACGCCGCGATGCTCGACTTCTTCGACGACGACCCCGACGCCCGCGCACTGCTCGCCGACCAGCTCGCCCGCCCGAGCCTCTACGACGAGTTCCTGCGCCTGCTCGCCCGCGCCGGCCACGACGTCCCGGCGGCGCTGCTGGAGCGCGACGTCACCCGGGCGCACGTGTTCACCCCGGACCTGGTGCCCGTGTTCCGCACGATCTACGAGGACTCGACCCGGTACTGGGAGGCCTACGAGGCGTGCGAGGAGCTCGTGGACCTGGAGGAGAACGTGCAGCTGTGGAGGTTCCGGCACCTCAAGACCGTCGAGCGGGTGATCGGGTTCAAGCGCGGGACGGGCGGGTCGAGCGGGGTCGGGTTCCTGCGCAAGGCCCTGGACCTGACGTTCTTCCCCGAGCTGTTCGCGGTGCGGACGGAGATCGGCTGATGCGGGACCGCGCGCGGGAGCTCGACGCCGCCGATCCACTGGCGCCGCTGCGCGACCGGTTCCTCCCCGCCCCCGGCGTCGTCGCCTACCTGGACGGCAACTCGCTCGGCCGCCCCGTCGCCGGCGTCCCCGACCGGCTCGACGCCTTCGTCCGCGAGGAGTGGGCGGGACGGCTGATCCGCGGGTGGACGGATGGCTGGATGGGGTGGCCGGAGCAGGTCGGCGACCGGATCGCGGCCGCGGCCCTGGGCGCCGCCCCGGGCCAGACCGTCCTCGCCGATTCCACGACGGTGCTGCTCTACAAGCTGCTCCGCGCCGCCGTCGACCTCGACCCCGGCCGCCGCGAGATCGTGCTCGACACCGACAACTTCCCCACCGACCGCTACGTCGCCGAGGGCATCGCCGCCGAGCGCGGCGCGCGGCTGCGCTGGATCGAGACCGACCCGGCCGCCGGGATCACCGCGGAGCAGGTCGCCGCCGCCGTCGGACCGGGCACCGGGGTGGTGCTGCTGAGCCATGTCGCGTACCGGTCGGGGTGGATCGCCGACGCCGCCGCGATCACCGCGATCGCCCACGACGCCGGCGCGCCGGTCCTCTGGGACCTGAGCCACTCCGTCGGCTCGGTGGAGCTGGAGCTGGACGCGTGGGGCGTCGACCTCGCAGTGGGCTGCACCTACAAGTACCTCAACGGCGGCCCGGGCTCCCCCGCGTTCGGCTACGTCCGCAGCGGCCTGCACGACCGGCTCCGCCAGCCGGTCCAGGGCTGGATGGGCCGCCACGACCCGTTCGAGATGGGCCCCGGCTACACCCCGGCCGCTGGCGTGCGCGGGATCGTCAGCGGCACTCCCCCGATCCTCGCCGCCGTGCCGCTCCTGGCCGGGCTGGAGCTGCTGGAGGAGGCCGGGATCGCCGCGGTGCGGGCCAAGTCGCGGGCGCTCACGGCGTACGCACTCGAGCTCGTCGACGCCTGGCTGCCCGACGTCGAGCTGGTCTCCCCGCGCGATCCCGACCGCCGCGGCGGGCACCTCACGATCCGCCGCCCCGGGTTCCGCGACGTCCTCGACGCCCTGTGGAAGCGCGGCGTGATCCCCGACTACCGCGAGCCCGACGGCATCCGGCTCGGCCTCGCGCCGCTGTCGACGAGCTTCACCGAGGTGCACGACGGGCTCACGGTCCTGCGAGAACTCCTCGTGGGGGAGCTCCGGTGAGCGAACCCGACTTCTGGTCCTTCGTCGACGTCGCCGTCGACCGCGCCGCGGAGCGCCTGCCCGGTCTCGACGCGGGCGCGATGCGGCTGGTGCTGAGCCTGTACCGGGCGTCGAACGCGCTGGTCTACGACCTGGAGTCGGCCGTGCACCGCCCGCGCGGCTGGTCCTGGCCGGGGTTCCGGGTGCTGTTCGTGCTGTGGACGACGGGCGAGCCGCTGGAGGCCTCGCGGGTGGCCCAGCTGTCGGGGATGAGCCGGGCCGCGGTGTCGGCGCTGGTCAACACGCTCGTGCGCGACGGGCTGGTGTCGCGGCGCACGGCCGAGCGCGACCGTCGGGCCGTCGAGCTGACGCTGACGCCGACCGGCGAGCACGCCCTGACCGAGGCGTTCACCGCGCACCACGAGCGCGAGCGGAGCTGGGCGTCCGCCCTCACCACCGAGGAGGCCGCCACCCTCACCGGCCTGCTGCAGAAGCTGATGGCCGGCGACGTGGCGGCGGCGGCGAACCGGCGGCGGTGACCCCGGTCCCCGGGCCGCGTTCCGGCGCACCCCGAACGGGTGGCTGCCCGAGCTCGCCGGGGCCGTGTTGACCGACGTCCTCGACCCCACCGCCGCCCCCGTCCGGGTGGGGAAGGACGGCTCGGCGCCGGTGGCGCTCGGCCCGTACGGCTGTCGGTGGCTGCGCACCGGATGAGAGGGTGTACCCGTGGGTAACCCAGGAGTGGCTACGGTGGCGGTGGTGACGGGCGCGGCCCGTGGGTTCGGGCGCGAGATCGCACGGCGGCTGGTGGCCCGCGGGCACCGGGTGGTGATCACCGACCTGGACGAGGCCGCCGTCGCCGCCACGGCCGCCGAGCTGGGCGCGACCGGGATCGCCGCGGACGCGCGGATCGCCGCCGACCACGCCCGCGTCGCCGCCGCCGCGGTCGAGCTCGGGACCGTCGGCGTGTGGGTCAACAACGCCGGCGTGCTCAAGGCGGGCAAGGTCTGGGAGCACTCCGACGACGACATCGCACTGATGATCGACGCCAACGTCCACGGCGTCATCCACGGGTCCCGCGCCGCGATCGGCGTGATGCGCAGGCGCGGCGGGCACCTGCTCAACATCGCGTCCATGTCGGCGCACGGCCCGGTCCCGGGGCTCGCGGTCTACGCGGCGTCGAAGTCGGCGGTGCTGAACTTCACCACCAGCCTGCAGGGCGACCTCGATCTCGACGGCATCCCGATCCGGGCCCACGCGCTGTGCCCCGACGCCGCCGACACCGCGCTCGTCCGCGCCGAGCAGGGCCACCGCGACACCGCGATCCTGCACTCGCAGAAGACCCTCCTCACCCCCGGGGCCGTCGCCGACGCCGCGATGGGCCTGCTCGACGGCAAGCGGCTGGTGCTCTCGCTCCCGCTGCGCCGCGCGGTGATGGCCCGCTCCGGGTCCGTGCTGCCCAGCGTCGCGCTGCCGGTGCTGGCGCGGATGCGGGCGCAGGGCGAGCAGCGCCGCGTCGCGGGGTCGTGAGCACCCGCCACGATCACGACGCGGGCGGCGACCCCGACCTGCTCGCGGCCAAGGCCGCGCTGCGCGAGGAGGTGTGGACCGCACTGGTCGACGGCGGCGTGTCCCGCTTCCCCGGAGCCCGCAACCGGATCTCCAACTTCACCGGCTCCGAGGCCGCGGCCCAGCGCCTGCGCGGGACCGACGCGTGGGCCGCGGCGCGGACGGTCAAGGCCAACCCCGACTCCGCGCAGCTCCCCGTCCGGCAGCGCGCGCTGGAGGACGGACGCACCGTCTACATGGCGGTGCCGCGCCTGGCCGAGGCCGACCCGTTCTTCCTGCTCGACCCCGACCACCTCGCCGACCCGCCGCGGAGGGCCGCCTCCATCGCCGGGGCCACCCGCTCGGCGCGGCGGGTCGCGGTGGCCGATCTCGAGCCGGTCGACCTCGTCGTCACCGGCTGCGTCGCCGTCGGTGAGGACGGGGCCCGGCTCGGCAAGGGCGGGGGGTTCGCCGACCTCGAGTTCGCGCTCGCCAGCGCCGCCGGTCTGATCGGTCCGCACACCCTCGTCGTCACGACGGTGCACGAGCTGCAGGTCCGCCCGGCGGGGACGATCCCGACCGCGGGCCACGACGCCCCCGTCGACCTCGTCGTCACACCCGACCGGATCGTCGACTGCCGCGGCCGCCGCGCCGAGCGCCCCACCGGCGGCATCCGCTGGTCGGAGCTCACCGAGGCCAAGATCGCGGCGATCCCGCTGCTCGGACGCCTGCGTCAGGGGTAGGGCCAGGGGTTCGGCGCGCACGGCGGCACGCCCTTGGTCTGCTGCTGCATCACCGGCGCGGGAGCACCCGGCGCCGGGCACGACTCGTGCCCGTGCCCCAGCACGTGCCCGACCTCGTGGTTGACGACGTAGTGCCGGTAGCCGGTGCGGTCGTCGCCGTAGTCGGGATGGGCCAGGACCCAGCGGTGGAACGTGATCACCGCGCGCGGACCGGAACGGCACGACAGCTTCCCGTAGGTGACGAGCGGGCGGCACAGGGCGGCCGAGGTGTCCGGGCTCGCGAGCACCACGACGATCTCGGCGTCGCCGTCGGTGCGGGCGAACGTCATCGCCCCGTCGCGACCCCAGCCGCGCTGGTCGTTCAGCGTGGCGAGGACGAACCCCGCGAACACCGCCCCGTCGACGGGCAGCCCGCCCTCGACCTCGACGCGCACCGTCCGGACCGGCCCGGCCCCGGGGGCCGCCGCCGAACCCGCGACGACGGCCGTCGCCCCCGTCCCGACCTGCGGCACCACGGCCTCCAGGATCCCGGCGGCGGCATCGGCAGGCGGCACGGCCGGGGACGGCGCCTCCGTCGAGGCGGCCTCCACCGGGGAGGCGGCCACCGGGGAGGCTGACACCGGCGGCGGGGTCGGTCCGGGCGGCGCGTCCGGCAGGACCCCGGGCACGGCGAGCAGGCCCGCGCCGAGGGCGACGGCCAGCGCGACCAGCGGGGCACGGCGCAGCACCCGATCAGGGTCGCACGCGCTGCGGCGGTTCGACAGGACGTGCACCCGACCCGGGCCTTACCGTGGCGCGAGGTCGAGGAGGTGTCCGGTGCGTCGATGGTGGAAGCCCGCCCTGCTCGCTGCCATCGTCGTGGCCGCCGTCGTCGTGGCGCTGACGGTCGGGGTGCCCCCGATCCCGGAGGTCCGTGCGGCCGTCGCCGGTGCCGGGTGGGCCGGCCCGGTCCTGTTCGCCGGGCTCTACGCGGGCCTGTCGTTGACGCCGGTGCCCGCGACCGTCCTGAGCATCGCCGCCGGGGTGCTGTTCGGGTGGGCCGTCGGCGTGCCGGTCGTGATGGCGGGGGCGTTCACCGGCGCGGCGATCGGGTTCCTGCTCGCCCGCCACCTGGGCCGCACCGCGCTCGACGGCGTCGGCGGCGAACGCCTCGCCCGCCTCGACGCGTTCCTGCGCCGCCGCGGGCTGGTCGCGGTCCTGGTCATCCGGATGGTCCCGATCCTGCCGTTCGCGGTGATCAACATGGCGTGCGGGCTGTCGGCGCTGCGCACCCGGGACTACCTGGTCGGCAGCGGGCTCGGGATGCTCCCGGCCGTCACCGCCTTCGTCGGCATCGGCGCGTACGGCACCGAGCCGGGCTCGCTGCCGTTCCTGGTCTCCGCGGGCGGGCTGGCCCTGCTGCTGGTGGGCGGCGCCGTGCTCGCGCGACGGCGCCGCCTGGCCTGACCCGGCGGCTCAGTCCTCGTCGTCGGAGTCGTCGTTCCCCTTCCACTCCCGGTCGGCCCTGTCGTTGGCCTCGGTGCGCTCCCGCGCGATCTCCAGGGCCCGGGCGGCCGTCTCCCGGTCGGGGTAGGGACCGAGCCGGTCGGCCGCCCGCACGCCCTCGTCGGCGGTCACGACCCGGCCGTCGGTCAGGCTGTAGTACCACTCCTCGTCGCTCATGCCGTGCAGAATGCACCAATGGCGACGGCAGTGCTGGTGGGCGGTCCGTGGGACGGGCACACCGAGGAGGTGACGCTCGACGCCGACGGCGTACCGCCGCGGCTGATCCCCCGGTTCCGGGACACGACGATCTACACCGAGGACACCGGGCACCTGCCGGTCCGCATCCCGGAGCGGGCCTACCGACGGCGCGGGCCGCACCCGTCGGAGGGCGGGACCTGGGTCTACGAACCCGACGTCGACGACCCGCTCGCGTAGCTCAGCCGCCCGCTCCGGGACGAACGCGCACGACGACCTCGGTGTCGGTCACGGACTCCACGCCGACGGCGAAGCCTTCGACCTGCGTCTCCCCGCCGACCGGCACGGTGACCGTCTGCCCGGCCACCACGATCGTCGCGGCACCCGCGTCGACGCCCACGAGCTGCGCCGAGATGCCCAGCACCGACACGGACGCGTCGCCGGAGCGGGGGAAGGTGACGGTGCAGCCGTCGAGGCCGCAGTCGGTGTTCGAGCCGCCCGCGCCGCAGCCGGCGACGGTGAACAGCACGATCAGGGCAGCGAGGACGGTGCGGTGCATTCTGGACACGCACGGAGGGTAAGGGGCGGGGTTCACCGGGCCGCGGCCAGGCGGGCGATGCCGTCGCGGATCCGGTCGGGCGGCTGGGCGGCGTAGCCGAGGACGAGACCGGGCGGGCCGGGCGCGACGCGGTGCCTCGACAGCGCGTGCACCACGACCCCGACGTCGCGGGCGCGGGCGGCGAGCTCGCGGTCGTCACCGGCACCCAGGGTGACCAGCAGGTGCATCCCGGCCGCGACGCCGTGGACCCGCGCGTCGGGCAGGTGCCTCGCCAGTGCGTCGAGCATCGCGTCGCGGCGGGCCCGCTGCCGCGGCCGGACCCGCCGCACGTGGCGCTCCAGCTGCCCCGTCGCGATCAGGCGCGCCAGCACGAGCTGCGGCAGCGCCGCGTTGCCGAGGTCGGCCATCGACTTGAGGTGCGCGACGGGCTCGCGCAGCGGCTCGGGAAGCACCATCCAACCGATCCGCATCCCCGGGGCGAGTGTCTTGGACACGCTCCCCACGTGGACGACGTGCGCGGGCGCCAGCCCCTGCAACGCCGGCACCGGGGCACGGTCGTAGCGGTGCTCGGCGTCGTAGTCGTCCTCGATGACCAGGCCGCCGGACCGGGCCCAGTCGAGCAGCGCGCGTCGACGGTCCGGGGCGAGCACGACCCCGGTCGGGAACTGGTGGGCCGGGGTGAGCAGGGCCGCGCGGACGCCCGTGGCGCACAACGCGTCGACGTCGACGCCGTGCTCGTCCACCGGCACCGGTACGGGGTCGAGCCCCCAGAACGCGATCTGCTCGCGGGCGCCCTGCGAGCCGGGGTCCTCGACGGCGATCCGCGTGCGCTCCCCCAGTACGCGGGCGAGGAGGGCCAGTGCCTGCGCGACGCCCGCCACGACCACGATGTCGTCCGCCGCGGCGCGCACGCCACGGGTCCGGCCGAGCCAGGCGGCGAGCTCGCGGCGCAGGACGGGGTGGCCGCGGGGGTCGCCGTAGCCGAGGTCGGCGTTGTCGGTCCCGACGAGGATCTCCCGCTCCGCGCGCAGCCAGGCGGCACGGGGGAAGGCGGCGAGGTCCGGGACGCCCGGTGTCAGGTCGACGCGGTCGGTGTCGGTCACGACGGGGCCGGCCGGCTCCGGGGCCGGGCTGGGGCGGGCGGCGATCCGCGTACCGGCCGCACCCGCGCCGAGCGCCACCCCGGAGTCGACGAGCCGCTGGTAGGCCGCGACGACGACACCGCGCGAGACGCCGAGGTCGCGGGCGAGGAGCCGGCTGGCGGGCAGCCGCGACCCCACCGGCAGCCGTCCGTCCGAGGCCGCGGCGTGCACGGCGTCGGCGAGCCAGCCGGCCAGGTCACCGGCCGGGGCGTGTGCGCGGTCGAGTTGGAGGAAGTCGGCACCCGACATCTTGGTCCTCCCGATCATGGTCCCGATGGACCTGTCCGCAGGACCGTACGCGGCGCAGGCTCGCTGCGTGACCGATCTCCGCGCCCTCGCCTCCGGGGCCGCCGCCATGATGTTCGTCGGCAGCAGCGTGGCCGTCTCCGGCCTGCTCGCCGATGCGCCGTTCTGGACGGCGCAGGCCCTGCGCTACGCCCTCGCCACCGTCCTGCTGCTGCTCGCCGCCCGACTCACCGGGCATCGCGTCCGCTGCCCGCGCGGCGTCGAGTGGGCGTGGCTCGCCGGGGTGGCCGGGTCGGGGCTCGTGCTGTTCAACGTCGGGCTGGTGCGGGGGTCGGAGCACGCCGAGCCCGCGGTGCTCGGCGTGGCCGTCGCGTGCGTGCCGCTGGCCCTCGCGCTGGGCGGCGCGCGCCGTCCGTCCCCCGGGTTGCTGCTGGGGGCGGCGGTCGTCACCGCGGGCGCGGCTCTGGTGCAGGGCGGCGGGCGCACCGACGCGGCGGGCGTCGGCTGGGCGGCGCTCGTGCTGGCCTGCGAGGTCGGCTTCACCCTGCTCGCCGTGCCGGTGCTGCGCCGGCACGGCCCGTTCGGGGTGTCGGTGCACACCTGCGCCCTCGCGACGGCGGCGTTCGCCGGGATCGGCCTGGTCACAGAGGGCCCGGGTGCCGCCGCGACACTGCGCCCGGAGCACCTCGCGGCGTCGCTGCACCTCGCCGTCGTCGTGACCGCGCTGGCGTTCGTGCTCTGGTACGGCTGCGTCGGGCGGGTCGGGGCCGGCCGCGCGGGCCTGCTGTGCGGCCTGGCCCCGATCGCCGCTGCCGGGACGGGCGTGGTGCTGGGCGGCCCCGTCCCCGGTCCCGCGGTGTGGATCGGGGTGCTCACCGTGGCCGCGGGGTTGGCAGTAGGCCTGCGCGCCGGTCGAGGCGTCGAGGCACTCCTCTGAGCCGCGGCCTCAGGCCGCGACGGGATGAGCACAGCGTGGCGGAGGCCGTCGGGCGTGGTCACCCGGCCGGGTCTCCGCGGCGCCTCGTCAGCGCCGGAGGACCCACGACCCGCGGTCGGGGAGGGGTGGGGTCAGGTCGCCAGCCACACCGCCGCGTCGACCGGCAGCACGTCGAGCAGGGCCTCCGTCGCCAGCAGGACCTGCGCGCCGGACGGCAGCGCGACCGGGGACTCCGACAGGTTCACCATGCACGTGAACCCGTCCCCCCGCGAGAACGCGAGCACCCCCGGGTCGGACGGCAGCCATTCCAGCGTCCCGTCCCCGAGCGCGGGATGCGAGCGGCGCAGAGCGAGCGCGGCGCGGCGCGGTAGAGCGAGAGCATCGACGCCGGGTCGCCGTCCTGCGCCTCCACGCTGACGTCCGCGAACCCGGCGGGCTGCGGCAGCCAGGGCTCCGCGGTCGCGTCGGAGGGACTGAACCCGAACGGTGCCGCGGCGCCCGACCACGGGATCGGCACCCGGCACCCGTCGCGGCCGCGCTCGGTGTGCCCGGACCGCTCCCACGTCGGGTCCTGGAGCACCGCGTCGGGCAGGTCCTCGACCTCCCACAGCCCCAGCTCGTCGCCCTGGTAGACGTAGGCGCCACCGGGCAGCGCGAGCATCAGGAGAGCCGCGGCGCGGGCGCGGCGGCGGCCCAGCTCGACGTCGAGCTCCTCGACGGGTGCGAGGTCGCCCAGCGCGTGCCCCGTCGCCGGGGGCCGACCCAGCCGTGAGACGTGCCGGACGACGTCGTGGTTGGACAGCACCCAGGTCGCGGGCGCGCCGACCCCGCCCATCGTCGCGAGGGAGGAGTCGATCACCTTCCGCAGGTCGTCGGCCTCCCAGCGGGCGCCGAGGTAGTCGAAGTTGAACGCGGTGTGCAGCTCGTCGGGACGCAGGTAGCGGGCCAGCCGGTCGTGGGAGGCGACCCACGCCTCCGCGACGAAGATCCGCGGCTCGGCGTAGGAGTCGGCCACCCGGCGCCAGCCGCGGTAGACCTCGTGCACGCCGTCGAGGTCCCAGAACGGGTGCGCGCCGTCGCCGACCGTGTCCATCTGCCGGTCCGGGCCGACGTCCGGCAGCGCCGGGTCCTTGACCAGCGAGTGGGCGACGTCGATCCGGAAGCCGTCGACGCCGCGGTCGAACCAGAACCGCAGGATCGACTCGAACTCGGCGCGCACCTCGGGGAGGTCCCAGTTCAGGTCGGGCTGCTTGACGTCGAAGAGGTGCAGGTACCACTCGCCGTCGGGAACCTGCTGCCAGGCCGGGCCGCCGAACACGCTGCGCCAGTCGTTGGGCGGGCCGTCGCCGCGCCCCGGACGGAAGACGTACCGCGACCGCTCGGGCGAACCGGGCCCGGCGGCCAGCGCCGCGCGGAACCACTCGTGCTCGTCGGAGGTGTGGTTGGGGACGATGTCGAGGATCACCCGCAGGCCCAGCGCGTGGGCCTCCTCGACGAGCGCGGCGGCCTCGTCGGCGGTGCCGAACGCGGGCTCGACGGCGCGGTAGTCGGCCACGTCGTAGCCGGCGTCGGCCATCGGCGAGGGGTACCACGGGTTGATCCACAGCGCGTCGACGCCGAGATCGCGCAGGTAGCCGAGCTTGGCGCGGATCCCGGCGACGTCCCCCAGACCGTCGCCGCTGCCATCGGCGAAGCTGCGGATGTAGAGCTGGTAGACCACGGCATCGCGCCACCACGCCGCCGTCGTCGTCGTGGAGGTCGTCGTCGCCGTACTCATCGCGCTCCTCGGGAGTCGGATTGATTCGCTACCTTGCGTTACTCTCCCCGAGTCCGGCAAGAGGGGTGTGCGCGGGTGTCCGGAACCGATGTGGTGCGGCGGCTCAACACGCAGAGCGTGCTCGACGCCGTGCTCGACACGGGCCGCTGCAGCGGTGCCGACCTCATGGCGCGGACGGGCCTGTCCCGCCCCACCGTGCACGCGCTCTGCGACGACCTCATCGGCCGCGGCTGGCTCGTCGAACCCCCGAGGCCCGACGCCGCCCGGCCCGGCCGCCCGGCCCGGATCTACGCACCCCGGCCGGGTGCGGGGTTCGTGCTGGGCGTCGACATGGGGGCCACCTCGGTGCGGGCCGCGGTGGCCGACCTCGGTGGAGCGGTCGCGGGCGAGGCCGGCGCGGTGTTCGCCCACGAGCACGTCGCGGCGCCCGATCGCCTCGCCCTGACCCGCGAGACCTGCCTACGTGCCCTCGACGCCGCGGGTGCCGCCCCGGAACAGCTGCTCGGTGCGGTGCTCGGCGTCCCGGCCCCCGTCGACGCCATCGGACGCGCGGGCGCCGACGAGGACTACCTCCCCGGGCTCGCCGCGCTCGACCTGCGCACCGCGCTCGCCCCTGCCGTCGCGGTGGCGGTGGTCGAGAACGACGCCAACCTCGCCGTGGTCGCGGAGCGCTGGCGCGGCGTGGCCCGCGGCGTCGACGACGTCGTGCTGGTGCTCGCCGGGGAACGCCTCGGTGCGGGGGTCTGCCTGGGCGGGCGGATCGTGCGCGGGCACCGCGGTGGCGTCGGCGAGATGGGCTTCCTCGACCTCGTCGACGGGGTCGGCGGCACCGCCGCGATCGGCAACCTGGCCCGGCGCTGGGGCTCCGCCGAGCTGGGGCGGACCGTGCGGGCCGAGCAGGTCGTCGCGGCGGCGGCCGCGGGCGACGCGGCCGCCCGCGGCGTCCTCGACGCCGTCGCGCGCCGGATCGCGCGGGCCCTCGCCGTGCTGGCGACCCTGCTCGACCCCGAGCTGCTCGTGGTGGGCGGCGCCGTCGCCGCCGCGGGCGACGTCCTGCTGACCCCCCTGCGGCGGGAGGTCGCCCGGGTGGCGGAGCGGCCGGTCCGGCTGGCCGCGTCGGCCCTCGCCGACCGCGGCGTGCTGCTCGGGGCCGTCCGCGTCGCCCTCGACGACGTCCGGCCCCGGTTGCTCGACCTGCGACCTACGCCTGTGTCCTCCACCCGCCCCGCAGTAGGCCGGTGATCACCCGCACCACACCGACGACGACCGCGCCGATCGCCGCGATCACCGCGATGGTCGAGGCGACGGGGAGAGCCACCTGCTGCGGGTGTTCGACAAGCCCGCGGTCGGCGACCGCACGGCGGCGGTGACGGTCGCGATCGCCCGCGGCCTGGTGCCCTCACCGCAGGGTTGACGCCTCCCGCAGTGCCTCGGTGTCGGGATGGGCCGGGCCGAGTCCGTCGGCGGCGTCGCGGGCGGCCCGGTCGTACTCCGAGCGGGCCTCGACCGGGCGCCCGGCCGCGTCGAGGCACTCGGCGAGCGCACCACGGAGCGCGACCGTGCTGGGGTGCCCCGCACCCCAGGTCTCCAGCGCGTCGCGCAGCGCGGATCCGAGCACGACCAGCGCCGCGCGCGTGTCGCCGTCGTCGGCGTGGCTCAGACCCGCACCCAGGCGCGAGGTGAGCGTGTCGGGGTGCGCCGGCCCGAGCACGCGCGTGCGGTGGGCCACCACGAGCAGGTAGTGCGCCAGCGCCTCCGCGGGCCGGTCGGCGGTCCGGTGCACCGCGGCGAGGACGTCGCGGGCGGTGAGGGCGAGCGGATGGTCGGCCCCGAGGGTGCGCTCGCGGTCGTCGAGCGTGTCGACCAGCAGCGGGATGCCGGCCCCGGGACGCCCTGCCGCGAGGTAGGCGACGGCCAGGTTGCCCTCGGCGACGAGGGTGTCGGGGTCGATGGCCCCGAGGTCCTGGACGGCCTCGGCGACGGCCTCCTCCAGCACCGGCACCGCGTCGTGCGGGCGGTCGGCGGCGACGAGCGCGGCCCCGGCGTCGTGCCGGGCGCGCAGCCCGGCGCGCCCGGGACGGGCGGCGGGGTCCTCGGCCCGACGCTGCATCACCGCGCTCTCGACGACCAGCCGCGAGCCCGCGAACCGGCCCCCGCCCGGCATCGCCCGCACCGGGACCTCGGCCAGCGCGGCGACGACGGCAGCCGGGCCCGCCGGCAGCTCGGCCACCAGCTCGTCGAGGAAGCCGGACCCGGTCCCGATCACCCCCTCCGCCCCCGCGGCGAGCGTGCACGCGAGCGCCACCGCCCCCGGCAGGTCGAACGACGTCGGGTCGGCGACCATCTGCTCGATCTCCAGGCGGGCACGGGCGGCCCGCACCGGGTCGGCCGCGGGCCAGCGCGCGGCCGAGCGCAGCCGCCGCGGCGCCTCCCACCGCAGCACGCCCTCCTCGACCAGCTCCCGGGACGCGAGGTCGTGGACGGTGCCGCCCAGCATCTCGACCCATCCCCGCACGTCCCGCTCGGCCCCGTCGGCGGCGACGGCCCCGACGACGACGTCGCCGACGGGGTCGTCGTGGCGGGGGCCGCGGCGGCCGACGAGCACCACCCGGTCACCCTCGACGGCCAGCCGCCCGGAGATCATCAGGCTCACCAGCTGGGCCCCGACCAGCGCCGCGCGGACAGCGCGGTGCCCGGCCGCGGCACGCCCCGTGACGGGGTCGTGCAGCACCGTGAACACGCTCGGTACGAGACGGGTGTGCTTCATGCGCCCCGGCAAGATACGCCGGTGCTCAGGCGCCCTGCGCGCGGCCGTGACGGCGGCGGGCGAGCTCGGCGATGCCGTGCAGGGCGCACGGCCACGCGGTACCCGGGAGCCCGGTGCCGCCCTGGGTGCAGGTGCGGCAGCGACCGGTGCGGTCGGGCAGGTGCAGCGTCAGCAGCCGCTCCCAGACCTCGACCATCGGGGCCAGCTCGTCGGCGAGGCGGAAGTGCTGGGGGCTGGTGAGCCCGGGGGCGTCGGGATCGCCCATCCTCGGCAGGGGTGTGACCCGCGCCGAGCCCGCCGGCGCCTCCGCGGTGCGCCGTACCGGCGGATCCGCCCCCCACGACCGGTTCATGAGCATCCCCCCGATTGCACGTGCAGCCCCCGCTGTGTCGACCGCAACCTGATCGTGTCGGAACGAGCTTGCATCTGCAAGTGCTGTTGCGTGAACATCTGCACGTGCATCTGCAAGCTCCACTCGCCTGGCGCAAGAGCTCCGCGAGCAACCCCAGCGGGAACTGCGTGGAGGTGGCCGCCCTGCCCGACGGGGCGGTGGCGATGCGCAACTCCCGCCATCCCACCGGTCCCACGCTCGTCTACACTCGCGCCGAGATCGCGGCGTTCCTCGACGGCGTCCGCGCCGGGGAGTTCGACGACCTCGCCGGCTGACCCCGATCCGGCGGGTCGACCCAGGGAGCCCGGTGCAGGACGACGACGGCGGTCGCTATCACGACCTGCACCCCGGCTGGGACGAGAACCCTATCGGCCTGGAGCGGGCCGCGAGCCTGATCCGCACCTACGAGGTGCAGTTCGTCCCCGGCCTCCTGCAGACCCCGGACTACGCGCGGGCGGTCACGCGCCTGAGCCACGACGACGCGCGCGAGGTCGACCGCCGGGTCGCGCTGTGCGTCCGCCGCCAGGCGCTGCTCACCGCGCCCGGCGGCCCGACGCTGTGGGCCGTGGTCGACGAGGCCGCGCTGCGCCGCCCGATCGGTGGCAGCGAGATCAGCCGGGCCCAGCTCGACCACCTCATCGCACTGTCCGAGCGGCCCCACGTGAAGGTGCAGGTCGCCCCGTTCCACTTCGCCGGTCACGCCGCGGCGGGAGGGCCGTTCACCATCCTGCGCTTCCCCGGGCGCGACGTGCCCGACGTCGTCCACCTCGAGCAGCTCAGCGGCGCGCTGTACCTGGACGAGCCCTCCGACGTGGAGCAGTACCGTCAGGTGATGGACCGGCTGTGTGCACAGATCGAGCCGCTCGACCGCACCCGCGCGATCCTCCGCGCGATCCGGGCGGAGCTGTAGCCCTGCGGAAACGGCCGGCATCCCCCCTCCCCCAAAGGCTGGGTCTCGACCCGGTCCGTCTCCGCACGCCCGACGCCGGGAGCGCCCCCTGGGCGACGATGCGCGACCACCTCGTCGAACGGCTCCCGCGCGTCGCCGCCGAGCGGGTCGAGGAGATGCTGGAGCAGGGGCGGATCGTCGACGCCGACGGCCCGCTCGACGCCGCGGCGCCCTACCGTCCGGGCACCTACCTGTGGTTCCACCGCGACCTGCCCGTGGAGACCCCGGTCCCGTTCCCGATCGGGATCGTGCACCGCGACGACGACCTGCTCGTCGTCGACAAGCCGCACTTCCTGGCCACCATCCCGCGCGGGCAGCACGTCGCGGAGACCGCGCTGGTCCGCCTGCGCCGCGACCTGGAGCTGCCCGAGCTGAGCCCCGCGCACCGGCTCGACCGCGTCACCGCCGGGCTCGTCATGTTCGTCGTGCACCGGGAGCGCCGCGGGGCCTACCAGACGCTGTTCCGCGACCGCCGCGTCCACAAGGTCTACGAGGCGCTCGCCCCGCACGACCCGGCCCTGGAGCTGCCGCGGACCGTCCGCAGCCGGATCGTCAAGGAGCGCGGCGTGCTCCAGGCCCGGGAGGTCGACGGCCCGCCGAACGCCGAGACGCTCGTCGAGGTGGTGGAGGTGGGCGGCGGGCTGGCCCGCTACCGCCTCACCCCGCGGACCGGGCGCACGCACCAGCTGCGCCTGCACATGGCCTCTCTCGGCGTGCCCATCGTCGACGACGACTTCTACCCGGACGTCCGTGAGCAGCCGCTCGACGACTTCAGCCGGCCCCTGCAGCTGCTGGCGGCCGAGCTCGCGTTCACCGACCCGGTCACCGGCGCGGCCCGCCGGTTCCGCTCCGCGCTGCGTTTGCGTGACCTGCCACACTCGCCCGCATGACGATGCAGGTCCCCCGGTTCTTCGTCCGCCAGAAGGTCACGCTGATGGTGAACCGGTACCTGGTGTACGCCGCGAACCCGGACGGCACCGAGGGGCGGCTGATGGCATTCGCCGAGCAGAAGCGGATGAAGCTGAAGGAGGAGATCACCTTCTTCACCGACGAGTCGAAACAGCGGCGGGTGTTCTCCTTCAAGGCCCGCCAGCGCCTCGACGTCCGCGCCGAGCACGACGTGTTCGACGAGTCCGGGCAGCCGATCGGCTACTTCAAGAAGGAGTTCGCGGCCAGCCTGCTGCGCTCCACCTGGACGCTCGGCGCGCCCGGTCTCGACGCGCGCGGGCAGGAGCGCCGTCCGGTCATCGCGGTGCTGCGCCGGGTCTGGACCGCGATCCCCTACCTGGGCGAGGTCTGGGTGCCGTTCGTCTTCCACTTCGACTTCGTCGACACCGTGACGGGAGCGCCGGTGCTCACGAGCGAGCGGCAGCGCTCGGTCCGCGACCGCTACGCCGTGACCGTGCAGGATCCGCGTCTGGACTTCCGGGTGGCGGCGTCGATGGCGGTGGCGCTGGACGCGCTGCAGAGCCGCTGAACCGCGCATCGACCGCCGATCTCAGGATCCTCGCCGCGTGACGCACCCCGGGCCCACGACGTCAACCCGACGGCCCCGGCCACCGAAGTCAGAGCCATGACGGTCTCACCGCTCCCCGCCGCGCGCGCGGTGGTGCCCGGGACGGGCGTCGCCGCCGTCACGGCGTTCCTGTTCCTGGCCGGGCTCACGACCGCGGTGGACGGGGCGGCGCAGCAGTGGGCGGCGAACATCGGGGTCCTGGCGTTCGCGGCCGCCGCGGTCGTTGGATGCGTGCGGGCGGCGCGACGCTCCCGGGGCCGCTCCCGCCGGGGCTGGGCCGCCCTCGCCGTCGGGGCCGGGGCCTGGGGCGCGGGGCAGGTCGTCTGGACGGCGCTGGAGTCCCTCGGGATCACGGCCCCGTTCCCGTCGGTGGCCGACATCGGCTACCTGACGTTCCCGGTGGCCGCTCTGGTCGGGCTCGCGCTCCTGTCCCCGCGGTCGGGGTGGGCCGGCCCGCGCCGGCTGCTCGACGCGCTCACGGTCGGCTGCGCGCTGGGGCTCCTCGCGTGGTTCACCGTCATCGACCCCCTCGCGGCGGGCCATCCGCTGCTCGAGGCCGCGGTGTCGCTGACCTACCCGGTCCTCGACGTCGTCCTGCTCACCGTCACCGTCCTGACGCTGACCCAGACGGGCGAGAAGCCGCTGCTGTGGGCGCTGCTCGGGCTCTCGATGGTCGCGATGACGGTCTCCGACGTCCTGTTCTCCTACGCGACGACGGCGGGCACCTACCTGTCCGGCTCGGCCGTCGACTGGGGGTGGTGGGCCGCGTTCCTGTTCCTGGGCACGGCGGGGTCGCTGGTCACGGGGCCGAGGTCCGGGCAGCCCCGGCCCCCGGCGGAGCGGACCGTGGCCCCGGCGAGCCTGCTGCCCTACCTGCCGCTGTCCGCCGTCGTGCTCGTCGCGGCGGTCGAGTCGGCCACCGGGACCGGGCTGGACCCGGTCGCGGTCGCGGTGATCGTCGTGCTGGTCGGGCTGGTGCTGGTCCGCCAGTACGCCACCGTCCGCGACAACGTGACGCTCGCCCGGACCGTGCAGGTGCGGGAGGCGGAGCTGCACGAGCTGGCCTTCCGCGACGGGCTCACCGGGCTCGCGAACCGCGCGCTGTTCCTGGACCGCCTGGGCCACGCCCTCGACCTGTCCGCGCGCGACCGCCGGCCGGTGTCGGTGGTGTTCCTCGACCTCGACGGGTTCAAGGCGGTCAACGACGGCCTCGGCCACGCGATGGGCGACGCCCTGCTGGTCCGCGTCGCCGAGCGCCTGCGGGCCACCCTGCGGGCCTCGGACACCCTGGCCCGCCTCGGCGGCGACGAGTTCGCGGTGCTCGTCGAGCAGGGGTCGCGCTTCGAGGACGACGCCGCGACCGTCGCGCAGCACCTGCTCGACTCGTTCAGCACCCCGTTCCAGATCCGGGGGCGCACGGTGTCGGTGTCGGCGAGCATCGGCGTGGCCTCGGTCGAGCCGGGCGTCGACCCGCCGGGGGCGGACCGCGCAGCCTCCCTGCTGCACCGCGCCGACGTCGCGATGTACGCGGTGAAGGAGGCCGGCCGGGGCGGCGGGATCCTGCAGCACTCCCCCTCGCTCGACGTCGGGCGCGGACGCGACGAGCCCGCCGTGGCGCGCGCGTTCGCCGCGGCGCTGGAGCAGGGCCTGGTCCGCGCGGTCTACCAGCCGGTCGTCGACCCGGTGACCGGGCGGATCGGGGCCTTCGAGGCGCTGGCCCGGTGGACCCACGACGGCGTCGAGATCCCGCCGACGACGTTCGTGCCGATCTCCGCGCGCGCCGGGCTCTCCGAGCACCTGACCGGGCTGATGCTCGACCGGTCGTGCGCCCAGCTGGGTGCGTGGAACCGTGCGCTGGGGCACCGGCGGCTGCGCGTGGCCGTCAACGTCAACCCCTCCGAGCTGATGGACGCGACCTTCCCCGACCGGATCGTCGAGCTGTTCGCCCGGCACGGGCTCGCCGCCGGGCAGCTCGCCCTGGAGATCACCGAGAGCGGGATGACCACCCGTCCGGAGACCGCGGTCGACGTGATGAACGCGCTGCGGGCCTGCGGGGTCCGGCTCGCGCTCGACGACTTCGGCACCGGCTTCTCGACGCTGGCCCGGCTGTCCAGCACCCCCGTCGACACCGTGAAGATCGACCGGTACTTCGTCGCCGACATCGACCACGACGTGCAGAAGAAGCGGTTCCTCGTCGGGCTGTTCGAGCTGACCCGCCACCTCGGGCTGCGGACCGTCGCCGAGGGCGTCGAGCGGCCGGGGCAGCTCCGCGAGCTGCGCCGGCTGGGCTGCGACCTGGTGCAGGGCCACCTGATCGGTCGACCGGCCTCGGCCGAGGACCTCACCCCGATCGTGCTCGCCGAGCAGCCGGTCATCGCCCCGGAGCTGCTCGGCCGCGTCGGCTGAGCAGCTCCTGCACGCCAGGCCCTACTCGAAGCGGGACGGGTCCCCCGCCCCGACCCGCACGATCTCCGGCTCGTCACCGGAGAGGTCGACGACGGTGGTGGGCTCGGTGCCGCACTCCCCCGAGTCGATGACGGCGTCGACGACGTGGTCGAGCCGCTCCTTGATGTCCCAGCCCTGCGTCATCGGCTCCTCCTGGTCGGGGAGCAGCAGGGTCGAGGACAGCAGCGGCTCGCCCAGCTCGGCCAGCAGCGCCTGTGTGACGACGTGCTCGGGGATCCGCACCCCGACGGTCTTCTTCTTCGGGTGCAGCAGCCGCCGGGGCACCTCCTTGGTGGCGGGGAGGATGAACGTGTACTGGCCCGGCGTCGCCGCCTTGACCGACCGGAACACCGCGTTGCTGACCTGCACGAACTGGCCGAGCTGCGCGAAGTCGGCGCACACCAGCGTGAAGTGGTGGCGGTCGTCGAGGTGCCGGATCTCGCGGATCCGGTCGAGCCCCTTGCCGTTGCCGAGCTGGCAGCCCAGCGCGAAGCACGAGTCGGTGGGGTAGGCGATCAGGCCACCGTCGCGGACGAGGTCGACGACCTGGGTGATCGACCGCCGCTGCGGGTCGACGGGATGCACATCGAAGTAGCGGGCCATCCCGCGAGGTTAGCGCTCCAGGAACGCCTTGACCTCCGGCAGAACCGACGCGTCGATACCGTGACCGCCGTCGTGCGGGAACTCCTCGACCTCGGCGCCGCACCCGCGCAGCTGGGCGAGCAGTGTGGCCGTCTCGGCCGTGCTCACGAGCGGGTCGCGGCGGCCGTTGGAGACCGCGACGCGCTTGCCGGAGAGGTCGACGTCTCCCGGACCGTCCCGGAACGGCACCATCGCCGCCAGCAGGACCGCGGCCGAGAGCACCTCGGGGCGACGGAACAGCAGCGCCGACGCGGTGTTCGCCCCGTTGGAGAACCCCGCCGCGACCCACGGGCCGGCGTCGACGCCGAGCACGAAGTCGGCGAGCTCGTCGACGCGCGCCCGCAGGTCGTCCTCGTCGAGCACACCCTCGGCGAGGCGCCGGAAGAACCGGTTCGCCCCGTTCTCCGACACCTGCCCACGCGGGGAGAGGACGGGGCCTGCGCCGTCCCCCGCCCACCCCAGGTGGTCGCGCAGCGGGAGCAGGTCGTGCTCGTCGCCACCGGTGCCGTGCAGGAGGAGCAACGGGGTGCCCGCACCCGGGAGCAGCACGTGCTCGAAGGTCATGACGGCACCCGCAGCGTCGGCAGGGACGCGGCGATCTGCTCGCGCGAGGGCTCCAGCCACGGCGGCAGCTTCAGCGCGCGGCCCAGCTCCAGCAGCGGCTCGTCGACCGCGAAGCCCGGCTCGTCGGTGGCGATCTCGAACAGCACGCCGCCGGGCTCGCGGAAGTAGATGGAGGTGAAGTACTGCCGGTCGAGGATCTCGGTGACCTGCTGCCCCGCCTCGACCAGCTCGGTGCGCCACGCGGCCTGCGTGGCCCGGTCCGCCACCCGGAACGCGACGTGGTGCACGGTGCCTCCGGCCTGCAGCCCCTCCGGCCTGCGGTCGCCCGCGACGTCGAGCACCGCGCCCGCGCCGCCCCCGGCCATCGCGAACCGGGCGCGGTCGCCGTCCTCGCCCGCAGCGGTCATGCCGAGCAGCCCGGTGAGCAGCTCGACGGTGGGCTCGGGCAGGCGCTCGGACAGCGTCACGGAGTGCAGGCCGCGCACCGCGTGTTCGGCGGGCACGTCGGCGACGCCGTCCCAGCCGGAGCGGGTGTCGCCGGGAGCCGCGACGACGTCGATGACGAGGCCGTCGGGGTCGCGGAAGGTCAGCACCTCCTCGCCGTCGCGGGTGCGCGGGCCCTCGTGCTCGATCCCGAGCCCGGCGACCCGGCTCTGCCACCAGCCCAGCGACTCCGGCGGCACGCTGAACGCGGTCGCCGTCGTCAGCCCGGTGCCCTGCCGCCCGGCGGGGACGCCCCGCCAGGGGAAGAACGTGAGGATCGACGACGGCGACCCCGTCTCGTCGCCGTAGTAGAGGTGGTACACGTCGGGTGCGTCGAAGTTCACCGTCTGCTTGACCAGCCGCAGGCCGAGGACGGCGGTGTAGAAGTCGACGTTGGCCTGCGGGTCGGAGGCGATCGCGGTGACGTGGTGCAGCCCGTGCGGGGCGAGGTCCGTCATGCACCCCACACTAGTTGACTACGCAAACACTGCTACTTCTGGGAGAACGCCGCGTCGAACGCCGCCGACGGCGGGTCGAACGCCTGGCTGCGCACGAACTCCAGGGCCTCCGGGGCCCCGACGAGCCGGTCCATCCCCGCGTCCTCCCACTCGACCGAGATCGGGCCGGAGTAGCCGATGGTGTTGAGCATCCGGAAGCACGCCTCCCACGGGACGTCGCCGTGGCCGGTGGACACGAAGTCCCAGCCGCGCCGCGGGTCGGCCCATGGCAGGTGCGACCCCATCCGGCCGTTGCGCCCGTTGCCGACCTGGCGCTTCGCGTCCTTGCAGTCGACGTGGTAGATCCGGTCGGAGAAGTCCCACAGGAAACCGACCGGGTCGAGGTCCTGCCACACGAAGTGGCTGGGGTCCCAGTTCAGCCCGAAGGCCGGGCGGTGGTCGACCGCCTCGAGCGCGGCGACCGTCGTCCAGTAGTCGTAGGCGATCTCGCTGGGGTGCACCTCGTGGGCGAACCGGACGCCGACCTCGTCGAACACGTCGAGGATCGGGTTCCAGCGGTCGGCGAAGTCGCGGTAACCCGCGTCGACCATCGACTGCGGCACCGGCGGGAACATCGCGACGGTCTTCCAGATGCTCGACCCCGTGAACCCGACGACGGTGTCGACGCCGAGTCTCGCCGCCGCCCGCGCCGTCATCGCCATGGCCTCGGCCGCGCGCTGCCGCACGCCCTCGGGCTCCCCGTCGCCCCACACGCGCGGCGGCAGGATCGCCTCGTGGCGGGCGTCGATCGGGTCGTCGCAGACGGCCTGGCCGGTGAGGTGGTTGGAGATCGCGAAGACCTGGAGGCCGTGCTCGTCCAGGATGTCGCGGCGCCCCTGCACGTAGGAGTCGTCCTCCACCGCGGCCCAGACGTCGAAGTGGTCGCCCCAGCAGGCGATCTCCAGACCGTCGTAGCCCCACTCCCCCGCCAGGCGCGCCACCTCCTCGAACGGCAGGTCCGCCCACTGCCCGGTGAACAGCGTGACCGGTCTCATGCGTCGATCTCCTTCCACTGGCTCCCGGCCGCGGCGGAGCGCGTCACGGCGTCGAGCACGAGCTGGACCTGCAGGCCGTCGGCGAACGACGGCACCGGGTCGGCCCCGGCCGCGACGTCGCGCACCAGGTCGACGATCTCGTGGGTGAACGTGTGCTCGTAGCCCAGCCCGTGACCGGGCGGCCACCAGGCCCCCGCGTACGGGTGGGCGGGCTCGGTGACGATGATCCGCCGGAACCCGGCGACCTCGGCGTCGTCACCGCCGTCGAAGTACTGCAGCTCGTTCATCTGCTCGAAGTCGAACGCGAGCGAGCCCGCGCTGCCGTTGACCTCCAGGCGGATCTGGTTCTTGCGCCCGGTCGCGAAGCGGGTGGCCTCGAAGCTCGCCAACGCCCCTCCGGAGAACCGGCCCAGGAACAGCGCGGCGTCGTCGACGGTGACCGGCCCCCGGCCCTCCCCCGACGGCAGCGGCCGCTCGCGCACGAAGGTCTCGGTGAGTCCGCAGACGCCGGTGAGGCGGTCGCCGGTGACGAACTGCGCGAGATCGACGACGTGCGCCCCGATGTCGCCGAGTGCCCCCGACCCGGCGCGCTCGACCTGCAGGCGCCACACCAGCGGCGCGTCCGGGTCGACGATCCAGTCCTGCAGGTAGGTCGCCCGGACGTGCCGGACCTCCCCGATCCGGCCCTGCTCCACGAGCCGCCGGGCCAGCGTCACCGCGGGCACGCGGCGATAGTTGAAGCCCACCATGCTGCGCACGCCCGCCGCCTGCGCCCGCTCGGCGGCCGCCACCATCGCGCGGGCCTCCTCCACGGTGTTGGCCAGCGGCTTCTCGCACAGCACGTGCTTGCCGGCCTCCAGCGCCGCGACCGCGATCTCCGCGTGCACGTCACCGGGGGCGCAGACGTCGACGAGCTGCACGTCCTCGCGGGTGAGGAGTTGCTTCCAGTCGGTCTCGACGTCGCGCCAGCCCAGCCGGTCGGCCGCAGCCCGTGCTGTCGTGACGTCGCGGCCGCACAGGACCGCCATGTCGGGCGTCAGCGGGAGGTCGAAGAACCGCCCCGCGGTGCGCCAGGCCTGGGAGTGGGCGGCCCCCATGAAGGCGTGGCCGACCATCCCCACCCCCAGCGTCATGATTCGAAGCCGAGGGGCAGGTAGGTGTCCACGTTCTCCTTGGTGATCGTGGCCGAGGCCAGCGTGATCGACGTCGGGACCTCCTTCTCCACGAGGTCGCCCATGCCGCGGTTCTGCGCGACGAGCCGCGCCAGCGCCATCGCCGAGGAGGCCATGGTGGGGCTGTAGGTGACCGTCGCCTTGAGGACGGAGGTGTCGGCCTGGATCTCGCGCATCGCGTTGGCCGAGCCGGCGCCGCCGACCATGAAGAACTCGCTGCGCCCGGCCTGGGTGATCGCGGCGAGCACGCCGATGCCCTGGTCGTCGTCGTGGTTCCACAGGGCGTCGAGCTGCGGGGCGGCCTGCAGGAGGTTCGCCGCGACCCGCTGCCCGCCCTGCGCGGTGAAGTCCGCCGCCTGGCGCGGGCCCACGGCGAACCCGAACGACGCCAGCGCATCGGAGAAGCCCTGGCTGCGGGCCTGGGTCAGCGGGAGGTTGTCGATGCCGGCGATCTCGCCGATCACCGGGTTCGCGACGCCGGCGTCGCGCAGGCGGGTGCCGATGTAGGTGCCCGCGGAGACACCCATGCCGTAGTTGTCGCCGCCGATCCAGGTGCGGTAGGCCAGCGGCGAGTCGAAGATGCGGTCCAGGTTGATCACCGGGATGCCCGCGTCCATCGCGCGGCGGCCCAGCGAGGTGAGCTGGCTGCCGTCGTTGGGCAGGATGACCAGCGCGTCGACGCCCTGGTTGATCAGCGTCTCGACCGCGGCGATCTGCTGGGTGATGTCGTTGGTCGGGTTGACCGCCTCCAGCGTGACGTCGCTGTACTGGCCGGCCTGGGCCTGCGCGTTCGCGGCGATGGCGGCGATCCAGCCGTGGTCGGCGGCCGGGGCGGAGAAGCCGATGGTGACGGGCGTGCCGGGTTCGGCGTTGTCGCCCGCGGCGGCGGCGACGTTGGCGCCTCCGCCCGCGGCGGCCGGGGCGGCGTTGCTGGTGCAGGCGGCGGTGAGGGCGGCACCGACACCGAGGGCGCCGACGAGGAAACCGCGGCGCGCGAGACCGGACGAGTCAGACATGGTGGGCACTCCTGTGTGCGGGAAGGGATTCAGGGGGACGAGCGCTGCGCGCGGGTCTGGATCAGGACGGCGACCACGATGATCACGCCCTTGGCGATGTTCTGGACCTCGGTCGCCAGGTTGTTCAGCACGAACAGGTTGGTGATCGTCGTGAACACCAGCACGCCGAGGATCGAGCCGATCAGCGTGCCGCGGCCGCCCGTGAGGAGCGTGCCGCCGATGATCACCGCGGCGATGGCGTCGAGCTCGTAGAGGGTGCCGTGGGTGCTCGACCCGGTCGTCGTGAGCGAGGCGATCATGATCGCCGCGATGCCGCAGCAGAGCCCGGACAGGACGTAGAGCGCGATGGTGTGGCGCTTGACGTCGAGGCCGGCGAGGCGGGCCGCCTCGGGGTTGCCGCCGATGGCGAACGTGCGGCGACCGAACGTCGTGCGGTTGAGCAGCACCCAGCCCACCGCCACCACCGCGGCGAAGATGTAGACCAGCAGCGGGATGCCGAGCAGGCGGGTGGTGGCGATCCCGGCGATGACCGGGTCGACCACGATCTGGCTGCGCCGCGCGGAGATCCGTTCCGCGAGGCCCTGGGCCGTGATCAGCATCGCCAGCGTCACGATGAACGGGACGATGCGTCCGTAGGCGATGAGCAGCCCGTTGACCAGCCCCGCGCCCGCCCCGACCGCGAGCGCGCAGAAGATCATCACCCACGGGCCGTAGGACTGGGTCGCGACGGTGGTCGCCCACACCGACGCCAGCGCCATCACCTTGCCGACGGACAGGTCGATGCCGCCGCCGATGATCACGAACGTGACCCCGACGGTGATCACGCCGATGATCGACGCCGAGGTGAGGATCGTCAGCAGGTTCGAGGTCGTGGCGAAGGTGTCCGCGGTGGACACCCCGACCACGCACAGCAGCACGAGCACCGCGACCAGGCCGAGGTTGCGACCGGCCCCGCTGTCGAGCACCCGGGCCACCGCGGACGGGGCCCCCGCCACCCGCTCGACGGGCGGTGCGGCCATCTTCTGGTCAGGCATGTGCCGTCCCCTCCATCACCAGGTCCAGGACCCGGCCCTCGTCGAGCTCGTCGGCGGGCGCCTCGTGGACGACCGCGCCCTCGCGGACGACCAGCACCCGGTCGGCGAGGCCGAGCACCTCGGGCACCTCGCTGGACACCAGCACCACGGCCACACCGCTCGCGGCGAGCTGCCGGACCAGCGCATAGATCTCGCTGCGGGCGCCGACGTCGACGCCGCGGGTGGGCTCGTCGAGCAGCAGGACCGTGCAGCCGCGCAGCAGCCAGCGCGCGAGCACGACCTTCTGCTGGTTGCCGCCCGAGAGCGTCCGGACGACGCGCCGCGCGTCGGCGGGGCGCACGTCGAGCTGCTCGGTGACCTCCGTGGCGGCGCTCAGCTCGGCGTTCTCGCGCACGAACCCGCCGCGGGCGAAGCGGCCCATCGCGGGCAGCGTGACGTTGCGGTACACCGGCTCGCCGAGCAGCAGACCCTGGCTCTTGCGCTCCTCGGGGCACAGCCCGACCCCGGCCCGCACGGCCCCGGGCACCGAGCCGCGGCGCAGCGCCCGGCCGTTGACGCGGACGGTGCCGGCGCCGGCGCGGCGCGCGCCGTAGACCGTCTCGAGGATCTCCGAGCGCCCGGAGCCGACCAGCCCTGCCAGCCCCACGACCTCCCCGGCCCGCACGGTGAACGAGACGCCCGCGAACTCACCGGTGCGGGCGAGGCCGTCGACCTCCAGGACGGTGTCGCCCGGGGCCTCCCCGGTGCGCGGCGGGAACACGTGCTCGCTGGAGCGGCCGGTCATCAGACGGATGACCTCGGCGGTGGGGGTGGTGCGGGCGGGGAGGTCGCGCGCGACGGTCCGGCCGTCCTTGAGGACGGTCACGCGGTCGCCGATCTCGCGGATCTCGGCGAGCCGGTGGGAGATGTAGACGACGGCGACGCCCTCGGCGGTGAGCTCGCGGATGACCCGGAACAGGTTCTCGACCTCGTGCGGGTCGAGCACCGCCGACGGCTCGTCCATGACGATCAGCCGGGCGTCGCGGGCGAGTGCGCGGGCCATGCTGACGACCTGTTGACCCGCGGCCGGCAGCCGCCCCAGCTCGCGGCGCGGCGGGATCTCGGGGTGCCCGAGTCGGCGCAGCAGCGCGCGGGCGATGTCCTCGGCGTCGCGGGGGCGGGTGAAGCCCAGCCGCGCAGGCTCGTGGCCGAGCACGATGTTCTCGGCGACGCTCAGGCCGGGCACGAGGTCGAGCTCCTGGTGGATGGTGGCGATCCCGGCGGCGTCGGCGGCCTGCGGGGAGCCGAACGAGACGGGCTCACCCGCCCAGCGGAGCTCGCCCGCGTCAGGCCGGTGAGCCCCGGCGAGCACCTTGATCAGCGTCGACTTGCCCGCGCCGTTCTGGCCCAGCAGGCAGTGCACCTCGCCCGCGGCGACGTCGAGGTCGACGCCGTCGAGCGCGCGGACCCCCGGGAAGTCCTTGACGATCCCCCGCATCTGCAGCAACACGGGGGAAACCTAGGAGGGTTGACCAGTGACGTACAACGGCCGAATAATGCGTGTTCAAGTCATTTATCCGATGAAATCAGGTCGTGATGTCCCCGCCGCCGTGGACGCTGCCCGCACTGCGCCTCGAGGCCCCGCTGCTTTCCGGGCGGATCGACGCGGGCGTCACCCTCAGCACCGTGACGCGGCTGGTCGCGTCCGGCACGGCCGTCAGCAAGGCCGACCTCGTCGTCGCCGCCGGGCTGGCGCGCACCACCGTCAGCGCCGCCGTCGACGAGCTGCTCGCGCGCGGCGTCCTGCAGCCCGACGGGATCCGCCCGACGAGCGGGCGCGGGCGCCCGGCCGACCGCCTCGCCCTGTCCCCGCACTGCGGCGCGGTGCTGCTCGCCGACGTCGGGGCCCGCGGGGCGCACCTGGCCGTGGTCGACCTGCGCCAGCAGGTGCTCGGCCACGTGCACGTCGACCTCGACGTCCGGGAGGGGCCCGCGGCGGTGCTCGGCACCGTGGAGGGTGAGCTGGAGAAGCTCCGCACCCGGGCCGGGGTGCCGGTACGCGCGGTCGTGATCGGCCTGCCCGGCCCCGTCGACGGCCACCTCGGCGTCCCGGTGCGGCCGCCGATCATGCCGGGCTGGCACGCCTACCCGGTCGCCGCGCGGCTGCAGGAGACGTTCGCGTGCCCCGTGCTGCTGGAGAACGACGTCAACCTGCGCGCCCTCGGCGAGGCCAGGGCGCTGCCCGCCGACCAGGCCCCGCTGCTGTTCGTCAAGGTCGGCACCGGGATCGGCGGCGGGCTGGTGACGCGCGAGGGGGTGCTGCACCACGGCGCCGACGGGGCCGCGGGCGACATCGGGCACGTGCGCGTCCGCGGCGCCCCCGACACCGTGTGCGTCTGCGGCAACATCGGGTGCATCGAGGCCGTCGCCTCCGTCACCGCGATCGGGCGGCGGCTCGGGCTCGCCGGCGCGGACGCCGCGTCGGAGGTCCGGGAGCTGGTCGCCCGCGCCGACCCGGAGACGATGGCGCTGGTCCGGGAGGCCGCCGCGCTGATCGGCGAGGTCGTCGCCATGCTCGTGCACTTCTACAACCCCGCGCGCGTCACGCTCGGCGGGTCGGTCACCTCGGCCAGTGACGAGCTGCTGGCCGGTGTCCGCAGCGTCGTCTACCAGCGGGCCCTGCCGCTGGCCACCCGCAACCTGGTCCTCGCCACAAGCGTGCTCGGGGAGCACGCCGGGCTCGGCGGGGCGTCCGTGCTCGGCATCGAGCGGGTGCTCTCCGCCGAGCACATCGGGCTGCTGGGTGCCGCTACTCGACGGTGATGCGCACGATGTCGAACGCCGGCGTCTGGTTGGCACGCTGCATCATCGGGACGCGGTGCGATCCGTCGCCCGCCCACACCGCGCACTGCGCGGTGCCGGCACTCGGCATGGCGTTCACCGGCACCGTGACCTGGTCGGGAGCCGCGCCGCCCTGGTTGTCCTGCGTGGCGAGGAAGAACTCCGGCGCGGGCTCGGCGTCGGGGGCGACGTCGAGGGAGTCGAGCATCCGGCAGGCGGTGTGGAAGTGGCCGCGCTGGATGCCGTCCTCGGTGAGGAACGAGCTCTCGCGGTAGTAGCCGCCCGCGGCCGCACCGAGGAAGCGGTCGCGGACCAGGTTGCGGGTGCTGACCTGCAGGGTGAACTTCTCCCCCACCGCGACGGTGGCGGGGGCGTCGGTGATCAGCAACGACGGGCTCTGCGCGGCCGCGGCGACCTCGCCGAACGCGATCGCGACGCAGCGGGGGGCGTCCTGGAAGCCGGTGTGCGGGTCGAGATCGCTGGTGGAGCAGTCGTCGCCGAGGATCTCCAGGCCGCCGGCCGCGGGCGGCGGGGCGACGGGGGGCGCGGTGGTGGTCTCCCCCGTCGTCGTGTCCTCGGCTGGGTCCGTGTCCTCCGCTGCGCCGGGCTCCTCGGCACCGGCCGTCTCCTCGGCCGTCGCGGTCTCCTCCTGGGACGTCGCCTGGTCCGCGGCGGTCTCCTCGTCCGCGGCGGTCTCCTCCTCGGTCGGCTCCAGCTCCTGCGTGTTGCCCGCCGGGACGGTCCGGACCGTGGTCGGGGTGACCGAGTGGCCGCCGTGGCCGCCCGTACCCTGCCCGGAACCCTGTCCTGCGCCCTGGCCGTAGTCACCGGTGGACGGGGTCGCGATGGCGTAGTCGCAGGCCGTCGGCAGCAGCACCACGGCCGCGGCCGCCATGATCGTCAGCGCGGCGCGGCGGGCGCGGGCCGAAGGACTGTTCTCGGGCAGGGTCGGGTCGGGGAGCGCTGTCTCGCGCATCGGGGTGCCTCTCTGGGACGGGGAGCGGAGCGCCGGGGAGCGGGGAGCGTCGGCGCGGGTGGGTCGGGAGTGCGGGTCAGCGCTTCACGGAGTGCCGCGGACCGGTCTGTGAGACGGCGTTCGGGGACACCGCGTTCGGGGACACGCGCGAGTGCGAGCCGGTGTCGGAGACCCGGGGGTGCGGGCCAGTGTCGGAGACCCGGGGGTGCGGGCCGGTCTGCGACACGCGGGGATCGGGGATGCGGGGGTGCGACCCGGTGATGTGGGACTCGGGGTAGCGGGAGTGCGGCGGCGGGGCCGGCGCGGCGATGGCCGCGATCGCGCGGGCCGTCGCGTCCGGGGCGGGGCCCCGGACGGGCAGGCCCACCGGACCGGGCCGGCGGCGCATCGCGGAGAACAGGGCGATCGCGGCGAGCACCGCGGCCAGGACGACGAGCGCGGGGACGATCAGGTCCGCCGGGCCGCGGCCCGAGCCGAGCAGGCCGGGCGAGGGGGCCTCGGGCAGCGCCGAGTAGTCGACGAGCCCGGTGCTCTCCAGGTAGCCGATGTGCCGGGTCACGTACTCGTCGGCCTGCGCGGCGAACTGACGGACCAGCTCGTTGCGGGTGCTGACCCGGACCGCCGCGATGACCGGGAGCACGGTGCCGTGCGCGGCGCGCAGGCGCTGCACGAACACGCGGTCGTAGTCGGTGCCGGTGAGCGCGGACATCTCGTTCATCCAGGTCAACTGCTCGGCCGTGGGGCGGCTCGGCACCAGCACGCCGAGCTGGTCGGCGGTCTCCATGACGAGCTGGTCGAGCTCCACGTGCTCGTGGTGGATGTTGGTGCCGACGGTCTGCACCTCCGCACGGCTGGCCTGCTGCTCGGCCTGCTGGCCGGTGGGGGCCTCCCAGAGACCGGCGAGGCGGACCTTGACGAGCAGGTCGCGGTCGGCGGGGCCGAGCGGGCCCCACGCGGTCTGGGTGTAACCGGCGGTGCCGGGGGTGCCGGACGCCCAGGACTGGGCGATCGAGGCGCTGACGGCGAGCAGCACCGCGACGATCACGGCCGTGCGCAGGGCGCGGGGAACACGGCGGAGCATGGTGGGGGAGCCTTTCAGGGACGGGTCAGACCATGTCGAACTGCTCGGTGCGGACATGGTCCGGGGGAACACCGAGGAGTCCGAGTGCGTGGAACGCGGTCGCGACGAGGGTCGGGGAACCGCAGACGAACCAGTCGAGCGAGCGCGGGTCGGGGATGCCCGCGAGAGCGGTGGTCAGGGGGGTGGTCGCGTTGCGGTGGGGGCCGCGCAGCACCTCGCTGACGTCGAGGTAGAGGTGGTCGGCGAGCAGTGCGAGCTCGTCGCGGAACAGCACGTCCTCGCGGCCGGCGACGACCAGCACGAGATGGAACCGGCGGGCGTCGCCGCGGTCGGCCGCGGTGCGCAGCATGCTCATCATCGGCGTCACGCCGACGCCGCCGGCGATCATCACGACGCCGGTCGCCGAGCGGGAGTCGTCGACGGTGAAGGCGCCGTGCGGGCCGTCGACCCAGACCTGCTGGCCGGGCCGCAGGTCCGCGACCGCCGCGGTGAACGACCCGGCGTGCCGGATCGTGAACTCCACCGAGTACGGGTCGTGCGCCGAGGACGCGATCGTGAAGGGGTGCTCCTCGGCGCGCGTCGAGCGGGCCAGCCGCAGCCACGCGAACTGGCCGGGCGCGAAGGTCCAGTCGTGCTCGTCGCCCGCCCCGTGGCGGGCGCGGCGCCGGTCGAGCACCAGGGTGCTGACGGTCGGCGCCTCGGAGCGGACCTCGCGCACGACGAACTCCGAGGACGGGTCGAACACCGCGCGCAGCAGCCAGCGGTGCAGCAGCACCGCCAGCAGGGCCACGCAGATCAGGGCGAGCACCGCGCTCATCACGGAGTCCGTGACGAGCTGCTGGAGGTACCAGACGTGCAGCGCGGAGCCGACGACCGCGACCCCGGCGAGCCCGACGTGGGTCCAGCGCCACAACTCGTAGGGCAGGTGCCGGGTGCGGCTGCGGGTGACGGCCAGCGCCACGGCGAGCGCGACCGCGGCGGTGGCGACGGTGGCGGCGACCGACGCCGACGTGGCCCGCGCAGGCGTCAGCAGCGTGACGTTGAGCGGGTCGGCGGCGACGACGCAGGCCAGGTGCAGCAGCACCAGACCCGCGGCCAGGCCGCCGAGCGTGCGGTGGACCTCGAGGATGCCCTCGATGCCGAACGCACGGGTGAGCGAGCGGACGCGCGAGGGCAGCACCGCCGCGGACACGATCGCCGAGAGCGCGAGCAGCCCGGTCGTCGTCGACAGTTGGGTCCACAGTGGAGCCGGCGGGGACGTGAGCAGGCGGATCACCACCGGGGCCACGAGAACCGTGCCCAGCGCCGCGATCCACGCGGCCCGCACGGTGCCCGCGGGGTAGGAGCCGTCTGTCATGGGCCGGACGTTAGAAGGGGGTACCCCGTCGGGGTTGCGAGCCTGAGAGCCCCCCGGGCCGGGCGTCGTCCCGGGTGCGACGAGCGGGGACGGATTGGACTGTTCGGACCACGAGTTGCACCGGTTGCCCCGTAACACCCTCAGGGAAGCTGACGATCCGGGCCGCCCGCGACGGCCCCCGACCGCTCACCGCTCCCCCCGGGCGGCACGCCCGTCGAGCCGACGGGGGCGACTGCTCGGCGTGCGCCCGCCGGAGGCGCGCCGTCACGCTCGGCGACGGACGCCGCCCTACCGCAGAACCTCCCCGCGCGTCTCGCGCATCCGCCACACGGTGACCAAGGAGATCACCGCGCCCACGGCGACGTAGACGAAGAAGAGGTCGGCGTGGCCGGCCTGGCGCAGTGCAGTGATGATCAGCGGGGCGGTGCCGCCGAAGAGGGCGACCGTCAGGTTGTACCAGGCACCGATGCCCAGGCCGCGCAGCTCCGTGGGGAACAGCTCGCTCATCACGGCGGGCGCGATCGAGGTCATGGCGGTGTAGAGGACCAGCCCGACGCAGAACACGACGAGCAGGTTGCCCAGGCCGGGGCCGATCAGCGTGGAGAGTGGGACGATCAGCACCGCGGTCGCCGCCGACCACACGAGCAGCTGCGGGCGGCGCCCGACCCGGTCGGCCAGCGCGCCCATCGGGTACTGCAGCAGCACGAACAGCGCCGTCGCGATGGACAACGCGACGAACACCTCCCCCGCGGCCGCACCCTCCTGCACCGCGTACGGCGTGAGGGCGGAGAAGAAGGTGTAGTAGCAGAGCGTGGAGAGCAGGGTGAAGCCGACGAGCTGGGCGACGGCCCGCGGGTGCTCGCGCAGCGTCGTGCGCAGCGGGTGGCGCAGCGCCTGGGCCTTCTCCTTGTTCTCCTCGAACTGGTCGGTCTCGGGCATCGCGCGGCGCAGCCACAGCCCGATCAGGCCGAGCACTCCCCCGATGACGAACGGGATCCGCCAGCCGTACGCGGCGAGCTGGTCCTCCGTCAGCGTCGTGGTGAGCAGGACGCCGAGCAGCGAGGCCAGCAGCACCGCGGTGCCGGTGGAGATGTAGAAGAACGACGAGTAGCGGCCACGGCGCTCCGGCGGGGCGATCTCCGCGAGGTACGCCGACGCGTTCGACACCTCCCCGCCCAGCGACATCCCCTGCGCGATCCGCGCGAGCAGCAGCAGGACCGGCGCGAGCCAGCCCACGGCGTCGTAGGTGGGCAGGACGCCGATGACGAACGACCCGCCCGCCATCAGCAGGATCGTCACCAGCATCGCGGTGCGCCGCCCACGCAGGTCGGCGAAGCGGCCCAGCAGCAGCCCGCCGAGCGGGCGGAAGAAGAACGCGAGCGCGTAGGTGGCCAGGGTGCCGATCAGCGCGGCGGCCGGGTCGGCGGGCGAGAAGATCTGCGTCGCGAAGTAGACGCTGAACGTCGCGTAGATCGTCCAGTCGTACCACTCGATGGCGTTGCCCACCGACGCCGCGACGAGCGTGCGGACGGGAAGCCTGTGCGGCGCCTCGGTGGGCGCGGCGGAAGGATCGGACACGGCTACCCCCGAGGTCGACGTCCCCGGGAGGGTAGGTGTCCGGGAGCGCCTGCGCCGGATCAGGACTCAGGTCGGCGCAGGTGAGTGGCGAACCAGGCGAGGATCCGGGCCCATGCCTCGTCGGCCGACGGCTGGTGCGGGCCCATGCCCAGCACCTTCATCAGCGATGCGGCCGGACCCTCGACCGTGCTGAGGAAGGAGTGCCCGGCGCCCGGGTACTCGTGCACGTCGTGGACGACGTCGAGCTCGGTGAGCAGGGACTCCAGCCTCCCGGCGGCACCGCGCAGGGTGACGTCGGAACCGCCGTAGCTCGCGACGATCGGGCACGCACCGGCCAGGATCTCCCGCGCGTTCCTCGGCAGCCGACCGTAGTTGGGGGCGGCGGCGTCGAACCCGCGCGAGGCCGTGGCGAGGGCGAACCCGCCCCCGAGACAGAACCCGATGATCCCGACGCGGCCCGTGCAGTCGGCGTGGTCGACCAGCCAGGTGCGGGTGGCCTCGATGTCGCCGAACGCCGCACCCTCCCCCGCGAGCATCGCCGAGAACGTGGCACGCAGGCAACGGACCCCGCCCGCGGCGAGCAGGTTCGGGGCCACGGCGAGGTAGCCGGCCGCGGCGAGCCGGTCGGCCTGCCTGCGGGTGTCGTCGTTGAGGCCGAACGCCTCGTGGATCACGACCACACCGGGCCACGGACCCGCGCCGTCCGGGACCGCGATGTAGGCGTCGAGGGAGCTGACCGTGGTGGCACCGGGGATCGTCGTGGCGGGCACGCGCCGACCCTACTCGCGGGTGATCAGCCCGTTGAGCAGCGTGTCGGCGTAGGCGGAGCCGATCTCGGCGGCCGACACGGAGCTCTCGTTGGGGTCGAACCAGCGGTTGGACCAGGCGACCATCCCGATGACGCCGAACGCCACCACCCAGGGCTGCGTGCCGGTGGCGAGGCTCCCCTCGTCGACTCCGGACTGCACGATCGCCACGACCGCGTTCTCGTAGCGCTTGTTGTGCCGGGCCATCTCCCGCGCCCACGCCGAGCGGTCTCGGGTGCCGGGGTCGAGGTTCTCCTGGATGTAGACGTAGAGGAACGGGTAGGCCTCCGCGTAGCTGACCATGAGGCCGACGATCAGCGCCCGCAGCTTCTCCGGTGCCGACCCCGGACCGGCGAGGATGCGTTCGGCGGCCTCGGCGTTGGCCTCCACCGCACCGCCCACGACGTCCTGGAAGAGCTCTTCCTTGCTGCCGACGTAGTAGTAGAGCGACGCGCGGTCCAACCCCATCGCCTCGGCCACGTCGGCGAGCTTGGTGCCGCGGTAGCCGTTGCGCTTGAACATCTCCGCCGCCGCCGCGATGATCTCCGTCCGGCGCTCCCGGTAGGCGGCCCCGCCCTCGTCCCGGGCCGCCGCCCGCCGCTTGCCGATCCCGCTGGTCATCCCCGCAGTATGGCGGGCCGTCCGGGCGCGCGGCCGCGTCGGTCCCGTCGACGCCGACCCTCGCGCCACGGGATTGCGCCGCACTGCGACCGCCACCAACTCGTCAACACGACAGTCGACGGTGGTCGTCACCTCCGCTCCACCACCGGCTCGGGTGGGGGTCGCCCGCGCCTGCCCCGGGCGAACCCGAGCCCGACCGGGTCGGTGCCCTGCTCGGTCTCACGGATGCCTACGCCGCGATCCCCGAGCCCGAGTGCCAGGCGCTGGAGCTCTACGTCGAGGGCCTCAACGCCGACGGCGGGATCAACGGCCGCCCCGTCGGGATCGTCGTCGCCGACACCGCCAGCCACGCCGACGAGGTCACGTACTCGCTCCGACAACCCGCGGTACTGCCGCGTGCGGAACGCGGCCAGCGTCAGCACGAGTCCGGTGAGGCCGGTCAGGACGAACACCAGCGCCATCCCCCGGTCCGGACCGGTGCCGAACCAGCCGCCGATGAGGTCGACGCCCGCGCCGGTCGTCATGAACGGGATGAAGACGAACTGCGCGACCGGACTGATCAGGAACGCGGTGAGCGGCGACGCGGCCTGCTCGACGCTCTGGGCGAACCCGAACACCCGCCCCTGCCGCTCGAACGGCACCACCTTCTGCAGCACGGTCTGCTCGGACGCCTCGATCGCGGGGATCAGACACAGGTACAGGAACATCCCGATCGCGAACAGCCACACCGTGCGGTGCAGGGTGAACGTGGTCGCGATGATCCACAGCCCGACGTTCCCGAGCAGCAGCGTGCGCAGCGGGTTCGCACCCAGACCCCGCCGGGCGATCACGAGGCCGCCGATGATGAAGCCGGTCGACAGCGCGCCGAACAGCAGCCCCCACGCCTGCACCGACATCAGCGAGAGGCCGTAGGCGTCGAGCAGCGCCATGTAGACGCCGCCGAGGAAGTTGTTGATCGTGCTGAACGCGATGAGCGCGAGCAGCCCCGGGAGGGCGGCGACGACGGCGATGGTGCCCCGCAGGTCGACGCGACCGGAGTCTCCCTCGACGGCCGCCGGCCGGTCACCGGGGATCCGGACCGCGAACAGGTGCACCACCGACATCCCGACGATCACCAGCGCCAGCACGATCGCGTGGAACATGCCGGAAAGCCCGACGAGCAGCCCGCTGATCACCGAGGTGACCAGGAACGACACCCCCGACGTCGTGCCGATCAGCCCGTTGGCCCTGTCGCGACGCTCCGTGGGCACCAGCAGCGTGACGGTGGTCGACAGCGCGATCCCCCGGATGTTGCCGGCGATGACCCCGCTCATCAGCAGCAGCACGAACCCCCACAGCACCGGGCTCGCCGGGTCGGTGAACGCACCGTCGCCCGCCGTGAGGTAGACGGCGAACGCCGCGGCGTAGAGCGCCAGCGAGCTGAGGTTGGAGCCGATCATCACCGTGCGCTTGGGGTGGTGGTCGACGAGGCTGCCGAACCAGATCCCCGACAGCGACGTCATCACCAGGAACAGCCCGGCGATGATCCCGGTCGCGAACACCGACCGCGTCTGCAGGTAGACGTAGAAGGTGATCGCGAACCACACGGTGAAGTGGGTGACCGACACGAACAGCGTGTCGACGAGCAGGTGCCGGAAGACCCGGTCGGATGCGGTGCGCATGCAGGTAGGACGGGCAGGTGTCCGGAAAGTCATCGGTGACCGGTGCCCGCCCGCCGGAACTCCGACGGGCTGACGCCGCGGACCCGTTTGAACGCGGCGCTGAAGCCGAAGGGGTCGGCGTAGCCGACGGCGCGGGCGACCTCGGTGAGGGTCGCCTCCCCCTCGGCCATCAGGTCGGCGGCGAGCGTCATGCGCCAGCGGGTGAGGTAGGTCAGCGGCGGCTCGCCGACCTGCTCGGCGAACCGCTTCGCCAGCGTGGAGCGCGACACCCCGGTCCGGTCGGCCAGGGACGAGACCGTCCACGGCGCCTCCGGTTCGTCGTGGAGCAGGCGCAACGCGCCGCCGACCACCGGGTCGTGCTGGGCGGCCCACCAGGCCGGGGGTTCGCCGCCGGGGCGGTCGAACCACTCGCGCAGCGTGCACACCAGCATCCAGTCCAGCAGGCGGTCGAGTACCACCTGCTGGCCCGGGGTGTCGGCGGCGACCTCGGCGGCGAGGTGGTCGAGCACGGCGTCGCCCGTGCCCCCGGCCCCCACGCGCAGGACGACGGGCAGCGCGTCCAGCAACCGGCGGCCGATCTCGCCGCGCACCGGGTAGGCGCCGGTGATCAGCGTCGCGCCGCCGGACGCCGGATCGGCCCAGCCCCGGCGGTGCCGTGTTCCGCCCTGGTCGGGAGCTGCGCAGTCGGCACCGCACTCGACGGGTGCGGCCCGGGTGCCGGGGTCGTCGACGACGGTGAACCTGCCCGGACCGCGCACGACGACCGTCTCGCGGTCGCCGAGCCGTTCGGGTGCGCCGTGCTCCGGGACGACCCACGCCGCGCCGTCGAGCACCGTGCACAGCGTCAGCGGTGCGCCGTCGACGAAGTGCAGCGCGAAGGGCGGCGCCAGGGCCGTGCTGCCGAACGACGAGCCCTGGGCCCGGATCCCGCGGAACAGGTCCCCGAACGCATCCACGTCCCCGACGTTAGACGATCACACAGGAGATCCGGCTCCTGAACCATGGAATCGTCCGATCACGCGGGATGGAATGGGGCCATGAGCGACAGTCCCCTCACCCCCGAGGACCTCGACCTCCTCCGTCGCCCCCTGCACGGGTTCCTGTCCACGGCGGGCGGGCCGACCCCGCCGCAGCCCCGGCCCGTGTGGTTCGAGACCACCGGTGAGGGCACGATCCAGCTCTTCACCGACCCCGCCTCCCCGAAGGTGCGCCGTCTGCGCCGCGACCCCCGCGCCTCGTTCCTCGTCGCCTCACCGGTGGGCGAGCGCGAGCACTGGGTGTCGGTCACCGGTTCGGTGACGGAGGAGCCGGGCGGCGCCGCCGACCTGGTCGCCCGCCTGTTCGCCCGCTACTGGGGTGAGCGGGCCCGCGACCGGACCGACGAGCTCGCGGGCATGCTCGCCCTCGACTGGGTGCGGCTGGTCCTGCACCCGGAGAAGGTGAGCCGCTTCGTCAACTAGCCGGCTCGGGCAGCAGGACCTCGCCCTCCAGCCCGTCGGGGTCGCGGAAGAACATGCTCAGCGCGCCGCCGAAGTCGTTGACCTGCCCGTCGCTCGCCCCGGCCTCGACGAGCCGCCGTCGGATGGTCTCGAACGCCGCCGGGGTGGCCGCCCCGAGCCCGACGAGGCGGGCCTCGTCCGTCGAGATCCAGGCGATGTGGTGGACGCCGTCGAGCAGCACGGGCTCTCTCCTCACTCGATCGCCGCGGCGGCGGCGAACTGGGCGTTGTAGAGCGCCCAGTAGGCGCCCCGGGCGGCGAGCAGCTGCTCGTGGGTGCCCTGCTCCACGATGTTCCCGGCCTCCATGACCAGGATCAGGTCGGCGTCGCGGATCGTGGAGAGGCGGTGGGCGATGACGAAGCTGGTGCGGTCGGACCGCAGCGCCGCCATCGCCCGCTGCACCAGCACCTCGGTGCGGGTGTCGACGGAGCTGGTGGCCTCGTCGAGGATCAGCAGCGACGGATCGGCCAGGAACGCCCGCGCGATCGTGATGAGCTGCTTCTCCCCCGCGCTGACGTTGGAGCCCTCCTCGTCGATCACGGTGTCGTAGCCGTCGGGCAGCGAGCGCACGAACCGGTCGACGTAGGTGGCCTCCGCGGCCGCCATCAGCTGCTCCGGCGTGGCGTCGGGGTTGCCGTAGGCGATGTTGTCGCGGATCGTGCCGCCGAAGAGCCACGTGTCCTGCAGGACCATCCCGATGCCCGAGCGCAGGTCGGCGCGGGCCATCGCGGCGATGTCGACGCCGTCGAGGGTGATCCGGCCGCCGTCGAGCTCGTAGAACCGCAGGATGAGGTTGACCAGCGTGGTCTTGCCCGCGCCGGTCGGTCCCACGATCGCGACGGTCTGCCCCGGCTCCGCGACGAGCGACAGGTCGTCGATCAGCGGGGTGTCGGCGAGGTACCGGAACGCGACGTTCTCGAACGCCACCCGGCCCCGGCGCTCGGTGCGGACCTGCGGCGACTGCGGGTCGGGCGTCTGCTCCGGCGCGTCGAGCAGCTCGAACACCCGCTCCGCCGACGCCACGCCCGACTGCAGCACGTTCGCCATCGACGCCGCCTGCGTCAGCGGCTGGGTGAACTGCCGCGAGTACTGGATGAACGCCTGCACGTCGCCCAGGCTCAGCGACCCCGACGCCACCCGCAGCCCGCCGATCACGGCGACGGCGACGTAGTTGAGGTTCCCGACGAACATCATCGTCGGCATGATGATCCCGCTGATGAACTGGGCGCGGAAGCTCGCCTGGAACAGGTCGGCGTTGCGGGAGGCGAACTCCTGCTCGCTCTCGGCGCGGCGACCGAACACCCGCACCAGCTCGTGACCGGTGAACGACTCCTCGATCAGCCCGTTGAGCCGCCCGGTGTGCCGCCACTGCGCCACGAACTGCGGCTGCGAGCGCGACGCGATCACCTTCGTCAGCCACAGCGTGACCGGGATCGTGACCAGCGCGATCAGCGTCAGCAGCGGCGAGACGACGAACATCATCGCGACCACGCCGACGATCGTCAGCAGCGAGGTGAGCAGCTGGCTCATCGTCTGCTGCAGGCTGGTCTGGACGTTGTCGATGTCGTTGGTGACGCGGCTGAGCACCTCGCCGCGCTGCTGGGAGTCGAAGTACCGCAGCGGCAGCCGGTTGATCTTGTCCTCGACGTCGCGGCGCAGCGCGAACACCGTGCGCTGCACGATGCCGTTGAGCAGGTAGCCCTGCGCGTAGCCGAACACCGACGCGCCCAGGTACAGCGCGATCACGCCGAGCAGCACCATCGACAGCGCCGTGAAGTCGATCCCGACCCCGGGCACCACGTCCTGCGCCGCGATGAGGTTGGCCACGGCGTCGTCGCCCGATGCGCGGGCGGCCTGCGCCGCCTGCTCCGCGGTGATCCCGGCCGGCAGCTGCCGGCCCACCACCCCGGCGAAGATGACGTCGGTGGCCGCGCCGAGCAGGTACGGGCCGATGACGTTGAGCGCGGTGCTGACCACGCCCAGCACCAGCACCGCGATGACGCCGAGGCGCTCCGGCGACAGCCGGACCGCGAGGCGCCGCAGCGACGGCCAGAAGTTCGACGCCTTCTCCGCGGGCTGGCCCATCCCGCCCCACGGCGGACCGCCGCCGCGCCGCTGGGCCGCCATGCCGCGCGCGGCCTGGACGGTCTCCTGGTCCTGCCGGGGCTTCGCCGGGGCGCTCACGCACCCACCTCCGCACCGAGCTGGGACTCGACGATCTCGACGTAGGTCGGGCACGACTCCAGGAGCTGGTCGTGGCGCCCGATCCCGACCACCGCACCGTCCTCCAGGACGACGATCTGGTCGGCTCCCTGGATGGTCGACACCCGCTGCGCGACGATCACCACCGTCGCCGTGGCGGTGACCGGCCCCAGCGCGGCCCGCAGGCGGGCGTCGGTGGCGAGGTCGAGCGCGGAGAAGGAGTCGTCGAACAGGTAGATCTCGGGCTTGCGCACCAGCGCGCGGGCGATGGCCAGGCGCTGGCGCTGCCCGCCGGAGACGTTGGTGCCGCCCTGGCTGATCGGGGCGTCGAGCCCGCCCTCCATCGCCCGGACGAAGTCGGCGCCCTGCGCGATCTCCAGCGCCGCCCACAGGGCGTCGTCGGAGGCGTCCGGGTCGCCGTAGCGCAGGTTGCTCGCGACCGTGCCGGAGAACAGGAACGGCTTCTGCGGCACCAGCCCGATCCGCTTCCACAGCACCTCGGGATCGAGCTCGCGGACGTCGACGCCGTCGACGCGGACCGCGCCCGCCGTCGCGTCGAACAGGCGCGGCACCATCGAGAGCAGCGTGGTCTTGCCCGCACCCGTGCTGCCGATGATCGCGGTGGTCTGCCCGGGCCGGGCGGTCAGCGAGACGTCGCTCAGCACCGGGGACGCGGCGCCGGGGTAGGTGAAGCCGGCGCGGTCGAACTCCAGCAGGCCGTCGGAGCGGGTCGGGACGGTCGTCCGCTTCGGCGGGGCCACGGAGGACTCGGTGTCGAGCACCTCGCCGATCCGGTCCGCGCACACCGCGGCGCGCGGGATCATGATCGCCATGAAGGTGGCCATCATGACGGCCATCAGGATCTGCAGCAGGTACTGCAGGAACGCCGTCAACGCCCCGATCGACATCTGACCGGCGTCGATCCGCTCGGCGCCGAACCAGAGCACCGCCACGCTGGAGACGTTGAGCAGCAGCATCACGACCGGGAAGATCAGCGCCTGCAGCCGGCCCGCCCGGATCGCCACCTCGGTGACCCCGGTGTTCGCGAGGCCGAAGCGCGCCGACTCCTGCGGCTCGCGCACGAACGCGCGCACCACGCGGATGCCGGTGATCTGCTCGCGCAGCACGCGGTTGACGGCGTCGATCCGCACCTGCATGAGGCGGAACTGCGGCACCATCCGGACGATGATCAGCCCGATCGCGACGACGAGCGCCGGCACGCTGACGGCCACCAGCCAGGACAGGCCGATGTCCTCCTGCAGCGCGAAGAAGATGCCGCCGACGCACATGATCGGGGCGGAGACGAGCATCGTGCACGACAGCAGCACGAGCATCTGCACCTGCTGCACGTCGTTCGTGCTGCGGGTGATCAGCGACGGGGCCCCGAAGCGGTTGACCTCGCGCGCGGAGAACTCCCCGACGCGGTGGAACACCGCGGCCCGGAGGTCGGCGCCGAAGCCCATCGCGGTGCGGGCGCCGAACCAGACGGCCCCGATCGAGCAGGCGACCTGCGCGAGGGTGACCAGCAGCATCCAGCCGCCGGTGCCGAGGATGTAGGCGGTGTCGCCGCGGGCGATGCCCGAGTCGATGATGTCGGCGTTGAGGCTGGGCAGGTACAGCGCGGCGACGGTGCCGACGAGCTGCAGCCCGACCACCATCAGCAGCGGTCTCGAGTAGGGGCGCAGGTGCTCGCGCAGGAGCTTGATCAACATGAGCGTGTCCCGCCGTGGTGGTGGTCGCAGTGGTGGTGGGAGTAGCCGTCGAGCACGACCGTGACGATCTGCTCGGCGGTGAGCGGCGCCCCGTCGCAGATGCGGGGGTGGGTGCCGGAGAACACGAGCAGCCGCAGCACGTGCGCCAGCTCCCCGGGCGGCACACGGAGCGCGTCGGCGTCGGGGCCGACCAGGTCGGCGATGGCCACGCGGAACGCGTCGTTCATGGTGCTGGGCGCGGGGTGGTCGCACTCCTCCTCGTCGGGCGGACGGTGCATGCCGAGTGCGTCGAGGAGCCCGAAGACCCCGGTGAGGCGGCTCTGCAGTATCTCCACCCCGGCGACGAGCCGCGCGCGGAGCGGCAGCGAGCCGTCGACGTCGGCGAGCTCGCGCAGGGTCGACGCCGGGTCGAGCGCGGCCGCGGTGACCGCGCGCATCAGGGCCTCCTTGTGCGGGAAGACGCTGAAGATCGTGCCCTCGGCGACGCCCGCGGCCAGGGCGATCTGCCGGGTGCTGACGGCGGCGCCGTGCCGGAGCACCAGCGGCAGGGTCGCCTCGACCAGCGCACGTCGTCGCGCCTCGGGGGCGAGGCGGCGGGCGCGCGCAGGACGGGTCACGGCCGGGACCGTATCTGAGCGCGCGCTCAGTAAACAACAGGTTATGCCGTGGGCGGACGCACCGCACCGTCGTCGCCGCGACCGCACCGCCGTTGCGGCACCGGTGCGGTCCACGCGACGGCGGTGCGGTGCAGGTGCGCTACGAGCAGACCGCGCCCTGCGCCGCGGACCCCACGAGCTTCGAGTACTTCCCCAGCACCCCGCGCCGCAGCTCGGGCGTCGGGGTGGGCGGGGACCATCCGTCGCGGCGCCGCTCCAGCTCCGCGTCGTCGACGAGCAGGTCCAGGGTGCGCGAGGCCATGTCCAGCACGATCCGGTCGCCGTCGCGGACGAACGCGATCGGCCCACCGTCGACGGCCTCGGGCGCGACGTGCCCCACGCACAGGCCCGTCGTGGCCCCGGAGAACCGGCCGTCGGTCAGCAGCAGCACGTCCTTGCCCAGGCCGGCGCCCTTGATCGCGCCGGTGACGGCGAGCATCTCGCGCATCCCCGGCCCACCGCGCGGCCCCTCGTACCGGATGACGACGACGTCTCCGGGCGCCAGGTCGGGCACGGCGTCCATCGCGCCCTGCTCCCCGTCGAACACGCGGGCGGTGCCCTCGAAGCGCGAGGAGTCGAACCCCGCGCTCTTGACGACGGCGCCCTCCGGCGCGAGCGAGCCGTGCAGGATCGTGATGCCACCGGTGGGGTGGATCGGGTCGGACAGCGCGCGCAGGATGTCGCCGTCGAGGTCCGGCGGGTCGATCGCGGCGAGGTTCTCCGCCACGGTGGACCCGGTGCAGGTGAGCACGTCGCCGTGCAGCAGCCCGGCGTCGAGCAGGGCCTTCATGACGACGGGTACCCCGCCCACCCGGTCGACGGTGGACATCACGTGCGCCCCGAACGGCTTGACGTCGGCGAGATGCGGGACGCGGTCACCGATGCGGGTGAAGTCGGCCAGCTCCAGCGGGACACCGGCCTCCCAGGCGATCGCCAGCAGGTGCAGCACCGCGTTGGTGGACCCGCCGAACGCCATCACCACGGCGATCGCGTTCTCGAACGCCTCCTTGGTGAGGATCTGCCGTGCGGTGATGCCCTTCTCGATCATCCCGATCACGGCCTCGCCGGACGCACGGGCGATGCCGTCGCGGCGCCGGTCGACCGCGGGCGGGCTCGCCGACCCGGGCAGTGCCATCCCCAGCGCCTCGGCCGCGCTGGCCATCGTGTTCGCGGTGTACATCCCGCCGCAGGCCCCCTCACCGGGGCAGATCGCGCGCTCGATGGCGTCGACCTCCTCGCGGGTGATCAACCCCCGCTGGCACGCGCCGACGGCCTCGAACGCGTCGGCGATCGTCACCTCCCGCTCCCCCACGTACCCGGGCATGATCGACCCGGCGTAGAGGAACACCGCGGCGAGATCGAGGCGCGCGGCGGCCATCAGCATCCCGGGGAGGCTCTTGTCGCAGCCCGCGAGCAGCACGGTGCCGTCGAGGCGCTCGGCCTGCACGACGGTCTCCACGGAGTCGGCGATCACCTCGCGCGACACCAGCGACCAGTGCATCCCGACGTGCCCCATCGAGATCCCGTCGGACACCGAGATCGTGCCGAACTCCATCGGGAAGCCGCCCGCGCGGTGCACGCCCTCCTTGGCCGCGAGGCCCAGGCGCTGCAGCGACAGGTTGCACGGGGTGATCTCGTTCCAGCTCGACGCGATGCCGATCTGCGGCTTGCCGAAGTCCTCGTCGCGCATCCCGACCGCGCGGAGCATGCCGCGGGCGGCGGTGCGCTCCAGGCCGTCGGTGACGTCGCGGGAACGGGGCTTGATGTCGGTCATGCGCGGACTCCTCGGGTGGTGGAGGCCCCAGCTTTCCTGCCCACCACCAGCACCACCACACCGGACAGCACCATGAACCCGGCGACGACGAACATCCCGGCCCGGAAGTCCCCGGTCACGCCCTGCAGCCAGCCCGTCAGGTACGGCCCGACGAACCCCGACAGGTTGCCGAAGGAGTTGATCAGCGCGATACCCGCGGCGGCCCCGACGCCCGTCAGGAACGTCGGCGGGATCTGCCAGATCACCGGGATCGCCGCGAACACCCCCGACGCGCAGACGCACATCGCCGCGATCACCAGGTACGGCGAGTCCATGAACAGCGCGACCGCCACCCCCGCGGCCCCGACGAACGCCGGCGCCGCGACGTGCCACGTCCGCTCCCCCGTGGCGTCGGAGTGCCGCGCGTTGAGCAGCATCACCACCGACGCCACCGCGTACGGCACCGCGGTGATCAGCCCGATCTGCACCAGCGAGAACTCCACCCCGAACTGCTCCTGCAGCTCGGAGACCACCTGCGGCAGGAAGAACGCGAGCACGTAGAGCCCGAACACGACCCCGAAGTAGACGACCGACAGCGCGATCACGCGGCCGTCGCGCAGGGCGTGGCGCATCCCGGTGGTCTCCGGCACCTGCTCGGTGTCCTCGGCCGCGATCGTCGCCTCCAGCGCCTGCGCCTGGTCGGGGGTGAGCCAGCGGGCCCTCGTCGGCCGGTCGGGCAGCAGCACCAGGACGAGCAGCCCGAACAGGATCGCGGGGATGCCCTCGGCGAAGAACATGAACCGCCAGCCCTGCTCGAACCCGAGCACGCCGTCGCCGTTCTCGATGAGCAGCGTCGAGATCGGGGCGCCGAACACCGTCGACAGCGGCACCGCGAGGAAGAACAGGGCGACCACCTTCGCGCGCTGGGCGCGGGGGAACCAGTACGTCAGGTACAGGATGATCCCGGGGAAGAACCCGGCCTCCGCCACCCCGAGCAGGAAGCGCACGGCGTAGAAGCCGAGCTCGTTCGTCACGAACGCGGTGGCCGAGGCGACGATCCCCCAGGTCACCATGATCCGGGCGATCCACAGCCGGGCGCCGACCCGGTGCAGGATCACGTTGCTCGGCACCTCGAAGAAGAAGTAGCCGACGAAGAACAGCCCGGCGCCCAGCCCGTAGGACGCGGCGGAGAGACCGAGGTCGGGGTTCATGCGCAGTGCCGCGAACCCGACGTTGACACGGTCGACGTAGTTGAGCAGGTAGCAGAACCCGAGGAACGGCAGGAGGCGCCACATCGCGCGCCGCACCGCGACCTGCACGGGCTCCGGGGTCACCAGGACGTCATCGGCCATCCGCAGTGCCTACCCCCGGCGCCGCCCCCTCACAAGTCAGGGCACGAGCGGCGCGAGCGCCTCCAGCACCGCACGGTTGACCGCGCACAGGTCCTCCGTGGTGTCGCGGGCCAGGGTGACGACGCCGGCGATCCCGTTGCCGAGCTGCATGGTCGACAGGCACAGCGGGGCCTCGCCCGACGCCGGGGCGGCCCGGTGCTCCAGGCCGGGGCGGCCGCCGAACTGCGTGGCGACACCCGGGCGTGCGGCCGGGTCGGTCGAGTACGCGCCTGCGGCCGGTCCCCAGCTCAGGATCGACGCGAGCGCGTCGGAGGAATAGTCGCAGCCCACGCGGTAGAGCGTGTCGGTGTCGACCGGCGACGGGAACGGGCGCGGGTCGATCCCCGGCGGGCGCACCGCGGCCGGGAACGCCGACCAGCCGACCGTCGCGCACGGGTCGAAGGGCGCGCCCACGTCGTCGGCGGTCGGGAAGTCCTCCAGCGACCCCAACGCGAACGCCCCCGGCGCCGCGGCGACCGGACCCGGGAGCCCGACCGCGTCCAGGTCGGCACGGGCTGCGGCGCAGTCGGCCGTGGTGACGGCGAGCGTCTCGCGGAACAGGTAGGGCAGCGACGGGGCGAGCAACGTCGTGTCGCTCGCCTGCCGCGTCACCGTGCACCCGTCCGGTGCGTCGTCGACGACCTCGACGCGGCCGCCGGGCAGCAGCACAGCGGAACCCTCGACGTCGGCCTCGACCTGGGACAGCCCGAACGCCACCCGCAGACCCGGGGCGGAACAGGCGCGCGGGCCGTCGACGGTCACGTCCGCCGCATCGGGGGCCAGTGCGGCGAGCACCGCGCAGGGGTCCTGCTCGTCCAGCGCGAACGCCGGGTCGGTGCCCGCGGCCGCCCGCCGCGGCGGGTCGTCGATGCGGGGCAGGACGTCGGCGAGGTAGTCACCGGCCAGTGCGCACGAGGCGCCCGGGTCACCGGCGACCTCCCCGCGCACGACGACGCCCCAGCCGAGCGCGACCTCCCGGACGTACCCGCACTCGGACCGCCCCTGCGCCTGCGGGGCCGCGGCCACGGGCGCGAACGTGCGCGCGTCGACCTCGCGGGGCGCACCGGACCCCCGCACGACCTCCGTGACCTCGATCGTCACGTAGGACAGCGCGCCGTCCGCGGCGGCCTCCAAGGCGATCTCGCATCCGTCGTACCCCCGCACCGGACGCACCGCGAAGGCGACGGCCGCGGTCTCGCGCTCCGCCGCGGCCACGTCGTGCATCGCGCACACGTCCCACGAGCGGAAGATCGCCATCTGTTCGGCGAGGACCCGCTCGGCGTCGCCGAAACCGACGTCGGCGACGGGCACGTCGCGGGCCGGCGCCCCGGTGCCGGGCACGACGGCCGAACACCCGGCCATGACCGTGAACGCGGCCAGCGCCGCCACCGCCGTCCGCCCGCGCATCGGGCGAAACTAGCAGAGCGGCGCTAGACCGTTCGTCCTAACGCGACTAGTCCCTCTGGCCCGCTCCGGCGCCCGCGAACCCGCGGTCTCGCCGGACGTTGGCCCGGCGACCCTTGAGCGTCGTGGTGCCGCGCAGGCTGCGCAGGACGTCGTCGGCGGCGTGCTCCGGGATCTCGACGAGCGCGTGGCGCTCGTGGATCTGGATGGCGCCGATGTCGCGGCCCGTCAGGTTGGACTCGTTGGCCAGCGCACCCACGATGTCCTGCGGGCGCACGCCGCTGGCGCGGCCCGCGTTGACGAACAGCCGCGTGGTGCCGGCCTTCGGCGCGCGGGTGCCCGCGGCCGCTCCGCCGCGACCACGCGTGTCGCGGGGGCCGCGCGCGTCGCGCGAACCCGAGCGCGGGGCGCTGACGACGGGGATGTCCTCGCCGTCGTCGGGCGAGCCCGCGGCGGAGGTCATCAGCCGGATCGCCGCGGCGGCGACGTCGGCGGGGTCGAAGTCCTCGGCCAGGGAGGCGATCATCGCGTCGACGCCGTCTCCTGCGTCGGGCGTGCCGGTCTCCAGCTCGGCGCGCAGCGCCTCACGGGTGCGCTCGAGGCGGGCGGCGCGCAGGTCGGCGGCGGTGGGCACCGGCGCCATCTCGATGGTCTGGCCGGTGAGCCGCTCCACGTTGCGCAGCGCGTACACCTTCGACGGCGGCGCGAGCGTGATCGCCACGCCTTCGCGCCCGGCCCGGCCGACGCGCCCGATGCGGTGGACGTAGGCCTCGGAGCTCTGCGGCACGTCGTGGTTGACGACGTGGGTGAGCAGGTCGATGTCGAGGCCGCGGGCCGCGACGTCGGTGGCGACGAGCAGCTCGGTGCGCCCGCTGCGCAGCCGCTCGACCACCCGGGTGCGGTGCTCCTGGTCCATGCCGCCGTGCAGCGCCTCGGCGCGCAGGCCGCGGCCGGTGAGCGTCTCGGTGACGGCGTCGACGTCGAGGCGGGTGCGGCAGAAGACGATGGCCGCCTTCGGCCGCTCGGCCTCCAGGACGCGCCCGAGCGCGGCGGTGGTGTGGGTGCGGGGCACCAGGTACGCGGTCTGGCGGACCTGCGGCGCCTCGCCCTCGACGGCCTCCTCGCGGGCGATCCGCACGGTGACCGGCTCGCGCAGGTACTTCTGCGCGAGGGTCTCGATGCGGCGCGGCATGGTGGCGCTGAACAGCACGACCTGCCGGGTGTCCGGGGTGGCGTCGAGCAGCGTCTCGATCTCCTCGACGAAGCCCATGTCGAGCATCTCGTCGGCCTCGTCGAGGACGACCATCTCCAGGTCCTGGAGCTTGAGCGCGCCGCGGTTCATCAGGTCGATCGCGCGGCCCGGCGTGGCCACCACGACGTCGACGCCCTGGTGCAACGCCTTGAGCTGCGGCCCGACCGGCGCACCGCCGTAGACGGTGAGCACGCGGGTGCGCAGGTGCGAGCCGTAGCGGGTGACCGCCTCGGACACCTGCAGCGCGAGCTCGCGGGTCGGCGCCAGGATCAGGCCGAACGGCGCCGCGCCGCGGTCGCGGGCGGGGCGCAGGTCGGTGAGGCGCTCCAGCATCGGCAGCGCGAACGCCGCCGTCTTGCCGGTGCCGGTGGCGGCCTGGCCGAGCAGGTCGCGGCCCTCCACCAGAGGGGTGATGGCCTGGGCCTGGATCGGGCTCGGGCTGGTGTAGCCCAGCTCCTCGACGACCGAGAGGAGCTCGGCGCGCAGGGGGAGTTCGGCGAAGGTGGTCAGGTCGGAGTCGTGCTGAGACAAATGAAGTCTTCCGTCGCAGTCGGCGGGCACACGTCGGCGTACCCGCGGGCGAGCCCGCGGGCCCTCTGCACGAAATCTGCCTGGCCGTTGCGGTCTCTGATGGCCTTCAACGCACCATCGACCGGTAATACTCCCAGGTGACACCGCTCACGTCACCATCGGGGTGCGATCATGGGCCCCGTGGCGCACTCCCCCGACGGCTTCGACTACGCGCAGCACGGTGACGAGGTGCGCATCAGCCACCGCGGCCGGCCCGCCACGACGCTGCGCGGGGCCGCCGCCGCGCAGTTCCTCGTCGAGGTCGAGTCGGGTGACCCGCAGCAGCTGATGGCCCGTGTCACCGGCGACTACAAGCGGGGCAACGAGCGCACGGCCCGGGACCACCCGCGCAACCGCTGACGTCACATGGGTCGTGGGTCACGATGTGGCTCGCCGTTCACCTCGCGCGGGGACCCTGGTCGACGTGACGATCTCCCCCGCTCCCGCCAACCTGCGTGACCTGCGCGGCCTGCGCACCGACGACGGCCGGATCGTGCGCCGGGGTGTGCTCTACCGCAGCGAGCTGCCGCTGTCGGGCACCGCCGCGTCGGCCACGGTCGCGATCTGGCCGCCCGCCGACGTCATCGACCTGCGCGTCCCGGGTGAGGACCCCGCACCGCACCGCCTCGACCGCCCCGGCACCACGGTGCACTCCGTCCCGATGGGCGCCGACCTCGCACCGGCGCTGGCCGCCGAGCAGCCCACCGGTCACGACCTGGCCGAGGCGTACCGGCTCCTCGCCCGCGACGCCGCCGGCTCCATCGCGCACATCGCCGGGGTCGTCGCCGGCTCCCCCGGCCCGGTGCTGGTGCACTGCACCGCGGGCAAGGACCGCACCGGCGTCGTCGTCGCGGTGCTGCTGCGGGCGGTGGGCGTCCGCCGCGCCGACGTCATGGACGACTACCTGCGGACCGAGGCCAACCTCCCGCAGCTGTGGGCCACGCTGCGCGCCGCCGGGATCCACGAGCCGCGCAACCGCGCACTGATGGGCGTGCAGGCCGCGGCGCTGGAGGCGGTGCTCGACGAGGTCGAGGCCTACGACGGCGGTGCCGCGGGCTGGCTCGCCGCGCACGGCGTCGACGAGGCCGTGCTCGCGCGGCTCACCGACCGCCTGCTCGGGGCGGCGCAGGTCGTCGCCGCCTGATCGCGCAGGATCAGCGCATGAGGCTGATCCAGTGGGACGTCGACCGCACGCTGCTCGTCGGCGGCGGCGTGGGCGTCGAGGCGTACGCGGCGGCGTTCACCGCCGTCACCGGTATCCCGTGGCGCGGCGCGCTCGTGGCCGCGGGCCGCACCGACCTGTCGATCACCCCGGAGCTGTTCGCCCAGCACGGCATCGACGACGCCGGCCCGCACCTGCAACCGTTCTTCGCCCGCTACGCCGAGGAGTTCGCCGGACGCTCCGCGCGGATGGCCGTCGAGGGCAGGCTCCTGCCCGGTGCCGCCGAGGTGCTCGCCGCGCTGGCCGGGCGGCCCGACGTCGTACAGACGCTGGTGACCGGCAACATCGCCCCCGTCGGCATCGGCAAGGTGGCCGCGTTCGGTCTCGACGGCTGGCTGGAGACCGCCATCGGCGGCTACGGCGACGACCACCCCGTGCGCACCGAGCTGGTGCGCCGCAGCCGGGAGCGCGCGGAGGCGGCCCACGGCCCGTTCGCCGACGCCGACGTGCTCGTCGTGGGCGACACCGTGCACGACGTCGCCGCCGCGCTCGGGGCCGGCGTCGTGGCCGTCGGCGTCACCACCGGCCCGGCCACCGCCGAGGAGCTGATGCACGCGGGCGCTCACCACGTGCTCGTCGACCTCTCCGACGTCGACGCGGTGGTGGCGGTGCTGGCGAGCTGAGCCCCGGCCGCTACTTCTTGCCGCCGTCGGCCAGGCCGGCCCGGCGCAGGGCGTCGGCCATCGCGCTGTTGCCGAGCCCGCCGCCGCCGGGACTGCTGCTGGAGCCGCCGCGGGACCCGCCCGATCCTGCTCCGCGGCCGCCGCCGCCCTGGCCACCGCGGCCGGCGTCGATGCGCTTGCCGTCGCCGCGCCTGGGGTCGCCGCGCCTGGGGTCGGAGCGCTTGGGGTCGGAGCGCTTGCCGCCACCGCCCTGGCCGGCTCCCTGACGGGGGCCGGCGCCACGCGGGCCGCCGCCGGGGCGGTCACCCTCGGGCCGCCCGCCGCCGGAGCGGCGCTCGCGCTGCGACACCGGCTTCCCGTCGGCCCCGACCTCGTCGTCGAGGCGCAGGGTCAGCGAGATGCGCTTGCGCGCCTCGTCGACCTCCATCACCTTGACGCGCACCACGTCGCCGTTCTTGACGACCTCGCGCGGGTCGGACACGAAGTCCTTCGACATCGCCGACACGTGCACCAGGCCGTCCTGGTGCACGCCCACGTCGACGAACGCCCCGAACGCCGCCACGTTGGTGACCTGGCCCTCCAGCAGCATCCCCGGCCGCAGGTCCGAGATCTTGTGGACGCCGTCGGCGAACGTGGCCGTGCGGAACGCCGGGCGAGGGTCGCGGCCGGGCTTCTCCAGCTCGCCGAGGATGTCGGAGACCGTCGGCAGACCGAACGTCTCGTCGACGAAGTCCTTGGCGCGCAACGTCTTGATCTTCGACGCGTTGCCGATCAGCGTGGAGACGTCGACCTTCGCAGTCTCCACGATCCGGCGCACCACCGGGTACGCCTCGGGGTGCACGCCGGACATGTCGATCGGGTCGTCGCCGCCGCGGATGCGCAGGAAGCCCGCGCACTGCTCGAAGGCCTTCGGGCCCAGCCGCGGCACGTCGGCCAGCGCGGTGCGGGTGCGGAAGGGGCCGTGCGTGTCGCGGTGCAGCACGATCTGGGTGGCCAGGCCCTCGGTGATCCCCGAGACGCGGCGCAACAGTGGCACCGACGCGGTGTTGACGTCGACGCCGACCGCGTTCACGCAGTCCTCGACGACCGCGTCGAGCGAGCGTGACAGCGCCGACTCCGCGAGGTCGTGCTGGTACTGGCCCACGCCGATCGACTTGGGGTCGATCTTCACCAGCTCGGCGAGCGGGTCCTGCAGGCGCCGCGCGATCGAGACGGCGCCGCGGATCGAGACGTCGAGGTCGGGCAGCTCCGCCGAGGCGAACGCGGAGGCCGAGTACACCGACGCCCCGGCCTCGCTCACCATCACCGGCGTCAGTTTGAGTGCGGGGTTGGTGGCGGCGAGCTCGCGCGCGAGCTGGTCGGTCTCGCGCGATGCGGTGCCGTTGCCGATCGCCACCAGGTCGACGTCGTGGGCGGCGGCCAACCTCGTCAGCGTCGCGAGCGAGCCCTTCCAGTCCCTGCGGGGCTCGTGGGGGTAGATCGTGTCCGTGGCGACGACCTTGCCCGTCGCGTCGACGACGGCGACCTTCACCCCCGTGCGCAGGCCGGGGTCCAGGCCCATCGTCGCGCGGCTGCCCGCCGGGGCGGCGAGCAGCAGGTCTCGCAGGTTGGTGGCGAAGACGCCGATCGCGCCCTCCTCGGCCACCGTCCGCAGCCGCACGCGGATGTCGATGCCCAGGTGCAGCAGGATCCGGGTGCGCCAGGCCCAGCGCACGACGTCGCCGAGCCACTTGTCGGCCGGACGGCCCTCGTCGGAGATCCCGAACGCCTTCGCGATCGTGGCCTCGTAGTCCGTGCGCACCCCGGGCTCGGCGGGCTCGCGATCGGGCTCCAGCGACAGGTCGAGGATCTCCTCCTTCTCCCCGCGCAGCGCGGCCAGGATCCGGTGGGAGGGCAGCTTCGTGAACGGCTCGGAGAAGTCGAAGTAGTCGGAGAACTTCGCACCCTCGGCCTCCTTGCCCGCCTGGACCTTCGTGACGAGCACGCCGCGCGTCCACATCCGCTCGCGCAGGCCGCCGATGAGGTCGGCGTCCTCCCCGAAGCGCTCGACGAGGATCGCCCGCGCCCCCTCCAGGGCCGCGGCGACGTCGGCGACCGTGTCGTTCAGGTACCCGGCCGCGGTCCCCTGCGGGTCCAGCGACGGGTCGCCGAGCAGGGCGTCGGCCAGGGGCTCCAGGCCCGCCTCGCGCGCGGCCATCGCCTTGGTGCGACGCTTGGGCTTGAACGGGAGGTAGACGTCCTCCAGCCGCGCCTTGGACTCCGCGGCACGGATCCGGCCCTCCAGCTCGGGCTCGAGCTTGCCCTGCTTCCGGATCTCCTCCAGCACGGCGGCGCGCCGGTCCTCCAGCTCCCGCAGGTAGCCCAGGCGCTCCTCGAGCGTGCGCAGCTGCGCGTCGTCGAGGGTTCCGGTGGCCTCCTTGCGGTACCGGGCGATGAACGGGACCGTGGCCCCGCCGTCGAGGAGCCCGACGGCCGCGGCCACCTGGTGGGGGCGGACCCCGAGCTCGTCGGCGATGCGCTGCTCGACGGTGTGCGGGCCGTGCGGCACGGTGTTCCGGATGGCGGGGGCGGTACTCGTCACCCGTCCATGGTGCCCGGTGACGCTCGGCGCACCGACTCGCGGGGTCCTAGCCGAGCGTCACCCCACCGGTGACCGCAGGTGACCGCCCCGGCACCCCGGCCGCGAGGTCGTCGGGCGACCCGGCCGCGGCCACCGGCGTCCCGGCGAACACCGGCCGCCGCAGCCGGTAGGAGAAGCCGGTGACCCGCCGCGACGGGGCGAAGCGGCGGGGCAGCTCCAGCAGCAGCAGGGCGAGCAGGGGGCCGTGCACGACGAGACCCGGGTAGCCCTCGACCCCGGTGACGTACGGGTGGTCGTAGTGGATGCGGTGGGTGTTGTAGGTCAGCGCGCTGAAGCGGAACAGCATCGGGGCGTCGGGCGCGAGGTCCAGGCGCCACCCCCCGGCGGGCAGCTCCCCCGGCGCGTCCGGGGCGAGCGCGCGGGCGGTGCCGGCGGGCTGGCTGCGGTAGGCGAAGTCCTGCTCCTCCACCTGCACCAGCGCCCCGTCGACGGTGAACTCGTGGCGCTGCGTCACCAGCACCATCTCCCCGCTGCGCCCGGTCTTGGGCACGACCGACACCAGCGACGAGCGCCGGGTGACGAGATCGCCGACGCGCAGCGGCGTGCGCACCTCGAGCCGGCCGCCGGCGAACATGCGCCGCCGGTCCGGCATCGGCGGGAGGAAGTGCCCGTGGGCGGGGTGCCCGTCGTCGCCGAGGTCGGCCTGAGCCGGGTGGTCGAGCAGGTGGAACCCGTGCCACATCGGCGGGAGCTCCGGCCCGGGCGGCTCGACGTCGAGCAGGGCCGCGAACGCCTCACCGGGCCACGGGTCGATGCGGGCGGTGGTCTCGACGGGCTCGGGTGCCCATCCGGCCAGGTCGATCACCTGCTCAGACCCGGACGAACAGCGCCACGCACTCGAAGTGGTGCGTCATCGGGAACGCGTCGAACGCGCGCAGTTCGGTGAGCGCGTACCCGCGCGCCTCGAACAGGGACACGTCGCGGGCCAGGGCGGCCGGGTCGCACGCCACGTGCACCACCCGCTGCGGCCCGCGGTCGCACAGGGCCTCGACGAGAGCCTTGCCCAGCCCCTTGCGCGGCGGGTCGGCGACGACGACGTCCGGCTGCCCGTCGAGGGTCTCCACGAGCCGCTCGACGCGCCCGACCCGCCACCCGATCTGCGGCAGGTCGGCCAGCGCCGCCCGCCCGTCCGCGACGGCCTGGCGCGAGGACTCGACGACGGTGACGCCGCCGTCGGGACCGACCTGCTCCGCGAGCACGGCCGCGAACAGCCCGACGCCGCCGTAGAGGTCCCACGCCACGCCGCCCGCCGGGGCGTCGGCCCACTGCGCGACGACCGCGGCGAGGGTGTCGGGCAGGGCGGGGTGCACCTGCCAGAAGACGCCGGGCGAGAGCCGCCACTCCCGGCCCACGGCCCGCTGGACGACGGGACCGTCCTCCGGGAAGCCGCCGGCCTGCGGGCCGGGGGCGTCGACGTGCAGCAGCCCGTCGGCGTCGGAGGCGATCTCCACCTCTCCCCCGGGCTCGAACGAGTGCGCGAGCACCGACGGCAGCGTGCCGGCGGGGGCGAGCGGGCAGTCGGCGATCGGGAGGACGTCGTGGCTGCGGTGCGCGCGCAGCCCGGCACGGCCCGCGGCGTCGACCGCGAGGCGCACGCGGTGCCGCCAGCCCAGCGGCCCGCCGGGCAGCTCCTCGACCACGGTGGGCCGCACGACCCCGGCGAGGCGCTGGAGCTGCTCGGCCAGCACGGCGCCCTTGAGCGCACGCTGGGCCGCCGGGTCGGCGTGCTGCAGGTCGCAGCCGCCGCAGCCGCCCGCGCGGGCCCAGACGCACGAGGACGGCACGCGGTCCGGCGACGCGTCGAGCACGGCGACGGCGTCGGCGCGACAGAACGCACCGCCGCCGTCCTCGCTGACGACGGCCCGCACCCGCTCGCCCGGCAGCGCGTGCCGTACGAACACGACCCGCCCCTCCGAGCGCGCGACGCAGTGCCCGCCGTGCGCGACCGCGCCGACGTCGAGATCGAGGATCCGGTCGGTCCAGTCGGCCGTCACCGGCGCACCTCTGACTTCGTCGTGGGGGCCTTCGTCGTGGGGGCCTTCGTCGTGGACGTCTTCGGGAGGGGGGCGGGCGGCGTCTCGTACCCGCGCCGCGTGGACCCGGGCGGGGTCTCCGGCCGCCGCGTCGTGACCCGCTCCGAGGACGCGAGCTGCCACGGCACGCTCGTGACCATCACCCCGGGCTGGAACAGCAGCCGCCCCTTGAGCCGCAGCGCGCTCTGGTTGTGCAGGATCTGCTCCCACCAGTGCCCCACCACGTACTCGGGGATGAAGACGGTGACGACGTCGCGCGGGTTGTCGCCGCGGATCCGCCGGACGTAGTCGAGGACCGGCTTGGTGATCTCCCGGTACGGCGACTCGATGACCTTGAGCGCCACCGGGATCTTGCGCTTGTCCCAGTCGCGCATCAGGCGCTTCGTGTCGGCCTCGTCGACGTTGACGGTGACCGCCTCGAGCACGTCCGGGCGCGTGGCCCTGGCGTAGGCGACGGCCCGCAGCGTGGGCTTGTGCAGCGTGGAGACCAGCACGATCGCGTGGTTGCGCGAGGGCAGCACGCCGTCGCCGTCGCCCGCGACCAGCTCGGCGGAGACGCGGTCGTAGTGCTTCTGGATCGCCATCATCAGCAGGTAGAACACGCCCATCGCGGCGATCGCGATCCACGCCCCGCGGGTGAACTTGGTGATCAGCACGATGATCAGCACGACGCCGGTCATGCCCGCACCGAACCCGTTGACGACGCGCGCGCGGCGCATCCGGCTGCGCTCGGCGGGGTCGGTCTCCCCTGCGAGGAGCCGGTTCCAGTGCCGCAGCATGCCGAACTGGCTCAGCGTGAACGAGGTGAACACGCCGACGGTGTAGAGCGCGATCAGCCGCGTCACCTCGGCCTGGAACCCCACGACCAGCAGGATCGCGACCCCGGCGAGCACCAGGATGCCGTTGGAGAACGCCAGCCGGTCGCCGCGGGTGTGCAGCTGGCGGGGCAGGTAGCGGTCCTGGCTCAGGATCGAGCCCAACACCGGGAAACCGTTGTAGGCGGTGTTGGCGGCGAGCACGAGGATCAGCGCGGTGACCACGACGACGAAGAAGAAGCCGGGGCGGAAGTCGTCGAACACGGCGTCGGCGAGCTGGGCCACCAGCGTCTGCTGGACGTAGCCGGGAGGTGCGCCGGGGAACTGGACCGCCGGGTTCTCCGCGATCTTCGCGCCGGTGAGCTGGGCCAGCCAGATCAGGCCCATGAACATCGTGACGGAGATGCCGCCGAGCAGCAGCAGCGTCTTCGCCGCGTTGCTCGACTTCGGCTTGCGGAACGCCGGTACGCCGTTGCTGATCGCCTCGACGCCGGTGAGCGCCGCACAGCCCTGCGTGAACGAGCGGAGCACCAGCAGCGCGAGCGCGAGCCCGGTGAGCGCGTCGCCCTCGGCCACCAGCTCCAGACCGGCGCTCGGGGCCTGCACCGTCTCCCCGAACAGCAGGATCCGCGTCAGCCCCCAGATGATCATGGTGGCGATGCCGATCATGAACGCGTACGTGGGGATCGCGAACGCGACACCCGACTCGCGCACCCCGCGCAGGTTCACCGCGGTGAGCACGACGATCGCGGCGACGGCGAACTGCACCTTGTGCTCGGCGACGTAGGGCACCAGCGCCCCGACGTTGGCCGCGGCCGCGGAGATCGAGACGGCGACGGTGAGGGTGTAGTCGACGAGCAGCGCGCTCGCGACCGTCAGTCCCGCCCGCTTGCCCAGGTTGACGGTGGCGACCTCGTAGTCGCCGCCGCCGGACGGGTACGCCGTGACGTTCTGCCGGTAGCTCGTGACCACCGTGAGCAGCACGATCACCACCGCGAGCCCGATCCAGGGCGAGAAGGCGTACGACGCGACGCCCGCGATCGACAGCGTCAGGAAGATCTCCTCTGGCGCGTAGGCGACGGAGGACATGGCGTCGGAGGCGAAGACGGGGAGCGCGATCCGCTTGGGCAGCAACTGGTGGCTGAGTCGATCGCTTCGCTGCGGTCGCCCGACCAGGATGCGCTTCACCGCGGTGGCGAGCGTGGACACGGGCGCAGCCTATGCCGCCGGCCCGCGGTTCGAGCAGCGGGCGCGCTAACGTTGCGTCCCGTGTACGTCGTGATCATGGGGTGCGGCCGGGTCGGCTCGTCGCTCGTCGCCGGGCTGGAACGCCTCGGCCACGAGGTGGCGGTCGTCGACCGGAACCCGCAGGCCTTCCGCAGGCTCGGCCCGGAGTTCCGCGGCCGACAGGTCATCGGCGAGGGCTTCCACCGGGAGGTGCTGGTGGAGGCCGGGGTCGAGCGGGCGAGTGCGTTCGCGGCGGTCTCCAGCGGAGACAACTCCAACATCATCGCCGCGCGGGTCGCCCGGGAGAGCTTCGGCATCGAGCGGGTCGTCGCGCGGATCTACGACGAGAAGCGCGCCGCGGTCTACGAGCGGCTCGGCATCCCGACCGTCGCGACCGTGCCCTGGAGCACCGACCGGCTGCTGCGGATGATCCTGCCCGACGGCGTCGCGTCGGCGTGGCGGGAGCCGTCGGGCACGGTCGCGATCCTGCCGCTGCCCGTGCACGAGGACTGGGTCGGGCACCCGGTCTCCGAGCTGGAGCGCGTCACCGGGTCCCGGGTGGCGTTCGTCGTCCGGTTCGGCACCGGCGTGCTGCCCAAGCCCGACACCGTCGTGCAGGCCGAGGACACCGTCTACGTCGCCGCGGTCTCCGGCACGGTCAGCGACGTCACCGCGGCCGCGGCCGCTCCCCCGCAGGAAGGCTGAACCATGCGCGTCGCCATCGCGGGAGCGGGCGCCGTCGGGCGGTCCATCGCGCTCGAGCTCCTCGACAACCACCACCAGGTCATGCTCATCGAGCGCGAGCTGGCCAACATCGCGCCCGAGACCGTCGAGGCGGCGGAGTGGGTGCACGCCGACGCCTGCGAGCTGTCCACGCTCGAAGACGCCGACATCGAGAGCTGCGACGTGATGATCGCCGCGACCGGCGACGACAAGGTCAACCTCGTGGTGTCGCTGTTGGCGAAGACCGAGTTCGCGGTGCGCCGGGTGGTCGCGCGGGTGAACGACCCCCGCAACGAGTGGCTCTTCGGCGACAACTGGGGCGTCGACGTCGCCGTGTCCACCCCGCGCCTGCTCGCCGCACTCGTCGAGGAGGCCGTCGCCGTCGGCGACCTCGTCCGGCTGCTCACCTTCCGCCAGGGCCAGGCCAACCTCGTCGAGGTGACGCTGCCCGCCGACACCCCGCTCGCCGGGCGTGCGGTCCGCTCGCTGAAGCTGCCCGTCGACTCTGCGCTCGTCGTGATCCTGCGCGGCGGACGCGTGATCGTGCCGCAGGCCGACGACGCGCTGGAGCCGGGCGACGAGCTGGTCTTCGTGGCCACCGCAGCGGTCGAGGAGGACATCCGCGCCGCGCTGCGGAGCTGAGGCTCACCCCAGGTGGTGCGCCAGCTCGGCGTGGTGGGCCGCTCCGTGCTCCCCCGCCGGGCTGACGTGCACCGACGCCGCCGCCAACCGCGGCACGTCGTGCAGCAGGCGGTGCTGGGCGCGGGCGGCGAGGGCGTGCGCGTCGACGACCGACAGCGTCGGGTCGACGGCGATCGCGGTCTCGGCGCGCAGCCGGTGCCCGATCCAGCGCAACCGCAGCGACTCGACGTCGAGCACGCCGGGGACCTCGCGCAGCGCCGCCTCCGCGGTGTCCACGAGCGCGGGGTCGACCGCGTCCATCAGGCGCCGGTAGATGTCGCGGGCGGCGCCGCGCAGGACGACCAGGATCGCCGCGGTGATGAGCAGGCCGACGATCGGGTCGGCGAGCGGGAACCCGAGCAGCACGCCCACCGCCCCGCCGACCACCGCGAGCGAGGTGAAGCCGTCGGTGCGGGCGTGCAGGCCGTCGGCGACGAGCGCGGCGGACCCGATCCGCCGCCCGACCCGGATCCGGTACACCGCGACGAGCTCGTTGCCCGCGAACCCGATGACCCCCGCGGCCACCACGATGCCCACGTTCTCGATCGGTCGGGGCTCGATCAGCCGGTGGACCGACTCCCAGCCCGCCACGACCGCGGACAGCGCGATCATCGCGACGATGAACACGCCCGCGAGGTCCTCGGCCCGGCCGAAGCCGTAGGTGTAGCGGCGGGTGGCGGCGCGGCGGCCCAGCACGAACGCGATCCACAGCGGGACGGCGGTGAGGGCGTCGGAGAAGTTGTGGATCGTGTCGGCGAGCAGGGCGACGGACCCGGACAGGGCGACCACCACGGCCTGCGCGAGCGCGGTCACCAGCAGCACGACCAGGCTGATCTTCAGGGCGCGGATGCCGTCGGCGCTGGCCTCCAGCTCCGCGTCGACCGAGTCGGCGGCGTCGTGGCTGTGCGGACGGAACACCGAGGCGAGCGCCGCCCGGACCCCGGCGCGGGAGTGCCCGTGGCCATGACCATGACCATGACCATGACCCGTCTGCGTGTCGTTCACGGTTGCCAGGATGCCCTGCTCAGGGCCATCATGCAATCATGCGCGCGCACAACGGAGTGGCTGCTGCCAGCACCGTGCACGAGACCGAGCTGGCCGCGGAGGTGCTGGGTCACCTGGCCGACCCGACGCGGCTGCACCTGCTCCGGCTGCTCGCCGGCGGGGAGCAGGACGTATCGACGTTGACGGAACAGGTGGCGGCGTCACGGTCGTCGGTGTCGCAGCACCTGGGCCGGCTGCGCCTGGCCGGACTCGTGCAGGTGCGCCGCGACGGGCGGCGAATGCTCTACCGCGTCGGCAGCGACCACGTGCACGCGCTCGTCGCGGAGGCCTACGAGTTCGCCTCGCACGTGGTGCGGTCGATCCCGCACCACGTGGTGGACGGCTAGGTGGCCGGGGCCTCGCTGCTGCGGTGGGCGCGGCGGACGGCCCAGATCGTGAACAGCAGGGCCAGACCGGTGAGCGGGTAGCCCATGGCCAGGCGTGCGACGCCGAGCCAGGTCTCCTCGTTGGCGTCGTAGAGCAGCCCCTGCAGGACGACGCGGGAGGCGAACACGAGCGCCCACAGCAGCGTGGCGTAGGTGTAGGCGCGCAGCAGCAGCGGGTTGCGTCGCCAGCCCTGACCGTCGCCGTTGATGCCGTGCCAGACCACCCCGGCGAGCGGCCTGCGCACCAGCACCGAGACCAGGAACGCCACCGCGAAGACCCCGCTGGTGATCAGGCCGGGCAGGTAGAACCCGCGGGCCTCACCGGTGCGGGAGGCGATGAACGCGGCCAGGCCGACACCGAGCAGGCCCGAGACCGCGGGCTGCAACGGCTGCTTGCGGACGACGCGCCACACGGCCACGGCCACCCCGGCGACGAGCGCCGCGATGATCGCAGGCTGCAGCTCGAACAGGATGTTGGCGACGACGAACACGCCCACCGGGACCGAGGACGCGACGATGCCGGACACGCCGCCCATCTGGTCGAGCAGCGTCGGCATCTCGCGTGCGGGACGTTCCTTCTCCGGACCAGCCGTCACTGCGCCCTACCGACCTTCACTGCGCCTTACCGACCTTCACTGCGCCCTACCGACCTTCACTGGGCCTGGCAGATCTCGTAGTACGGGTTGTAGAGCACCTTGCGCCCGTCGCGGACGGCGAGCCGCCCCCGTACGCGCATCGTGCGCCCGGGCTCGATGCCCGGGATGCGCCGCCGGCCCAGCCAGATCAACGTGACTCCCTCGCTGCCGTCGAACAGTTCCGCCTCCAGGGACGCCGCGGCGTCCTGCGGACAGAACTCCACGCTGCGCAGCCTACCGAGCACCTCGACCTCGTCGCCGCAGACGCAGTCCGATGCGCGCTGGGCCCCGGACTTCTCGGCGTCGGAGGAGAGATCGTCGGCGTCGAGCGTGTCGACGTCGCTGGTCAGACGCTTGAGCATCCGCTTGAACGCGCCACCATCGGTGGTGCCCATCTCTCCCCCATCACATCCGGCGCCCGTCGTCGGGCCCGCTACCCTACAAGCGTAACTCCCCGGAAACCTGCCTCGATGCCCCCGGACGGGGCCGATCCCGCGCATCGAGCCGCACGCGCCGCGCCGAGCGCCGAACGGTGGGGCGGCTCGCCGGACGGTCGGCCGGTGACGGCGGTCCTCCTCCCCGGTTCCGGGTCCGACGACGTGTTCGTCCGGACCGCGTTCGCCGCTCCGCTGCGGGCCGCGGGCGTGGCGCTGCACGCACCCGTCCCGCGCCGCGGACGGGACGTGGTCGCCGGGTACCGGACGGCCCTCGACGGCGCCCTGGACCGAGCAGACGGGCCGCTGCTGGTGGGTGGGGTGTCGCTCGGGGCGCACGTGGCCGCGCGGTGGGCGGCCCGGGCCGGCGCCGGCCGGGTGGCGGGGTTGCTGCTGGTCCTGCCCGCGTGGGGCGACGACCCGGCCGCCGCGCCCGCCGCACTCGCCGCGCGGTTCACCGCGGTCCTGATGCGCCGCGACGGGCTGGACGCCGCGGTCGCGTCGGCGCGGTCCGGGGCGCCGGCGTGGCTCGCCGACGAGCTCGCGCGGGCCTGGGCCGGGCACGGCCCCGCGCTGCCCGACGCGCTCGACGCCGCCGCCACCGAACCCGGCCCCTCACCCGACGAACTACGGGGCCTCGACGTGCCGGCCGGGGTCGTCGGACTGTCCGGGGACGCCGTGCACCCGCTCGCCGAGGCACGGCGGTGGGCGGAGCTGCTCCCCCGGGCCACGCTGGTGACCTCCACTCTCGACGCGTTCGGCGCCGATCCCGCCGTGCTCGGCCGGGCCGCCGTCCGGGGGTGGGCCGCCGCCCGTGATCGGGAGGCCGGGCCGGACCGGGACGGGGCCCGCTGAGCGGATCAGCGGGGGCGGTGGTGGCGGCCGGGGCGGGGTACGGGCTCGTCGAGGAACGCCAGAGCCGGGGCGGACCCGTCCCGGGGACGGCCGTCGCGGGACGACGGCGGTGCCCAGTCGGGGTCCGGCGGCACGTCGACGCTGCGGCGGCGCCGGGGCGCGGGATCGACCGCGGGCACCGGGTCGGTGGCGGCGGCCGGCTCCGGGGCGCGGCGGCGGCCCGGACGCTCCCCCGTGGTCGACCAGCCGTACCGGTCCTCCGACGGGTGGGGGTCGATCGTCGACCACCCCGGCTGCGAGTCGGACAGCGGATCGGACAGCGGATCGAAGCCGACGGCCGGGGGGCCGCCGCGGCCGTGCTCGGAGGCCGTCCACGCGGACGCCGGGCGGTCCCACGCGGGGGGCTCGCTCCCCGGCGGGGTGCGCCGCCCGGGCGGCGGGGGCGACGGGAGGTCGCCGACGCCGTGACCGCCGGGCTCCGGCTCGTAGCGGGACCGGCGGCGGCCGGGCCGGTCGCGGACCAACGCGGCGAGGTCGAGAGTGGCCTCGGCGCCGGCCGGTTCGTCGTCGGCGCGCCTGCGGCGCCCGGACCGCGGCTCCGGCGCGACGGCGTCGAAGGCGGGGGCGGCGGGCGGGGCCGCGTCGGGGGACCCGTGGCGTGCGCGGCGGGGCGCGGGCCCGGGCTCCTCCGGGGGCAGCGCGGGCCACCACTCGGTGGGGGCGGGATCGGCCCCGGCGCCGTGCACCGGGACGGCGGTGTACCCGGCACCGGGCAGCCCGTGGTTGGGGGCGCCGTAGGTGCGGTCGTCGTCGTGGCCGTCGCCTGGGCCGGCGCCGGGGGCACGGCGCCGAGGGGCCCCGTAGCCCGTGCTCGGGCCGTCGTCGACGTCGTCGCGGGCTCGGCGGCGGCCCCCCGCGGGCGCCTCGCGCACGGCGGCGTCGGGGTCGTCCTGCAGCGGCGCCGCGGCGGCCCACGGGTCCGCGGCCGACCACGGTCCGGGTTCGCGGCCGGACCGGCCGTCGGTACGCGGGGCGTCCGGCCGGGAGACCTCGCCGAGAGCGGGCCACCATTCGGTGGCGGCGTCGTCGCGGGTGCGCCCGCCCGCGGTGGACAGGTCGGCCGGGTAGGGGTCACCGGTCGGGTCCGGGCCCAGCTCGCCGTCGGCGGGGTACCCCGCCGGTGCGGCCCACAGCGGGACGGGCGTCTCGTCCGGCCGGTCGTGCCGCGCGACGGGCAGCGCCTGCGTGGGATCGGCGGGGGGCGAGCCGATCCCGGCGGGCCGGCCGGGGTCGGGTTCCGGGGTCCAGCGGTCCGGCGTCCACCGGTCCGGGGTACGGGCGTCGGAGGTCCGGGCGTCGGAGGTCCGGTGGTCGGGCATCCGGGTGTCCGGGGTCCGGGCCTCGTTGCGGGCGGCCGCGGCGGGCGCCCGCGGCGGGACGGTCGGCGGCACCGGCCGCCGGTCCGCCGGGCGCAGCGGCTGGACGGGCGCGGGGGCCGACGCGGCCGGCGGGAAGGCCGTGACGGGCCGGATGACGGTCGGGGCGTCGATCCGCCGCGGCACCACCGGCGCGGGCGCCCGGACCGGGACGGGACCGGCCGGGGCCGCCGGCCGGCGCGCTGCCGGCGGAACCAGCGACGGGCGGGCGGGCGGCGCGGGCGGTCCGGGTACCCCGGCCGCCGAGTCGTCGACGACGTCGGAGTCGGCCAGCTCCTCGGGCACCGTCAGCGGGAGGACGGTGCGCACCGGGAACGGCGAGCGGCCGCGGTCGACGATCGTGCCCTTGAGCATCTGCCGCAGGGCGGCGTCGAGGTCGACGGCATGCCGCTCGGGCCCGGTGGCGACGCCGTAGAGCATCCAGCGGGCGCCGTCGACCCCGACGAACACGGAGGTGGCCGCCCCGGTCTGGGCGTGCAGCTCACGGCCCCAGTCGCCCTGGAACGACCGCACCCTCGCACCGCCCTCGCGCAGCGAGCTGTCGATCTCCGCGACCAGCTCCGCCCACAGCCCCGACGACTTCGGCGCCGCGAGCGCACTCACCGAGAGCCGCCCGCCGGGCAGAGCGACGTGCACGGCCTGCAGACGCCCGTTCGCCGTCGGTTCGACGGTGACGGTGCCCGCCTCCGGGACCGGCACGCGGATGGAGCCGAAGTCGAGCAGGCCGGGCGGGGAGCCGACGGCGGCGTCGAGGTCCTCGGCGTCGAACGGTCCGAAGTCGCGCTGGGCGGCGAACCGGCGGCGGATGGCCGCCGTGCCGAACGTGCCGGTCGACGTGGCGCGGCGCCCGACCCGGCCCGGGGCGTCGGCGGTCACCGGAGGCCCCCGTCCGGGGCGGGCGTGTCGAGGACGGCGTGCCCACCGGTGGACCCGTGGCCGCCCGCCCCGCGCACGGACTCCGGCAGCGCGTCGACCTCGACGAACCGCACCTGCTCCACCCGCTGCACGACGAGCTGGGCGATCCGGTCACCGCGGGCCAGCCGCACCTCGTCCTGGCCAAGGTTGACCAGGCAGACCCGGATCTCGCCGCGGTACCCGGCGTCGACGGTGCCGGGCGCGTTGACGATCGACAGCCCCGTCCGCGCGGCCAGACCGGACCGTGGGTGCACGAAGCCGGCGAACCCCGGCGGCAGGGCCACAGCGACCCCGGTGCCGACGAGCTCGCGGCGCCCGGGGCCGAGCAGCACGTCGTCGGTGCAGGTCAGGTCGACGCCGGCGTCACCGGGACGGGCGTACGCGGGCAGCGGCAGCGCGGGGTCGAGCCGGACGATCCGGACGTCCACCGGGGCCGGGCACACCTCGGCCGGGCGCTCGTCGACCGGCGACCCGCCCTGGGCGCGGTGGGGCTGCGCCGCGGGCGGTGCGGTGGACGGCGCCTGCTGGGGAGCATCGACGGGGCCGGACACGACGGGCGACGCTACCCTCAGGAATCGTGAACGAGCACCCATCGACGGCCGAGCCTGCGACGTCCGGCACCTCCGGGTTCGACGAGCGGTTGTCCGTGCCGTGGTGGTGGTACCTACCGGCCGTCGGCGTGGCGGTGCTGCTCGGCGCCGAGATCCACATGGGCTACCCGGGCGTCCGGGCCTGGATCGGGTACGCCGCGCTGATCCCCGTCGCGGTGGCCGTGCTGGTCTGGCTGGGGCGCGTCCGGGTACGGGTGTCCGGCGGCGTGCTGCGGGCGGGGGACGCCGTCCTGCCACTGGCGCACGTCGGCCACGTCGACGTGCTCCGCGACCGCGACGCCAAGCAGGTGGCGCTGGGTCCCGACCTCGACCCGACCGCGTACCTGCTGCACCGCGCGTGGGTGCGGCCGGTGGTGCGGGTACAGGTCACCGACCCCGCGTCCGCGGCCCCGTACTGGGTGGTCAGCGTGCGCGACGCCGACGGGCTGGTGGCCGCGCTCGGCAAGTGAGCGAGGACGCCCCGAACCCTCCGGGGTCCGGGGCGTCGAGCGGTCGTGGTGCGTCAGGCCGTGCAGACCTCAGGCCGCGCAGTCGCGGCAGACGAACTGCGGGCTGCTCTCGGCGAGGCGGCTGCGGTGGTGCACCAGGAAGCAGCTGGAGCAGGTGAACTCGTCGGCCTGCTTCGGGATCACCTTGACGGTGAGCTCCTCGCCGGACAGGTCGGCGCCCGGGAGTTCGAAGCTCTCGGCCGTGTCGGTCTCGTCGACGTCGACCACGGACGACTGCGCCTCGTTGCGACGGGCCTTCAGCTCGTCGAGCGAGTCCTCGGCCATGTCGTCGGTCTCGTTGCGCCGTGGAGCGTCGTAGTCGGTTGCCATCGTCCCACCCTCTGTGAACAGCAGTTCTTCGTCGTCGTGCCGCTGGACAACGTCACAGCGGCAGGGTTTGTGCCCGGCCCCAGGAGTGATGCCGGTCTCACCCGCCCGGGACCGTCAGCTCTGACCCGCGGCCGCGAACCCTAGCCCATGCGTCAAGCCCCCGCGACCGACCCCGCGACGGGCCCGGCCGCGAGCGGACGTGCGGGCTAGGGTTCGCGTTCGTGACCGCGTCTGCCGCCCCCGGATCCGACTCGCCCAGAGCGCAATCGCCGGGCCCCGTCCCGGGAGCCGATCCCGGTGCCGTCGGCCCCTGGTTGGCCGAGCGGCTCGGCGACCCGCGCTGGACGGACTGCACGCTGTCGCCGATCGGCGGGGGTCGCTCGAACCTCACCTACCGCGTCGCGAGCCCCGCGGGAGCGGTGGTGCTGCGCCGGCCGCCGGTCGGGGAGGTCGCGGCCACCGCGCACGACATGGGGCGCGAGCGGCGCGTCATCACCGGCCTGGCGGGCACGGCGGTGCCGGTGCCTCAGGTCCTGGCCTCCTCCGACGGCGGCCCGCCGGTCGACGCCCCGTGCTTCGTCATGGAGCTCGTCGACGGCGTCGTCCCGCTGGGCGAGCTGCCCGCGGGCTGGGCGGAGACCGGGGCCGACCGCGGCCGGGCGGGTCAGGCACTGGTCGACGTGCTGGTCGCCCTGCACGCCGTCGACCCGGAGGCGGTCGGCCTGGGCGACTTCGGGCGTCCCGACGGGTTCATGGCCCGGCAGGTGCGTCGCTGGGGCAAGCAGTGGGACGCCTCGCGCGAGTCCGGCGGCGCCGTCGAGCAGAGCACCGCCGACGCGCTCACCGGCCTGGCCGGGACCCTGGCCGCGTCCGTGCCGACCACCCAGCGCGACACGATCGTCCACGGCGACTACCGCATCGACAACTGCCTGTTCGACGCCGACGACCCCGGCCGGATCCGCGCGGTGCTCGACTGGGAGCTCTCCACGCTCGGCGACCCGCTCGCCGACCTGGGCCTGCTGCTCGTCTACTGGCACGAGGCCGACGACTCCCCCATCTGGCGCGGCGCGCAGCACCTGTCCAGCCCGACGCGGTTGCCCGGGTTCCCGACGCGCGCGGAGGTCGCCGCCGCCTACGCCGCCGGGTCGGGTCTCGATCTCTCCCCGCTGCCCTGGTACGTCGCGTTCGGCACGTTCAAGCTCGCCGTCGTGCTCGCCGGGATCCTGGCGCGCGTGCACGCCGGGATGGTGCCCGCGTCGATGGCCGACGGTCTGGACGACGCGGTCGACCCGCTGGTCGCGCTCGGCGAGCACGTGCTGGCCCACGGGATCGACCGATGACCGCGCCGCCCTTCCGGCGCAGGCGCCGGACCCCCATCGTCGCGGTGGTGTCCGTCCTCGCCGTGATCGCGGTCGTCACCTGGACCGTCGTGCTCATCGGCGCGTCCGGACCGAGCGGCCCGCAGTCCTGCCCGACCCCCGCGGCGGGCACCGCGCCCGGCGCGACGCTGGAGTCCGGCGCCCTCGACGCCGTCGCGCCGGCCCCGCCCGCCGCGATCTCGGTCCGGGTCTTCAACGCCGGCGGGCAGCGCGGGCAGGCCAACCTGGTGGCCGCACAGCTCGGCGACCTGGGCTTCGACTCCGCGGGCGCACCGGACAACGACCCGTTCTTCCCCGACGGCGACATGGAGTGCGTCGGGCAGGTCCGCTTCGGGCCCGCGGGCGAGGCTGCGGCCAGCACGCTGTCGCTCGTGCTGCCCTGCGCGGAACTGGTGCGCGACGAGCGGGCCGACGAGACCGTCGACGTCTCCGTCGGCACGGGCTTCGGCGACGTCAACCCGCCGCGCCCGGTGCGCGACGTGCTGGAGACCCTCGGTGCCCCCTCCCCCGCCGACGACGGCGAGGCGGGTGCCCCCGCGGCCGTCGACCCCGCGGTGCTGGCGGAGGCGCGCGACACGACGCCCTGCTAGGACCCGTGCGCGCACGACCTCATACGGACGCGGCTCCGGCGTCCCGCGCCAACGCGGCGATCCGCGCCGCGATGCCCGGGGCGGCGGCGAGGGTCGCGTCGGCGCCCAGACCGTCGTCGGGGGCCTCCACCCCGGCGACGCCCGGCGTCCGCACCACCGCGCCGGCCTCCCGCGCGACGAGTGCGGCCGCGGCCCAGTCCCACCAGTTGCAGCCGTGCTCCAGGTAGGCGTCGGTCCAGCCGGCGGCGACGGCGCACAGGTCCAGCGCGGCCGACCCGGTGCGGCGGACGTCGCGGACCTGCGGGAGCAACGCGGCGACCAGGCCGGCCTGCCGGGCGCGGCGCCGCCCGTCGTAGGCGAAGCCGGTGCCCAGCAGCGACAGCGACACGTCGGTGGCCGCCGACACCGCCAGCGGCCGCCCGTCGCAGGTGGCCCCGAGGCCCGCGGCCGCGCTCCACAGCCGCCCCGAGTCCGGCTCCACGACGGCCCCCGCCAGCGACTCGCCGCCGCGCGTGGCGGCCACCGAGATCGCGTACCAGGGCAGGCCGTAGAGGAAGTTGACGGTGCCGTCGATCGGGTCCACGACCCACACGACGCGCTCGGGGTCGACACCCGCGCTGCCGCCGTGCTCCTCCCCCACGATCGGGTCGCCCGGACGCAGCACGGCGAGCCGTTCGCGGATCAGCGTCTCCAGCGCGGTGTCCGAGGCCGTCACGACGTCGGTCGGGGTGCTCTTGGTGGCCACCGACCCGGCCGCCCCTCCGGTCTCCCACGGCCTCGGCAGGCCGCGCAGGTGTTCGGCCGCCTCGGTGGCGACACGCACCGCGACCAGACGCAATACCTCCGGATCGGCCGCGGGCGGGGGGCTGTCGGGCGGGGTGCTCACCCCGTCATCCGATCACATCCCGGGGCTCCGGACACGCCTACGGGATTGCAGGCGCGAGCACCCGGGACGCACGCAGTTACAATGGCCATACACCCCGCTGCGGGGCCGCCCCTCCGATGTTCCCGGGCGGCGACCCGGCGGGTCAACGTCCCACAGATCTCGTCAGGCAGCCGGTATGTGATCGTCCGGCTCACCAGCGCACCGTAGTGAGAGGGCCTAGGTGGCAGCCGCAGATTCCGCAACCCGTACCGAGCCCACGGCCGACCAGGCCACGGCTCCCACCCCCGCGCGCCGGGCGCCCCGGGCGAAGACCGCCCCCGCGGCCAAGGCCGCGCCCAAGCCGCGCGCCCGTGCCGGCACCAAGGCGGCCCCCGCCAAGAAGGACGGCGAGCCCGCCGACCTCGACGGTCCCGACGCCGACCCGGGCGAGCTCGACGGCTCCCCCGAGGGTGCCGACCTCGAGGAGGTCGAGGTCGACCTCGACGACGTCGAGGTGACGCCCGAGGCGCCGGCCAAGGGCGTCCAGGTGCCCGGCAAGGCCACCGACGAGGACGACGACGACGAGGACGACGACGAGGACGAGCCGGCCAACACCGGAGCCAACCGTCGCGGCCCGCGCGAGCGCTCCTCCACCCCGACGAAGTCCTCGGACTTCGTGTGGGACGAGGAGGAGTCCGAGGCCCTGCGCCAGGCCCGCAAGGACGCCGAGCTCACCGCCTCGGCCGACTCGGTCCGCGCGTACCTCAAGCAGATCGGCAAGGTCGCGCTGCTCAACGCGGAGGAGGAGGTCGAGCTCGCCAAGCGCATCGAGGCCGGCCTCTACGCCGCCGAGCGGCTGCGCCGTGCGATCGACGCCGGCGAGAAGGTCTCCCCGCAGCTGCGGCGCGACCTGCGCTGGATCGTCCGCGACGGCGAGCGCGCCAAGAACCACCTGCTGGAGGCCAACCTCCGGCTCGTGGTCTCCCTGGCCAAGCGCTACACCGGCCGCGGCATGGCGTTCCTGGACCTGATCCAGGAGGGCAACCTCGGTCTGATCCGCGCGGTCGAGAAGTTCGACTACACCAAGGGCTACAAGTTCTCGACCTACGCGACGTGGTGGATCCGCCAGGCCATCACCCGCGCGATGGCCGACCAGGCCCGCACCATCCGTATCCCGGTGCACATGGTCGAGGTCATCAACAAGCTCGGCCGCATACAGCGCGAACTCCTCCAGGACCTGGGCCGCGAGCCCACGCCCGAGGAGCTCGCCAAGGAGATGGACATCACCCCGGAGAAGGTGCTGGAGATCCAGCAGTACGCCCGGGAGCCCATCTCGCTCGACCAGACCATCGGTGACGAGGGCGACAGCCAGCTCGGTGACTTCATCGAGGACTCCGAGGCGGTCGTCGCGGTCGACGCGGTCAGCTTCACGCTCCTGCAGGACCAGCTCCAGTCGGTACTGGCCACGCTGAGCGAGCGCGAGGCGGGCGTGGTGCGACTGCGGTTCGGCCTCACCGACGGCCAGCCCCGCACACTCGACGAGATCGGCCAGGTCTACGGGGTCACCCGGGAGCGGATCCGGCAGATCGAGTCGAAGACGATGTCGAAGCTGCGCCACCCGAGCCGGTCCCAGGTCCTCCGGGACTACCTGGACTAGGCAGGTCCGCACGCCACGAACGGCACCCCCGTCCGACCTGGTCGACGGGGGTGCCGTTCGTCGTCGCCGAGGCCCACGCCCGTGCCACGTCGACCGCTCTCGCGGTGGCAGGGTGGCCCGGTGCTCTAGGACAGCCGATGGGCTGCGCGCCCCGGCCCACGGTGGGTGCGGCTATCCGCGCTGGTCGCGGGCGCGGTGAACACCTCGGTCAGCTCCGGGGACGACATGCCGTCATGGTGCACCATCGGCGCCCGCTCCTGGTGGCGAGCACGCCGGGCCGACCGGCAGAGTGATCGACGATCACCGTCGACCCGAGGAGGCCGTCCGTGCCGCTGGACCCCGAGTTCACCGCCCTCATCACCCGGCTGACCGACGCCGGCGCGCTACCGCTGGTGCGGGGCACCGCGCAGGACACGCGCGCGCACTACCGGGCGCTCTCGCTCGCCCGGCGCGGCCAGGACTTCGTGCCCGAACGCGTCGCGTCCGTCGTCGACGCGACGGTGCCGGGGCCGGACGGGCCACTCCCCGTCCGCATCTACACCCCGGACCCCGCCCACGCCGTGGTGCTGTTCCTGCACGGCGGCGGCTGGGTGATGGGTGACCTCGACACCCACGATCCCGTGTGCCGCCGTGTGGCGAACGCGGTGGGCGCGACCGTCGTCGCGCTGGACTACCGCCTCGCCCCGGAGCACCCGCACCCGGCGCCCGTGGACGACGCGTGGGCGGCGCTGCGGGAGGTGGCGGCCTGCTTCCCGGGACGCCCCCTCGCCGTCGCGGGTGACAGCGCCGGGGCCAGCCTGGCCGCCGGGCTGGCCCTGCACAGCCGCGATGAGGGCGGGCCGGCACTGGCCGCGCAGCTCCTCGTCTATCCGGCCACCGACCCGTCGATGGCGCACGACTCGGTGCGACGCAACGGTGAGGGCCGCTTCCTCACCGCCGCCGACATGGCATGGTTCTACCGGCAGTACGCGCCGACGCCCGCACAGGCCGGTGACCCGCGCGTCGACCTGCTCACCGCCCCGGACCTGGCCGGTCTCCCGCCCGCCGTCGTGGCGACGGCGGAGTTCGACCCGCTCCACGACGAGGGCGCGGCCTACGCCGAGCGGCTGCGCGCCGCGGGCGTGCCCGTGACGCACCTCGACGGTCCGGGCCTGATCCACGGCTACTTCGCGTTCCTCGGCACCGTACCCGCCGCCGACGCCCGCAGCCGCGAGGTGCTCGCCGCGTTCGCGACCCTGCTGCGGTAGCCGGGTCCTGCGTCGGTGACCGGTTCAGAGCAGCCCGACCTCGGCGAGCTTGCGCTCGTAGATGTCGCGGACCTCCTCCCCGTGGCCGCCCCCGACCCGCTCCGCCTCGGCCTGAGCGGCCTGGTACAGGGCGACGGTGTCGACGCCGGACTCCGCGTACCGCCGCTTCCAGCACTCACCGTCGACCCGCCAGTAGCCGACCACGCCGTAGGACCCGGTGGGCAGCCCGGCCTCGTGCCTCAGGTACTTCCGCACCGCCCGGGTCGCGGCCGCCTCCCCCGCGACGTAGACGTACCCCGGGCTGTCCGGGAGGACGGCCGAGCGCACCAGCGCCTCCATCCCGCTCCCCTCGGTGGCCAGCCGGGGCCGGTGCACCCAGGTCGCGTCCACGCCGTCGAGGGGCTGCGCGTCACCGGTGTCGGGCACCTCGACCAGCACCGTCGTCGGGACCGTCGACGCGGTCTCCTCGACGATCCGGCCGATCGTCGGCAGCGCGGTGACGTCACCGACGAGCAGCTGCCATTCCGCCGACTCCGGCCGCCTGTACCAGCTGTTGCGGTGGGTGATCCGCAGCCGGTCACCGACCCGCGCGACCGCGGCCCACTCACCCCCGGACCCGCCCTCGTGCAGGACGACGTCGACGGTGAGCAGCCCGGCGTCGATCCGGCGCACGGTGTACCAGCGGCCGATCTCCGGGTCGGGCTCGCCGTCGGGCCCGGCCGGGAAGTGCAGCACGCACCCCTCGTCGGGTACCCCGAGCGACTCGAAGCCGTCGAGGTCGGGCCCGCCGAGCCGGACCCGCACGAGGCTCGGCGACAGCCGCACCACCTCCCGCACCTCGACCTGGCGGGCCGTCACCTCGTCGGTGCTCACGGGCGCTCCTTGATCGCGTCGGGGCTGATCGGGCAGGCACTCACCTGCGCCGCCCGGCGCCGGAGCTCCCGTATCGCCGCGGGCAGGTCCGCCGGGCCGCGCAGGGCCGCCGGGAAGTCCAGCCGGAGGTACTCGGAGCACACCGGGGAGTCGACGCGCAGGGTCAGGCCGTGGCGGTCGACCCGCACCGGGGCGATCGCGCGGGCCGTGGCGAGCACGACCGGCCGCAGCAGGAGGGCGAGTCGCACCACCGCGTCCGGGTGGTCGTGCAGCAGGTGCGACACGAACTCGTCGCTGCCGTGGGCGATCGGATCGTCGGGCGCTTCGGCGAGGGCCGCGGGGTCGACGAGCTCGCCGTCGAGCTCGAGGTGCAGGGGACGCACCCGGAGCAGGGCGGACGCGTCGGGGCGCAGGACCACCTCGGCCGAGCGGTCCGGGTGGCTCCGCAGGACGGCGTCCAGCGCGGGCTCGACCTCTGCGGCCGGTTCGAGTCGGCCGTGCAGGGTCAGGGTGTGCAGGACGCGGTCGGGGCCCGCGATCGGGCTCAGCAGTGCCGCGCGCACGGTGCAGACGTCGTCCGTCCGCGAGTCCTCGCACAGCCGCCTCGCCAGCGGGCCCTCCGCGCCGACCAGCAGCACCAGCGACCCGTCGTCGCCGATCCCGCGGACGTCGACCACCTCGACGTCGGCCCCGCACCCGACGTCGAGCAGCGGGGCGTGACCGAGCACGGTGCGGGCGATCTCGGCGGTGCCGGGACCGGACCGGCGGGACGGACTGCGCACTGGACCTCCGAGTTAGGTTGCCCTAACTGTATCGGGATGATCTCCGACCGCAAGGGGTTGCGTCAGAAATCAGGTTAGGCTAACTTCAGCCACGTTGCTTCGTGGTGGGAGCAGCGCGTCAGTTCGGGACACCTCGGGGCCCGGCCGAATCGGTCGGGCCCCGAGGCACGTCCGGGGCCGGTTCGGGCACGCTCCGCACAGCGTCGTCGCCGGGCTGCCCGGCGCGTGGCAGGCCGCCGACGAGGCGATGCACGAGCAGGAGCGGCGGCGGCGCGCCGCCCGCGAGCCGGCCCGACCCAGGCCACCGGGGCCGGGCGCTCCGGGACGGTGGGCGATCCGCAGCAGGTCGCGGGCCGGGCCGGGCCGTCGACCGAGACCGCCCGCAGCTCCCGCGGCAGCGACAGCCGCGGTGACCCTGCTCGGAGCGGTCGCCCCGCTCGCCCTGCCCGAGCCGTGCGCCACGGCGTTCGTCGTGCTCGGGCTCGTCTACGGTGTGCCGGTGCTCGGCTTCGCGTTCCTGTGGGCGGCGCTGGCCACCGCGGTCTCGGTGCACACCGCCCGGGCGCACCCGCCGTTCTCGTCGGCCTGGTCGTCGTCCACGTTCCCGGTCGTCACCGGCGCCCGTGCGCTGACCCCGCACAGCGGCTCCGCGGCGCTGGGCGGGCCGGCCGTCGCACTCCACGGCGCACTGGTCGCGGCCCGGCCCACCGTCGCGACCCGCTCCGTCCGGGTCGGCGTCGCCGGTCGGGTGCCCGCGTGACCGCCCCGGACCCCCGCTTCACCCTCGCCAACGAGCGCACCTTCCTGGCCTGGCTGCGGACCTCGCTCGCGCTCGTCGCCGCCGGGGTGGCGGTCGCGGCGCTGGTGCCGGAGTTCGGCGTCGACGGGGCCCGACACGTCGTCGGGGTGGTGCTGGCCGGGCTCGGCGTGGCCGTGGCCGCCGGGGCGATGCGGCGCTGGCACCGCGTGCAGGACGCGATGACCCGCGGCGCGGACCTGCCGCCGACGCGGATGCCGCTGCTGCTCGGCTCCGCGCTGGGCGCCCTCGGTCTGGCCGTGGCGGTGCTGCTGCTGGTCGGCGGCCCGCGGTGAGCGCGCCGCCGGGGCTCGCGACCGAGCGCACCGCACTGGCCTGGGAGCGCACCGCGCTCGCGATGCTGACCGGTGGCGCGCTGCTCGCGGTGCGCCACCTCGACGACCCCGGCTCGGGCGCGCTCGTCCTCGCCGCACTCGGCCTGGTCCTCGCGCTGCTGCTCGCCGCGCTCGGGCGGGGGCGCACGCGGCTGCTGCTCGCGGACCCGACGGCGTCGCCGCGGCGGGCGGTCGTCGTCGGGGGCACCGCGGTGGTCGTGTTCGGGCTCGCGGTGGTCGTCGCGGTCCTGACCGGCGCGCTGGGCTAGTCCCCTGGCCGGACGACGAACGGCCCTCCCGTCCACTCGTGGTGGACGGGAGGGCCGTTCGGTCCCCGGGGTTCGGGGTGTCTAGTGCGCGACCGACTTCTCGACGCCGACCCCGGTCAGCGACCGGACCGCCATCTCGGAGACCTTGTCGGCGTTCGGCTTCTCCTTGCTCAGCACGGTGCCGAGGTAACCGAGCAGGAACGACAGCGGGATCGAGACGATGCCCGGGTTGTCGAGCGGGAACCAGTGGAAGTCGACGCCCTGCAGCATCGACGCGCTCTTCCCGGTGACGGCGTCGACGGGCTTGCCCGACACCACCGGCGAGAAGACGATCAGGATCACCGTCACGCCGAGGCCGCCGTAGATGCTCCACAGCGCGCCCGAGGTGTTGAAGCGCTTCCAGAACAGCGAGTACAGGATCGTCGGCAGGTTCGCCGAGGCCGCGACCGCGAAGGCCAGCGCCACGAGGAACGCGATGTTCTGGCCGTTGGCCAGGATGCCGCCGAAGATCGCGACGACGCCGATGACGACCGCCGTGATGCGGGCGACCTTCACCTCCTCGTTCGGGTCGGACAGCTCGCCCTTCTTGATCACGTTGGCGTAGATGTCGTGCGCGAACGACGCCGACGCGGTGATCGTCAAACCCGCGACGACCGCGAGGATCGTGGCGAACGCGACCGCCGCGATGATGCCGAGCAGCACCGTGCCGCCCAGCTCGTAGGCCAGCAGCGGGGCCGCCGAGTTGGCGCCACCCGGCGCCGCCCGGATCGCCTCGGGGCCGACCAGTGCACCCGCCCCGTAGCCCAGGACCAGCGTGAACACGTAGAACAGGCCGATCAGCCAGATCGCCCAGACCACCGAGCGGCGGGCCTCCTTGGCCGTGGGCACGGTGTAGAAGCGCATGAGGATGTGCGGCAGGCCCGCGGTACCGAGCACGAGCGCGAGCCCGAGGGACAGGAAGTCGATCTGGGTGAGCGCGCTCTTGCCGTACTGCTTGCCCGGGTTGAGCAGCGCCTCACCCGTCTCACCGCCCGCACGGACGGCGTCGGCGAGCACCGCGGAGAAGTTGAAGCCGTAGAGCGCGAGGACCCAGATCGTCATGATGCCGGCGCCCGCGATCAGCAGGACCGCCTTGATGATCTGCACCCAGGTCGTGCCGCGCATGCCGCCGATGAGGACGTAGGCGATCATGACCGCGCCGACGATCGCGATGACGATCGACTGCCCGAACCCGTCGGTGACGTTGAGCAGCAGCGCGACGAGACCACCGGCACCCGCCATCTGCGCGAGCAGGTAGAAGAACGACACCGCGAGCGTCGACGTGGCCGCGGCGGCGCGGACGGGCCGCTGCCGCATGCGGAACGCGAGGACGTCGCCCATCGTGTACTTGCCGGTGTTGCGGAGCAGCTCGGCCACCAGCAGCAGCGCGACGAGCCAGGCGACGAGGAACCCGATCGAGTACAGGAAGCCGTCGTAGCCGTTGAGCGCGATGGCACCGGCGATGCCGAGGAACGACGCGGCGGAGAGGTAGTCGCCGGAGATCGCGACGCCGTTCTGCGGGCCGGAGAAGCCGCCGCCCGCGGTGTAGAAGTCCGAGGCGCTCGACGTGGCGCGGCGGCTCACGTAGATGACGATGCCGAGCGTGAAGACGACGAACAGCCCGAAGATGGTGATGTTGAGGATCGGGTCGCTGCCCTCGACCCCGCCCTGGGCGAGCACGGTGGTGTTCACTTGTCGGCCCCCTGAATGCCCTCACGGATCGAGCTGGACAGCGGGTCGAGCCTGCGGTCGGCGAACTTCACGTACCAGGCGGTGATCGCGAAGGTCGACACGAACTGCAGCAGGCCGAGCAGCAGCCCCAGGTTGATGTTGCCCAGCACCTTGATCGACATGATCGGCGTGGCGTACGTCGCCAGCAGCACGTACAGCACGTACCAGGCCAGGAACAGGCCGGTGACCGGGAAGACGAAACTGCGCAACCTGCGACGGAGCTCCTGGAAGTCCGGCTCGGCCTCGATGGCCTGCCAGTCCCGGGTCGCCGCCGCCGGAGACGGATCGGTGGTACTCACGGTGCCTCCTCGCACTCGTCCGACCGCAGTTCTCCGATCGGAACGGACGCTCAGGAAAGCGGCCCGAGTTCCCACCCGGAAGTGGCGCACGACACATAGCCCGCACGGTCGACGAACGGTCGACGAACGGTCGGGGATGCCGTCCAACGGTCACACAGCGTGAGCACGATCAGGAACGGGGGCGGGTCTCGTCCAGGTGCAGGCGCAGCATCGCGGCGGCGGCCCACGCGGGTGGGCTGCCGCGCAACGACACCAGGACCATCGTCGCGAACGCGAGCGGCACCGACCACAGCGCGGGCTGGCCCAGCAGGATCGAGGCGATGCCCTCCGGGGACCCGAGCGTGAGATCGACGCCGATCACCCCGGCGGAGGAGACCAGCCCCACCACCATCCCGACGACGGCGCCGCGGGCGGTGAGCCCGGCCCACCAGATGCCGAGCACGAGCAGGGGGCAGAACGTGGAGGCGGCGACGGCGAACGCCGAGGTCACCAGCACTCCGACGTCGAGGTGGACCGCGGGCAGGGCCAGCATGACCACGAGTGCGGCCGCACCGAGCGAGGTCAGCCGCAGCCGGCGCAGGGTCGTACCGGGCAGCAGGTCGTGCGACACCGCCCCGGACATCGCGAGCAGCAGACCGAGCGAGGTGGCGAGGAACGCGGCGAACGCCCCGGCCGTCAGCAGGGCGGTGAACAGCGAGCCGGCGAACCCGCCGTCGACGCGCGCGGGCAGGGAGACCACGACGGTGTCGGTGCCGCCGGAGAGGTACAGCTCGGGCAGCAGCACCGCACCGAGCACCCCGTACACCGCCGGGAAGAGGTAGAACGTGCTGAGCAGGGCCACGGTGATCGCCGCGGTGCGCCGCGCGCCGCGGCCGTCGGGGCTGGTGTGGAAGCGCACCAGGATGTGCGGAAGGCCCATCGTCCCCAGCACGGTGGCGACGAGGATCGACAGTGTCGTGAGCACCGGGTAGCCCGCGCCGCCCGGGTCGAGCAGCGGCCGCGACCAGCCCTCGCCGCCTGGCGGGACGGCCCCGTCGACGTCGGGGACGTCCGAGCCCGCCGCGAACACCCACGTGCTGCCCGCGTCGACGACGTACCGGCCCGGGGCGAGGGTGCGCTCCGCCCCGTCGACGGCGACGGTCGTCGGCTCGGTGACGCTCAGTTCCGTGCCGAGCCGGAAGTCGACGGGGGTGTCGCGCGTGAACGTCGTGAACTCCACCGGGGACAGCGCCGCCGCGCGCGTCTCGCCGGTCACGCTGAGCACCAGCCAGATGGCCGGGACGACGAACAGCAGCAGTTTCAGCCCGAACTGGAAGGCCTGTACGTAGGTGGCCGCGCGCATCCCACCCAGCGCCAGGGTGATCGACACCGCCGCCCCCGCGACGACGACCCCGACCCAGTACGGCGTGCCCGCCACCACCGCGAGCACCTGCCCCGCCGCCTTGAACTGCGGCACCAGGTACAGCGTGGCGATCACCAGCACCACGACCGCGGACAGGCGCCGCAGGCCGGCGGACCCGAGGCGGGCCTCCGCGAAGTCGGGGACGGTCAGTGCGCCGGTGCGCCGCATCGGCGCCGCCACCAGCGCGAGCATCGCGAGGTAGCCCGCGGTGAACCCGACCGGGTACCACAGCGCCCCGATCCCGTCCTTGACGACGAGCCCCGCGACGCCCAGGAACGAGGCAGCCGACAGGTACTCCCCCGACACCGCCGCCGCGTTCAGCACGGGCGAGATCCGCCGCGAGGCGACCAGGAAGTCCGACGTGCTGCGCATCGCGGCCACTCCGCGCGCCCCGATCAGGAGCGCCGCGAGGACGACGAGCACGATCCCGGCGATGATCATCGTGGACCGGTCACCGGCCGTCCTCGGCCGCCTCGGCCCGGCGCAGCTGCCACCACGCGAGCCCGACGAGCACGACGTAGGGCAGGACCGCGATCGCGAGCCAGGACACGGGCACCCCGTAGAGGCGCACGGCGTCGAGATCCGGGAACGCGGCCAGCACCAGCGGTAGTCCGATGATCAGTCCGGCCAGTCCCGCGACGGCCCCCATCGCGCGGCGCAACTGCTCGCGGTGCAGCCGGCGGGCGCGCTCCATGTCGGCCGCGGCGAGGTGCGGGGGGTCGACCCGCCCGCCCGCGCGCCTGCGCGCGATCACCAGGCTGGTCTGCGGGCTGGTGACCGCGACGCGGCGCTGCCTGGTCACCGCCGACCCCCCGTCATCGCCGGCCCCGGGGGTCGAAGTCGCCGCGCGTGGCCGCCTCCAGGAGCAGCTCGCGCAGGTCGCGGGCGTGGCGGCGGCTCACCGGGACGTCACCGGCGTCGGTGTGCGCGAGCAGCCCTCCGCTGACGTCGCTGCGCAGCTCCCGCACCGCCCCCACGGCCAGCAGGTAGCTGCGGTGCACGCGCACGAACCCGGCGGGCCGCCAGTGCTCCTCCAGCCGGGAGATCGGGATGCGCACCAGGTGCCCGCCTCCCGGGGTGTGCAGCCGCACGTAGTCGCCCTGGGCCTCGACGAACCGCACGTCGTCGCGGCGGACGAACCGGGTGCGCCCGCCCAGCTCGACCGGGACGGCGGCCAGTGCGTCGACCGGCTCGCCGGGCGGCTGGTCCCCGAGCCCGGCGGCGGCGAAGCGGCGGACCCGGTCCAGCGCGGCCGCGAGCCGCTCCGGGCCGACCGGCTTGAGCAGGTAGTCGACCGCCCCGATGCCGTACGCCGACGCCGCGTGCTCCTCGAACGCGGTGACGAACACGACCATCGGCGGGTCGGTCATCCGCGCGAGCAGCGACGCCAGCTCCATGCCGTCCATCGCGGGCATGGACACGTCGAGGAACACCACGTCGACCGGCCCGGCCTGGATCTGCCGCAGCGCCTCGACCGCACCCGGGGCCGTCGCCACCTCGTCGACACCCGGGGAGTCCAGCAGCAGCCGCCGCAGCTCGTCGCGGGCGGGCTCGACGTCGTCGACGACCAGGACGCGCATCACGTGGCCGCCACCCCCGGCTGGAACCGCGGCACCCGCAGCACCACCCGCGTGCCGGCGCCGTCGGCGGTCTCCACGATCAGGCCGTAGCCGGGCCCGAACACGCTGCGCAGCCTGCGGTCGACGTTGACCAGGCCGAGGCTGCCCGGCTTCCCGCGCCCGGCCAGCACGTCGGCGGCGTAGGCCGGGTCCATGCCCGCCCCGTCGTCCTCGACGCTGATCACGCACTCGCCCCCCTGCGCCTCGCCGGTGACCTGGATCAACCCGCCCGGACCGAGCTCCACCCCGTGCCGCACCGCGTTCTCCACGAGCGGCTGCAGTGCGAGATAGGGCAGGGCGACGGGCAGGATCTCCGGCGCGATCCGGACCTGCACCCGCAACCGCTCCCCCAGCACCGCCCTGGCCAGCGCGAGGTACGCCTCGATCGCGGCGAACTCGCCCGCGACCGTCGTGTAGTCGCCACTGCGGGCCAGGCTGTGCCGGGTGTAGGCGGCGAAGTCGAGCATGAGCTCCCGGGCCCGCTCGGGATCGGTGCGCACGAACGACGCGATCACCGTGAGCGAGTTGTAGACGAAGTGCGGAGAGATCTCCGCGCGCAGCGCCCGCAGCTCGGCGGCCTCCGCGACCCCGGCCGATGCCTCGAGGCGGCCCCGCTCCAGCGCCTCGCCCACCCACGCCGCGGCCTCCCGCAGCTGGCCGGCCGACAACCGGCCCTGGGTGACGAGGACGCCCACCAGCTCGTCGCGGGCGTGCACCGGCAACGCGACGAGGTCGCCACGCACGGATCGGGAGTCGGTGCGCCGCACGCGCTCGATCAGCTGTGCGGCGGTGGCGGGGTTGTCGGGTCGCCCGCCCCACTGCGTCTCGCCGTCGAGCCCGACCAGGCCGACCGCGGTGACGTCGAGCAGGCGGCGCAGCTCGCGGGCCGCACCGGCCGCCCGCGGTGCGTCGAGGCCGTCGCGCAGCTCGATCGCGATCCGCCGGCCCGCGGCCAGGACCGCGAGCGCCTCGGGCCCCGGACCGGTGCGCACCGGTCGTCCGAGGAGGTGCGGCAACCGTGGACGGGGCAACCTCGGTCGGGGCAGGCGGAGTCGGGACAACCGGAGGCGGGGCAGGACGACCATCTCCGCCTCTCCGTCGGGGACCCGGGCCCGCGTGACTCTACGCTCGGCCCGTGGAGCTGAGCACCGAGGAACAGGCCGTGATCGCCACCGTCCGGGAGTTCGTGGAACGCGAGGTCCGGCCGGTCGTCCGCGAGCTGGAGCACGCCGACACCTACCCCGAGAAGCTGATCGAGCAGATGAAGGAGCTCGGCATCTTCGGGCTCGCCGTGCCGGAGCCGTGGGGCGAGGCGCCGGTGTCGATGCCCTGCTACGCGCTCGTCACCGCCGAGCTGGCCCGGGGCTGGATGAGCCTGGCCGGGGCGATGGGCGGGCACACCGTCGTGGCGAAGCTGCTCGTCGCGTTCGGCACCCGGGACCAGCAGGAGCGCTGGCTGCCGCGGATGGCCACCGGCGAGGTGCGCGCCACGATGGCGCTGACGGAGCCCGGCGGCGGCTCCGACCTGCAGGCGATGACGACCCGCGCCCGACGCACCGACGGCGGGTACGTCGTCGACGGGGCGAAGACGTGGATCACCAACTCGCGGCGCTCGCAGCTCATCGCGCTGCTGTGCAAGACCGACCCGGACGCGTCCCCGGCGCACCGGGGCATCTCGATCCTGCTCGTCGAGCACGGTCCGGGGCTCACCGTGTCCCGCGACCTGCCCAAGCTGGGCTACAAGGGCGTCGAGAGCTGCGAGCTGACGTTCTCCGACCACCGCGTCGCCGACGACGCCCTGCTCGGCGGCGTCGAGGGGCGCGGGTTCGCGCAGATGATGACGGGCCTGGAGACCGGCCGCATCCAGGTGGCGGCGCGCGCGCTCGGCGTCGGACGGGCCGCGTTCGACGACGCCCTGCGCTACTCCCAGGAGCGGGAGAGCTTCGGCAAGCCGATCTGGCAGCACCAGTCGATCGGCAACCACCTCGCGAACATGGCCACGAAGCTCACCGCGGCCAAGCAGCTGATCCTGCACGCCGCCGAGCGGTACGAGACCGGGCAGCGCTGCGACCTGGAGGCGGGGATGGCGAAGCTGTTCGCCTCGGAGGCGGCCATGGAGATCGCCCTCGACGCGGTGCGCATCCACGGCGGGTACGGCTACTCCACCGAGTTCGACGTGGAGCGCTACTTCCGCGACGCCCCGCTGATGATCGTGGGCGAGGGGACGAACGAGATCCAGCGCAACGTCATCGCCGCGCAGCTGGTGAAGCGCGGGGGTCTCGACTGAGCCCCCGCGCGACGGGTCAGTCGACGGCGACGCGCTCGTTCGCGTCGAGGCCCAACATGGCCAGCATCTCGGCGCAGTCGTCGACGTCGATCGCCCGGCCGGCCACCACGCGCGCGGCGCGGCGGTTCTGGAGGTCGTTGCTCATCTCGTTGGCGACCTGGGCGGCGGCGAACCGGCCGCCCTCGTCGTTGGTGGTGGGGCTTCCGGTCCAGCTCACGTGTCCGTGACTCCCTCGGGTCGCGTGCCGCGGGCCCCGATGAGGTCGCTCGCACGTCGTGTCGATCCTACCCCGGGTCACTCCGGCCGGGGGACCCATGCGGCGAGGCGTGGGGCCAGTGCGGCGAACAGCGCCGGATCCTGCACCATCGCGGTGTGACCGCAGGTCACCTCGACGTGCTCGGCGTCGGGGGCGAGGCAGGACCGCCAGCCGACGACGCCGTCGCTGCGGGAGTAGACCGATACGGCGGGCATCAGCAGCGGGGCGTTCAGCCCGGCCTCGGTGGCGGCGCGGCAGGTCCCGTCGAGGCAGTCGCGCTCCAGCAGCCCGCGCAGGCCCAGGTCGGAGAGCCGGACGAGTGCGCGGCAGGCGACCGTCACCGCGGCCCGGGTGTCGAGCGGGTCGAGGACCGGGGTGCCCAGCATGACCAGCGCGCGGACGAGGTCGGGGCGGCGCACCGCGACCAGGCGCCCGATCCAGCCGCCGCGGCTGTGCCCGACGAGCACCACCGGCCCGCCGGTGGCCGCCGCGTGCTCCGCGACGCGGCGCTCGAGGCGGTCGACGAGGTAGGCGGTGCAGCCGACGTTGATCCCCAGCCCGGCCCCGGAGGCCCGGTAGCCGCGGGCGTCGAGCCAGGTCCGCAGCGCCGACATCGACGCGTCGGCGCCACCGAACCCCGGCACCACCACGACGCCGAGGCCGTGCCCGACGCCGGGCCCGGTCGCGGTCCACACGGGATGACGGCGCAGGGTGCGCCGGCCGACGCCGACGACGGGGGCGAGTTCACGGACCACCTCGGAGAGCACGTGGGAACAACGGCCCGGCGGGCCGGATCGGTGCCCGGCCGCGAGGGGTCTCACACCTCGAACCGGTACCCCATGCCCGCCTCGGTGATCAGGTGCCGCGGCCGCGACGGCTCCACCTCGAGCTTGCGCCGCAACTGGGCGAGGTAGACCCGCAGGTAGTTGGTCTCCTTGCCGTACCCGGGCCCCCAGACGGCACGCAGCAGGTCCCGCTGGCCCACGAGCTTGCCGCGGTGGCGCACCAGGAGCTCGAGGATCCCCCACTCGGTCGGCGTCAGGTGCACCTCGGTGCCGCCGCGCACGACCTTCTTCGCGGCGAGGTCGACCCGGAAGTCCCCGGCGTCGACGACCGGTTCCCCGTCGACGGTCGCCACCGCGGCGCGGCGCACCGACGCCCGCAGCCGGGCGAGCAGCTCGGCCATCCCGAACGGCTTGGTGACGTAGTCGTCGGCGCCGGCGTCCAGCGCCCGCACCTTGTCGGTCGACTCGACCCGCGCGGACAGCACGATGATCGGCACCGGGGTCCAGCCGCGGAGCCCGGCGATCACCTCGGTGCCGTCGAGGTCGGGCAGGCCGAGGTCGAGCACCACGACATCGGGGTGGTGGTCGGCGGCCGCGCGCAGCGCCCCCGCCCCGTCGGAGGCGACGGTGACGTCGTAGCCGTGCGCGGTGAGGTTGATCCGCAACGCGCGCAGGATCTGCGGGTCGTCGTCGACGACGAGGACGCGCGTCACGTGACCGGCACCGGCCGGCGGGCCGCGGGCAGCGCGACGACCAGAGTCAGCCCGCCCCCCGGGGTGTCCTCGGCGGCGAGCGAACCGCCCATCGCCTCGGTGAACCCGCGCGCGACGCTGAGCCCGAGCCCCACCCCACCGGTGGCGTTGCGGTCACCCCTGCGCTGGAACGCCGCGAACAGGTCCTCACGCGCCTTCCCCGGGCCGCGGTCGACGACGCGGAGCTCGACGCGGTCGGCGTAGGCGCTCGCCCGCACCGCGACCGGGGCACCGCGGCCGTGGCGCAGCGCGTTGTCGACGAGGTTGGCGACGACCCGTTCGAGCAGACCGGCGTCGGCGACCACGTCGGGCAGCGTCTCGTCGACCTCCACCTCGACCCGCGCCGCCCCCTCCACCCCGGCGAGCGCGGGCACCACCACCTCGTCGTAGCCGACGGGCGCGAGCAGCGGGACGACCGCACCCGCGGCGAGCCGGGAGGAGTCGAGCAGGTTGTCGACCAGGGCGGTGAGCCGGTCCGCCGACTCCTCGACGGTGGCGGCGAGATCGGCCCTGTCGGCGGCGGAGAGGCGCAGGTGCTCGTCGCGCAGGCTCCCCGCTGCGGCCTTGATCGAGGTCAGCGGCGTGCGCAGGTCGTGCCCCACGGCCGAGAGCAGTGCACTGCGCAGCTCGGTCGCCTCGGCGCGGCGACGGGCGGCCGCGGCGTCGGCGGCGTCGCGCTGGCTGCGCAGGGCGAGCAGGGCCTGCCCGCCGACGGTCTCCAGCAGCCGCCGGTCGGCCGCCGCGAGCGCGCGGCCGCGCCCGACGAGGTGCAGTCCGGGCTCCACCGCCACGTCGACGTCGCACTCGTCCGGGCGGTCGCAGACCGGCGGCCCGACCTCCACGACGCGGCGCCACCCGCCGTCGGACCGCTCCAGGACGGCCACCGACGACAGCCCGAACGCCTCGGAGACCTTCTCCAGCAGCCGCGGCAGCGGGTCGGTGCGGGTCAGGACGGTGCGCGAGAACGACGCGAGCAGCGCCGCCTCGGTGCGCAGCCGCGCCGCCTGCTCGGTGCGCCGTGCGGCCCGGTCGACGACGAGCGCGACGAGCACGGCGACCAGCACCATCGCCACCAGCGTCACGACGTTCTCCGGCTGCGCGATCGTCAGGCTGCCGGTGGGCGGGGTGAGGAAGAAGTTGAGCAGCAGCCCGCCGACGAGCGCCGCCGCCACCGCGGGCCCGAGCCCGCCGACCAGCGCCACCACCACCGTCGCCAGGAAGAACAGGACGACGTCGGTGGACAGGTCGATGACCTCCAGCAGCAGCACCCCGATCCCGGTGGCCAGCCCGGGAAGTACGAGGGCCAGCACCCAGCCGAGCGCGCCGCGCGGGCCGGGGATCCCGGACCGCAGCGCGGGCAGCCGCAGGGCCCGCCCGCCCGCCTCGGCGTGGGTGACCATGTGGACGTCGATCGGTCCGGAGTCCTGCACCACCTGCGAGCCGATGCCCTCGTCCAGGGCGCGGGCCAGCCGGGAGCGCCGGGACGTGCCGATCACGAGCTGGGTGGCGTTGACGCCGCGGGCGAAGTCGAGCAGGGCGTCCGGTACGTCGTCGCCGACGACGGTGTGGAACGAGCCGCCGACGTCGTCGGCGAGCTTGCGCAGCGTCGCCAGCGCCCCGACCGGGGCGCCCGCGAGCCCGTCGCCGCGCAGGACGTGCACGCACAGCAGGTCGGCCGACCCGGCCCGCTTCGCGATCCGCGCGGCCCGGCGCACCACCGTCTCGCTCTCCGTGCCGCCGGTGACGGCGACGACGACCCGCTCGCGGGTCTCCCAGGTGTCGGTGATGGAGCGGTCGGTGCGGTAGCGCTGCAGCGCCACGTCGACCTGGTCGGCGACCCAGAGCAGGGCCAGCTCGCGCAGCGCGATGAGGTTGCCCGGCTGGAAGTAGTTGCTCAGCGCGGCGTCGACCTTCTCCGCGGCGTAGATGTTGCCGTGCGCCATGCGGCGGCGCAGCGCCTCCGGGGTGATGTCGACGAGCTCGATCTGCTCCGCGCGGCGCACCACCTCGTCGGGCACGGTCTCGCGCTGCTTGACCCCGGTGATCCGCTCCACCACGTCGTTGAGGGACTCCAGGTGCTGCACGTTGACCGTGGTCAGGACGTCGATCCCGGCCTCCAGCAGCTCCGCGACGTCCTGGCAGCGCTTGGCGTTGCGGGAGCCGGGGGCGTTGGTGTGCGCGAGCTCGTCGACGATCGCGACCTCGGGGGCGCGGGCGAGGAGGGCGTCGACGTCCATCTCCTCCAGCGTGGTGCCGCGGTGCACGTAGCGGCGGCGGGGCACCGTCTCGAACCCCCCGACCAGCTCGGCGGTCCGGGCCCGGCCGTGGGTCTCCACGAGCCCGACCACGACGTCGGTGCCCCGCTCCAGCCGCCGGTGCGCCTCGCCGAGCATGGCGAAGGTCTTCCCGACGCCCGGCGCGGCCCCGAGGTAGATCCGCAACTCTCCCCGCTCACCCACGGCGCCATCCTCCTCCCTGCGGCCCACCCCGGTGGCAGCAAAGCCACCTTCCCGCCATCTCACGGCGGCAAGGTGGCTTTGCTGCCATCCCGGTCAGCCCCGCGCCCCCGCCACCGCGAGGTTCAGCTCCGTCACGTTCACCGTCGGCTCGCCGAGGAATCCGAACACCCGGCCGGTCGTCGCGTCGGCGACCAGCGCCTGCACCTGCCCCAGCGGCAGTCCGGTCACCCGGGCCACCCGCGCGACCTGCAGCGCCGCGTACTCCGGGGAGATCCCGGGATCGATGCCCGACGCCGAGCTGGACACCGCGTCGACCGGCACCTGCGAGACGTCGACGCCCTCACGGGCCGCGATCGCCTCCCGGCGGGCCGCGATCGTCTCGACCAGGCCCTCGTCGAAGCCGCCGAGGTTGGCCCCCGCCGAGGTGGACGGGTCACCCGGGCCGAGGCCCAGCTCGTCCTCCGCGGTGGCCGAGGGCCGGGCGTGGAACCACGGGTCGTCGGTGGGATCGGACGCGACCGGGTCGATCCCGATCAGCGACGACCCGACCGCCGTGCCGTCCGCGGAGTGGATCACCGAGCCCTCGGCGGGCCCGGACAGGCCCGGGATGCGGGCGATCGCCCAGATCCCGAGCGGGTAGACGACCCCGAGGAGCAGGGTCATGACCAGCAGCACGCGCAGGGCGGCGCCGGACTGGCGGGCGATGGAGGTGAGCATCAGATCCCCATTCCCGGGATGAGGCGGACGAGCAGGTCGATTCCGGAGATGCCGACGAACGGCGTGACGACGCCACCCAGTCCGTAGATCAACAGGTTGCGGCGCAACAGGTTCGCCGCGCTGGCAGGGCGGTACCGGACGCCCTTGAGCGCCAGCGGGATGAGCACCACGATGATCAGCGCGTTGAAGACGACCGCGGAGAGGATGGCCGACTGCGGTGTCGCCAGCGCCATGACGTTGAGCCGCCCCAGCTGCGGGTGGAGCACCGCGAACATGGCCGGCAGGATCGCGAAGTACTTCGCGAGGTCGTTCGCCACGGAGAACGTGGTGAGCGCGCCGCGGGTGATGAGCAGCTGCTTGCCGATCTCCACGATCTCGATGAGCTTCGTGGGGTTCGAGTCGAGGTCGACCATGTTGCCGGCCTCCTTGGCCGCGGCCGTCCCCGTGTTCATCGCGACGCCGACGTCGGCCTGCGCGAGCGCGGGCGCGTCGTTGGTGCCGTCCCCGGTCATGGCGACCAGCCGGCCCCCGGCCTGCTCCTTCTTGATCAGCGCCATCTTGTCCTCGGGGGTGGCCTCGGCGAGGAAGTCGTCGACGCCCGCCTCCCGCGCGATGGCCGCGGCGGTGAGCGCGTTGTCCCCGGTGATCATGACGGTGCGGATGCCCATGGCGCGCATCTCGTCGAACCGCTCGCGCATGCCGGGCTTGACCACGTCGGAGAGCTGGACGACGCCCAGCACCCGCCCGCGCTCGGCCACGACGAGCGGGGTGCCGCCGCCCTGGCTGATCGCGTTGACGACGTCGGTCACCTCGGCGTCGAGCGACCCGACCCACCCGGCGACGGCCGACGAGGCCCCCTTGCGGATCTCGCGGCCCCCGATGTCGACGCCGGACATCCGCGTCTGCGCCGTGAACGGCACGAACTCGGCGACGGCCTCGTCGCGGGTGGCCTCCCCCGGCAGGCCGTACCGCTCCGCGCAGAGCACCACGATCGACCGGCCCTCCGGCGTCTGGTCGGCGAGGCTGGACAGCCGCGCCGCCGCCGCGAGCTCGTCGGGCGACACCCCGCCGGTCGGGACCAGGTCGGTCGCCTGCCGGTTGCCGAAGGTGATGGTGCCGGTCTTGTCCAACAGCAGGACGTCGACGTCCCCGGCCGCCTCGACGGCCCGGCCGGACGTCGCGAGCACGTTGCGCTGCACGAGCCGGTCCATCCCGGCGATGCCGATCGCGGACAGCAGCGCACCGATCGTCGTCGGGATGAGGCAGACCAGCAGGGCCGTGAGCACGACCAGCGACTGCTGCGCGCCCGAGTAGCCCGCCATCGGCTGCAGCGCCACGACGGCGAGCAGGAAGATGATCGTCAGGGCGGAGAGCAGGATCGTCAGCGCGATCTCGTTGGGCGTCTTCTGCCGTTCGGCGCCCTCGACCAGCGCGATCATCCGGTCGACGAAGGACTCCCCCGGTTTCGTCGTGATCTCCACGACGATCCGGTCCGACAGCACCGTGGTGCCGCCGGTGACCGAGGACCGGTCGCCGCCGGACTCGCGGATGACCGGAGCGGACTCGCCGGTGATCGCCGACTCGTCGACGGTGGCGATGCCCTCGACGACGTCGCCGTCGCCGGGAATCACCTCCCCCGCCTCGACGACGACGCGGTCGCCGACCCTCAGCTCGGTGCCGGGGACCTCGGTCCCGTCGACCTTGCGGGCGACCGACTCCTTCTTGGTGCGCCGCAACGACTCCGCCTGCGCCTTGCCGCGGCCCTCCGCGACGGCCTCGGCGAGGTTCGCGAACAGCACGGTGAACCACAGCCACACCGCGATCAGGACGGAGAAGACGCTCGGTTCCACGATCGTCAGCACCGTGACCAGCACGGACCCGACCCAGACCACGAACATGACGGGGTTGCGGAGCTGGGCGCGCGGGTCGAGCTTGCGGAACGCCTCGGGCAGCGACGCGACGAGCTGCGACGGGGCGAACGCCCCGCCCGGAACGGTCTCGGTGGGCTTGTCCAGTACTGCGGTCATGCCAACGCCTCCGCGAACGGGCCCAGCGCGAGGGCCGGGAAGAAGGTGAGTGCGGCGACGAGGACGACGGTGCCGCCGAGCAGCACGCCGAACAGCGGCCCGGACGTCGGCAGGCTCCCCGCCCCGGGCTCGACGCGCTTCTGCGCGGCGAGCGATCCGGCCAGGGCCAGCACCGCGAGGATCGGCACGAACCGCCCGATCAGCATCGCGACGCCCAGCGAGGCCTGGAACCAGCCGCTGGTGACCGTGATCCCGGCGAACGCGCTGCCGTTGTTGTTCGCGGCGCTGGCGTAGGCGTAGAGGACCTCGGACAGACCGTGCGCGCCGGAGTTGTTCAGCGCCGCGTCGAGCTCTACCGGTTGCGCGAGCGCGGCGCCCGTCCCGAGCAGCACCATCGTCGGCATCGCGAGGATCGCCACGACGGCGGCGGTGATCTGCACGCGCCCGAGCTTCTTGCCCAGGTACTCCGGGGTGCGCCCGACCATCAGCCCGGCCAGGAACACCGCGATGATCGCCAGCACGAGGATGCCGTAGAGACCCGCGCCGACCCCTCCCGGTGCGACCTCTCCGAACAGCATGTTCAGCAGCGCCATCCCGCCGCCCAGGCCGGTGTAGCCGTCGTGCCAGCTGTTGACCGCGCCCGTCGACGTGCCGGTGGTGGAGATCGCGAACAGCACCGAGGACGGGATCCCGAAGCGGGTCTCCTTGCCCTCCAGCGCCCCGCCCGCGAGCAGGTGCGCGGGTCCGTTCGGGTTGCTCTCCGCCCACCACGCGACGGCGAGCAGGATGCCCCACAGCGCGCCCATCACGGCGATCAGCAGGTGTCCCTGGCGCGTGTCGCGCACCAGCACGCCGAACGTGCGCGTCAGGCAGACCGGGATCACCAGCAGCAGGAAGACCTCCAGGATGTTCGTGAACGCGTTGGGGTTCTCGAACGGGTGCGCGGAGTTCGCGTTGAAGATCCCGCCGCCGTTGGTGCCCAGCAGCTTGGGCAGCTCCTGGCTCGCCGTCGGGGCGAGGGCGACGGTGCTCGACGAGCCGTCGACACCGGTGACGTCGACGCCCGCCTTCAGCGACATCGTGACGCCCAGCGCGACCAGCACGATCGCGCCGACCACCGAGATCGGCATCAGGATGCGGGTGACGCCCCGGGTCAGGTCGACCCAGAAGTTGCCGATGCGGTCGGACCCGGTGCGGGCGAACCCGCGCACCAGCGCCACGGCGACGGCCATCCCGACCGCGGCGGACACGAAGTTCTGCACCGTCAGCCCGGCCATCTGCACCAGGTGGCCCATGACGGTCTCGGGCACGTAGGACTGCCAGTTCGTGTTCGTCACGAACGACACCGCGGTGTTGAACGCGATCCCCGGCTCCACCGCGCCGCGGCCCAGGCTCAGCGGGAGGAACGCCTGGAACCGCTGCAGCAGGTAGAGGAACAGGACCGAGACGAAGGAGAACGCGAGCAGCGCGGCGGCGTAGACCGTCCAGCGCTGCTCGGAGTCGGGATCGACGCGGACGACGCGGTAGAGGGCGCGCTCGACGCGCCAGTGCTTCCCGCTCCCGTAGACCCGCGCCATGTAGTTGCCGAACGGCGCGTACACGGCGGCGAGCAGCACGAGGAGCGCGCCGACCTGGAGCAGGCCGGCGACGGTGGACGACATCAGAACCTCTCCGGGCGGATCAACGCGATGAACAGGTAGACGAGCAGGGCCAGGGCGATGACCGCCCCGACGACGTTCGCGATCACAGACGCTCCAGTCCGCGCAGGGTCAGCGCGAGCACCAGGAAGCCACCGACGAGCAGCAGCACGTACGCGATGTCCGCCATCGCCACACCTCCGACTCCCACCGGCCGTTCCGGTGGGACGGCTCACCGTGCACCCGGCGAGCGGTGGTCGGGGCGGCCGCTACGGGGGCTTGACGGCCGGGAGCGCCGCGTTGACGCGATCTTGACGCCGGGGGTGACGGCCCGCACGCCGTCCCCGGCCGATGCGCACCGCTCCAGCCACGCGCACCGACCGCCGCCACGCGCACCGTCGACGGTGCGCGGGGGGACCGGAGGTGCGCGCGCGTACGCCCGACGTGGTGGGCGCGGGTCAGGGGCTCGCGATCCGGCCGGGTGGGGCCGGGGCGACGGCGTCGGGGTGCAGGGCACCGGCCAGCGCCTCGATCCCGTCGACGAGCCGGGGTCCGGCGCGGACGACGTAGGACGCGGAGTCCATCGCCAGCACCGGGACGGCGGGGAGCAGCGGACGGACCGCGGCGGCCTGGGCGAGGGCGTCGGGCAGGCCGTAGCCGCACGGCGCCACCACGACCACGTCCGCGGCGGGCAGGTCGGCCCAGTCCACCGTGGTGCTGCGTCCCGCGTCGACGCCGCCGACCGGCTCCCCGCCCGCGCGGCGCACCAGCTCAGGCACCCAGTGCCCGGCGAGGAACGGCGGATCGGTCCACTCCAGCACGAGCACCCGCGGCCGGGGCCGACCCGCCACCGCCCGCTCGACGGCCGCGAGCCGCTCCCGCAGCTCCCCCACCAACGCGTCCGCCGCGACGCCCGCACCGCCGCGGTGCCCGACGGCGACGATCGCGGCCAGCACGTCGTCGACGGAGTGCGGGTCGATCGACAGGACCTCGGCGTCGGACCCGATGAGCGCGAGCGCGTCGGCCACCGACCCCGCGGGCAGCGCGCAGACCCGGCACAGGTCCTGGGTGAGGATCAGCTCGGGCCGCAGCCGGCCCAGCGCGTCGGCGTCGACCTCGTACATCGGCAGGCCGCGGGCGGACCGGTCGCGCACCACGGCGTCGATCTCCCCGGGGGAGAGACCGGCGGGCAGCGCGGTGTCGACGACGACGGGCACGCGGTCGCGGATCCCGGCCGGGTGGTCGCACTCGAACGTGACCGCCACCAGGTCGTCGAGCAGGCCGACCGCGGCCGCGATCTCGGTGGCGGCGGGCAGCAACGACGCGATCCGCACGCGGACAGCCTACGGAGGTCGGCCTTCCGGCATCCGGAGAGCCTGTTCGTTCCGGCACACCGTCGTCGTCACGCCGGCCGCACCCACCGGTGGAGCGGTTCGCGCCCACGCACGTCGGCGGCGCCGCCACGGACGGTTCGGGGCTCTCCTTCGAGGTGGAGCTGTCCTCCAGCGGGACCGTGCTCACCGTGCCGGTCGACCGGACCGTGCTCGAGACGCCGGAGACGACCGCCGGGATCGACGTCCTGTCGTCGTGCCGGGAGGGCAGCTGCGAGACGGGGGGGCTCGCCGGCGGGGTCGACCACCGCGACTCGCTGCTCACCGACGCCGAGCAGGCTGTCGCACGACACGATGGTCGTCTGCGTCTGCCGGGCGGCGTGCGGGAGACTCGTGCTCGATCTCCAGGAGGTGGCGCCGTGGCCCCGTCGCGGACCGGTGCTCGCCCGCGGCCTGCGGATCCTCGACGCCTTCTCCGCCGATCACCCCGCCCTGAGCCTGTCCGAGCTAGCCCGCCGCGCGGAGCTCCCGCTGTCGACGGTGCACCTCCTCGCCGGGGAGCTGGTGGAGCGGGGTGAGAACGGGCGGTTCCGCGTCGGGCTGCGGCTCCGGGGGTCGGGGCGCCCGCCCCGCGCGGATCGGCGCTGCGGAGCGGGGCGCTGCCGTTCCTGGAGGACCCCAGCCAGGTCACGCGGGAGAACGTGCAGCTCGCGGTGCTCGAGGGCGTCGAGGTGGTGTTCGTCGAGCGGATCGCCGGGTCCGGCGCGGTGCCGGTCCTCATGCGCGTCGGCGGGCGGTTCGCGCTGACCGCGACCGGCCTCGGGCTCGTCCTGCCCGCGCACGCGCCGCCGGAGTGGAGCACTACATCCCGCACACCGTCATCGATCCGCGGGCGCTGCGCGACATGCTCGCCGACATCCGCGGGAGCGGGTACGCGGTGAGCGACCGGCAGGTCACCGACGACTCGCTGTTGGTCGCCGCGCCGGTGCACGACGGACGGCCGCGGGGCGGCGGTGTCGCTGGTCCGGGCACTCGCCTGAAGAGTCGGCCACCGCACCGCCGTTTCGGGCACCGCACCGCTGACGGGACGGCGGTGCGGTGCCGACGACGGCGGTGCGGTGGCCGCCCCTCGTCGAGGGTGCGCAGTCTGCTGGGCCGAATGCCGGAACTTCTCCCCTGCTTCCGGTCCAGCTACACGTCGAGCGGGCCCGGCGTCACGGTGAGTGGTTCGTTGGGCCGTTCAGGTGGCTGACGGTGAACGGGCGAATGACACCTAGCGACGGGACGGTTACCGCGCGACGATCGTCACCCCCTCCCCAACCGCTCGCCCGGAAGGCCCCCGACCGTGGACGCGCTCCCCCCGACCCGACGGCGCTCCCCGCACCCCGTCACCGTCGCCGACCTGCTCTGCCGCTACGCGACCACTCCGGTCACCGACGCACGTCCCCCGGCCGGGCCACCGGGAGAGCCGGTGCCCGTGTCGGCGCTGCTGCGCCGCGAGGGCCGGGCCCGGCGCGCGCTGGACCGCCCGCTCGTGCCCCGCGGCCACTCCCGCCCCGGGCCCGGACCTGCCTCCGACGAGCCGCCGCGCCACAACGTCCGCAAGGCCGCCGCCGCGGCGGGTGCACTGTTCGTCGTCGGCGCGGTGTTCGGCACGACCTCGCTGGAGGAGGCCCTGCTGCTCCCGTCCCCGGAGGCCGACGCCGAGGAGCCCACGGCCGGTTCCGCGGGGATCGCCGGCAGTGCCGCACGGCCGGGACTCGTCCCCGGACCGGGCGTGACGCTCGCGTCCGCCGCGCTGCCGCTCGCCGACACCGCACCGGTCGACGGCGCGGACATCGGTCGGGCGGTGCTCGGGCCGTTCGCGCCCGGGGCGGCCGCCCCCGGCGGTCCCGGCGCGTCCCCGGCGGCGTCGTCGCCGTCCGCGCCCGTACTGCCCACCGCGCCCGGTGCCGCGGGTCCCGGTGCGGTCGATCCGGGTGCGGTCGATCCGGGGGCCGCCGGGCCCGCGCCCACCGGACCGTCGCCCGTCGCACCGCCGCCGGCGGGGCCGTCGCCCTCCGAGCCCGGGCCGTCGCCGGCCGCACCGGAGGCGCCGACCGTGTCCGTCCCGACCCCCGACCTCGGCACCCCCGAGGTCGACGTGCCCGCCGTCGTCGTGGCGCCCACCCCGCTCGGCCCGGTGTCGACGCCGCCGATCACGGTCGGCGCGGCCGCCGTCACCACCCCCGACCTCGGCGTGACCGTCGACGACGAGGGGGTCGGCGTCGCCATCACCGACACCGTCGTGGACCTCCCGGACACCGACGTCGGCCCCCTCGACGCAGGGCCGGTCGGTCTCGGGGAGACGTCGGCGACCCTGCCCGCCCTCACCGTCGAGGGTGCGGAGGTACTGCAGCTCGGCCCCGAACCCGAGCTGACCGTGCCCGGGATCGGGCTCTCCGCGACCGAGATCGAGACCCCGCCCCTCACCGTCGGCGGCACGGAGCTCGACCTCCCCGACGTCGAGCTCCCCGAGATCTCGACGTCCGAGGTGCCGGTCGTCGAGACCGTCACCGGTCTGCTCGGCGGCGACGCCCCGTCCCTCGGCGGCCTGCTGGGCTGAACGGCGCACCCACCTGGCATCCTGCGCCCCCATGAGCCGTCGGGACACCGCAGCCACCGCCCTCGTCGCCCTCCGCGCCGGGATCGGGGTGGGGGCCTGGGCCGCTCCGGCCCTGGCCGCCCGCACGTTCGGCCTGCGCGTCGACGGCAACACCGAGGCCGTGCTGATGGCGCGCCTGTTCGCCGTCCGCGACGCCGCGCTGGCCTACGCGACGCTCGGCACGACCGGGACGGCCCGCCGCACGGTGCTGCGGTCCGGGATCGCGTGCGACGTCCTCGACGCCGCCGCGGCCCTGCTCGCCGCGCGGAAGGGTGGCATCCCCCGCACCGCCGCCGCACTCGTGACGACCGTGGCGCTGGCGGCGGCCGCGACCGGCGTCGTGGCCGCACGGACCGACTGACGCCGGCGCTCAGTCGAGCAGCGCCGCCGGGACGTCGACGGTCCGGCTGCGCAGGTACTCCCCCAGCCCCTTGGCCTGCGGGTCCGGGCGGGCGGTGGAGGCGACGCCGTCGCCGAGCAGCCGGTGCACCACCACGTTGATCGCGCGCAGCGTGGGCAGCTCGTACCGCTCGATGCGCAGGTCTGCGGCCTCCGGACCGAGCAGCTCGCGGAGCCGGTCGACGGTGAGGTAGGCGCGCAGCCAGGCGTGGCCGGCGTCGTCACGGGCCCAGAGGCCGACGTTCGCGTTGCCGCCCTTGTCGCCGGAGCGCGCGCCGCAGACCCGGCCCAGCGGGGCACGCACGGTCGGCCCGTCCGGCAGGTCGGCCGGGGTGAGCGTCGGGGGCGTCGGCGCAGGGCCGGTCGGCGGGTCGGCCACGACGTGGCGGGACCCGTCGGGCAGCACCACGACCTGCTCCAGCGCGGTCCGCGGCACGGCGGCGGGCCGGTACACCCCGTAGGCCGACTCCGAGGTCGGCGGCGTCGTGGTGTGGAAACCCGCGTAGCCGGCGAGCGCGAGCTCCATCGCCGCACCCGAGAACGCCCGGCCGACCACTTGCGGGTCCGGGTCCATGACCGTGATCTTCAGGTGCGCGGTGGCCAGCGCGTTCTCCTCCGCGTCGGGGGTGTCGAAGCGCAGCAGCCGGACGTCGACGGAGCCGAAGCGGTCCTTCCCACCGAGCACCTCGAACAGCAGGGACTCGCAGCGCGCGGCCTTCGCCTCGATGTCGAGGCCGGTGATCACGAACGTCATCGTGTTGCGGAACCCGCCGATGTCGTTGAGCGCGACCTTGAGCGTCGACGGCGGCGGGCTGCCCTGCACGCCGGAGATCGTGACGCGGTGCTCGGCGTCCTGGCCGAGGACGGCGGTGTCCATGTGCGTGGTGACGTCCGGGCCCAGGTAGGCGGGCTCGGCGATCTCGTAGAGCAGCTGCGCGGTGACGGTGCCGACGGAGACGAGCCCGCCCGTCCCCGGGTGCTTCGTGATCACCGACGAGCCGTCCGCGGCCACCTCGGCGATCGGGAAGCCGGGGTAGCGCAGGTCGGTGATCTCGTCGAGGAACGGGTAGTTGCCGCCGGTCGCCTGCGGGCCGCACTCGATCACGTGACCGGCGGCGACGGCCCCGGCCAGGCGGTCCCAGTCCTCGAGGCCCCAGCCGTGCCACCACGCCGCCGGGCCCACGACCAGCGACGCGTCCGTGACGCGCCCGGTGACGACGACGTCGGCCCCCGCCGCGAGCGCCTGCGCGATGCCCCAGCCGCCCAGGTAGGCGTTGGCCGAGACCGGCTCGCCCACGACCTCGGGCCTGATCGCCGACAGGTCGCCGCGCAGGTCGTCGCCCTCGATGTGGGCCACGGCGACCGTGAGCCCGAGCCGCGTCGCGACCGCCCGGATCGCGTCGGCCAGCCCGGCCGCGTTGAGCCCCCCCGCGTTGGCGACGATCTTGATCCCGCGCTCCAGGCAGGTGCCGAGGACGTCCTCCACCTGCGTGAGGAACGTCTTCGCGAAGCCGCCCGCGGGGTCCTTCGCCTGCGCCTTCGCCAGGATGAGCATGGTGAGCTCGGCGAGGTAGTCGCCGCACAGGACGTCGATCGGCCCCCCGTCCACCATCTCCCGTGCGGCGGCGATCCGGTCGCCGTAGAACCCCGAGCAGTTGCCGATGATCACCGGTCGCGTCACCGTCGCACCGTAGGCGACGAGAATGTCGGTGGTCGATGCGAACATGCGTTCGTGTCCGACCCGAGACGACCCGATCCGACCCGATCCGACACCGCCACGATCCTGCACGCCGACCTCGACGCGTTCTACGCGTCGGTCGAGCAGCGCGACGACCGGCGGCTGCGCGGGCGGCCGGTGATCGTCGGCGGCGGGGTGGTGCTCGCGTGCAGCTACGAGGCCAAGGCCCGCGGGGTGCGCACGGCGATGAACGGGCGGCAGGCACGGGCGCTGTGCCCGCAGGCCATCGTCGTGCCGCCGCGGATGGCGGCGTACTCCCGCGCCAGCACGGAGGTGTTCGCGGTGTTCCGTGACACGACGCCGCTGGTGGAGGGCATCTCGATCGACGAGGCGTTCCTCGAGGTCGGCGGGCTGCGGCGGATCGCGGGCTCGCCCGTCGAGATCGCGGCGCGGCTGCGGGAGCGGATCGCGCGGGAGGTGGGGCTGCCGATCACGGTGGGCGTCGCGCGCACGAAGTTCCTGGCCAAGGTCGCGAGCGGGGTCGCCAAGCCCGACGGTCTGCTGCGCGTGGCCCCGGAGGCCGAGCTCGCGTTCCTGCACCCGCTGCCGGTGCGGAGGTTGTGGGGCGTCGGCGCCGTCACCACGGAGAAGCTGCACGCGATGGGCATCCGCACGGTCGGCGAGGTCGCCGCGGTGGGCGAGGCCGCGCTCGTGTCGATGCTCGGCCGGGCAGGCGGGCGGCACCTGCACGCCCTCGCCCACAACCGCGACCCCCGCCCGGTGCAGGCCACCGAGCGGCGGCGCTCCATCGGGTCGCAGCAGGCGCTGGGCCGGCGCACCCGCACACCCGACGAGCTCGACGCCCTGCTCGCCGGCACGCTCGACCGGCTCGGGCGGCGGCTGCGCGGCGGCCATCGCGTCTGCCGCACGGTCGTGCTGCGGCTGCGCTTCGGCGACTTCTCCCGCGCCACCCGCTCGCACACCCTCCCCGAGGCCACCGCGCACACCGCCACGCTGCTGGCCGCGTGCCGCGAGCTGCTGGTCGCCGCGCTGCCGATGATCCGCGAGCGCGGGATCACCCTGCTCGGGGTCTCGCTGGGCAACCTGGCCGACGACGACGCCGTCCAGCTCGCGCTGCCCTTCGACCGCGCCGCCGGGGCCGCCCTCGACTCCACCCTCGACGACCTGCGCGCCCGCTTCGGCGCCCGCTCGGTCACCCGCGGCACCCTGCTGCACACCCGCGCCCCGCTGGAGGTACCCCAACTCCCGGACGACCCCTGACCCACCGCGAAGATCGTCACCGGCCGCACATCGGCGCCCTCCCCGGGGCCGTGCGGTGCGGCGGATCACGATCATGCGAGGCTCGCCGCCGCGTCCCCGCCCGGACGCCGGGCGGGGCCCGCACACCGCGCCGGGTCCGGATCGGGGTTCACGCGTCGAGCCGGGTCCCGTGCCACGTCCGCGCCTGGCTCGCACGCCGGGCCGGGATCTGCGTGGCCCCGGGGCGCGCGAAACCCGGGAACGCGCCCGGACCCGGCACGGGGCGCCGGTCAGCGGATGTCGATCACCGACTTCGTGATCTGGGATCGGGCGACGAGGCGGTCGCCCACCACCGCGGTGGCGGTCACGAAGCCGAGGCGGCGGGTGCGGCGCTCCACCACGGCCGTCACCGTCACCTCCTCCCCCGCCCGCCCGGGGCTGAGGACCTGGGTCGAGATGTGGTGGGTCACGGCGTGCTCGGCGGCGTCGAGGTGCGGGAGCAGGGCCAGGAAGCCGGTGAGCTCCATGATCGAGCCCAGCGCTCCGGCGTGCAGGGTGCCGCCCGGGTTGATCGCCAGCCCGGCCACGGGGAACACCACGCCCGCTGCGGGGTCGGCCGGGTCGAGCGCCCGGGCCTCGAGGGCCACCTGCAGCGGGATGGCGAGCGCGGCCGCGGCCCGCTCGGCGAGGGAGTCGGTCACGCCCCGCAGCGTGCCACCCCACGACCTGCGCGGATCCCGCGCACCTCCCGGCCACCCGCGCACGCCCGGACGTGCGCAAGACAGCGGCGGGTGCGCGGGAGCCCGACCTGGGCACCGGACCGCCGGGTGCGTCTGGTGCCGACGGGAGCGCGGGGGCACCGCGCGCCGCCCGGATGCCGCGGCGCCGCGGGCGACCACGGCGTGTGACCGCCACGGTTCCTCCGTCCGGCCGCACACCCCGGGCGCGCGCGGATTCGTTCCCCCGGCAGGGGTGTGGCCACCCCCACCACCGCGCCCGGCCTCCACTACCGTCCGGGTCGAACGAGCGCCGCGATCCTGCACGGAGAGTCGATGTCAGACGAGCAGTCCCACGAGCCGAGCGAGATCACCTACGCGGAGCACTTCCATCCGGCCCGGCCCCGGAGCCTGCGGCACCGCGCGAAGGTCAAGGCGCCGTTCGCGCGCCGGTCCGTGGCCAAGGACGGGAAGCCGACCGGCACGAACCCGGCGTACGTGTCGTGGCTGCTGAGCCAGTCGATGCTGGCCGACGCCAACGAGATCAGCCGGCAGTTCTCCGGCCAGGGCACGATGTGGCAGAACCCGTTCGCGAACCCCGGGCCGCGGCAGGCCGTGGAGACGGCGTCGGTGTGGTTCACCGCCTACCCGATCTCGTTCATCACCCGCCCCGGGGAGTCGTTCCTGGGCGCGCTGGCCGACGAGGCGCTGTGGGACGCGTTCGCGACCATCGGCATCGAGGCCGTGCACACCGGGCCGGTGAAGCGCGCGGGCGGGCTGTCGGGCTGGCAGACCACCCCGAGCGTCGACGGGCACTTCGACCGGATGAGCACCGAGATCGACCCGGCGTTCGGCACCGAGGCCGAGTTCCGCGCGATGTGCGGCATGGCCACCTGGTCCGGCGGCACGATCATCGACGACATCGTGCCCGGCCACACCGGCAAGGGCGCCGACTTCCGGCTCGCCGAGATGAAGTACGCCGACTACCCCGGCGTCTACCACATGATCGAGGTCGACCCGGAGGACTGGACGCTGCTCCCGGACGTCCCGTCCGGCCGCGACTCCGTCAACATCGACCCGGCCACCGAGGAGCAACTGGAGAAGGCCGGCTACATCATCGGCCGCCTGCAGCGCGTCATCTTCTACGCCGAGGGCGTCAAGGAGACGAACTGGAGCGCCACGAAGGCCGTCGAGGGCGTCGACGGGGTCGAACGCCGCTGGGTGTACCTGCACTACTTCAAGGAGGGCCAGCCCTCGATCAACTGGCTCGACCCCAGCTTCGCGGGCATGCGCCTGGTCATCGGCGACGCCCTGCACTCGCTCACCGACCTCGGCGCGGGCGCGCTGCGCCTGGACGCCAACGGCTTCCTCGGCGTCGAGAAGTCGACGGAGGGGCTGCCCGCGTGGTCCGAGGGCCACCCGCTCTCCCAGGCGGCCAACCACCTCATCGGCTCGATGGTGCGCAAGCTCGGCGGGTTCACCTTCCAGGAGCTGAACCTCACCATCGACGACATCCGGGTCACCGCCGAGGCGGGCGCCGACCTGTCCTACGACTTCGTCAACCGGCCCGCCTACCACCACGCGCTCGCCACCGGCGACACCGAGTTCCTGCGGCTGACGCTGCGCACGTCGCTGGAGCTCGGCGTCGACCCGGCGTCGCTGGTGCACGCCCTGCAGAACCACGACGAGCTGACCTACGAGCTCGTGCACTGGGCCACCGGGCACCGCGACGACGTCTACACCTACAAGGGTGCGGAGATCACCGGCGGCGACCTGGCGATCAGCGTGCGCCGCGACCTGTGCGAGCAGCTCACCGGGCCGGACGCCCCGTACAACCTGATCTTCACGACCAACGGCATCGCCTGCACCACCGCCACCGTCATCGCCGCGACGCTGGGCATCTCCGACCTCGACACCATCGAGGAGATCGACACCGCCCGGATCATGCGGGTGCACCTGCTGCTCGCGATGTTCAACGCGCTGCAGCCCGGCGTGTTCGCGCTGTCCGGGTGGGACCTCGGCGGCATGCTCACCCTGGCCCCCGACCAGGTCGCAGAGCTGCTGGAGAGCGGCGACACCCGCTGGATCCACCGGGCGGGGCACGACCTGATGGGGGTCAACCCGGGGGCGCGGAGCTCGTCGTCGGGCCTGCCGCGCGGGCGCAGCCTCTACGGCACGATCCCCGACCAGCTCGACGACGAGGCCAGCTTCGTCCGCCAGCTCCAGGCGATCCTCGCCGTCCGCACCCGCTACGGCATCGCGACGGCTCAGCAGGTCGACGTGCCGGACGTGTCGCACCACGGCCTGCTCGTGCTCGTGCACCAGCTCGCCGACGCCGCGCAGCTGCACCTCACGGTGCTCAACTTCTCGGGAGAGCCCGTCACCGGCACCGTCCGCTCGGAGTTCCTGACGCCCGGCGCCGAGGTCTCGGACATGTTCACCAGCCGTCCGCTCGGCACCGTCGACGACCTGCACTCCTTCTCCGTCGAGATGGAGCCGCACCAGGGGCACTCGCTGCTGGTGGCGCAGGCCCCGGAGGAGCACTGACGGTGCGTAGGTACGCCGGGTCCACGGGCCTGTGGACCCGGTACCCCGACCACTACCCGGACGCCCTGCGCGGGGGCCCGGACCCGGTCGGGGAGAGGCTCGGCCCGGTACACCTGGACCGGCTGCCCGCCCCCGACGCGCCGTGCACGGTCCTGCTCGCCCACCCGGCCGCCGACCGCTGGACCCCGCCGCCCAGCCGCCGGTTCCTCGACCGGATCGCCGCGCCGACGGTGTACGTCGGCCCGCCCGACGCCGGGCACCTGCCCGCCGAACCGGCCGGGGCCGACGCGCTGCGGACGGCCCTGCACGCGTTCCTCGCGCGCGTGCTCCGCGGTGGAACTGCTCACCCCGGCGTGACCTGACGCCCCTGCGGGACGAACATGGAGGCAGTGACCGTCCGCTCCCCCGTCCGCCCCGGCACCAGCACCGCACTCCTCGTCCTCGCGCTCGTCGTGCTCGCGCTGAACCTGCGCGGCCCGATCGTCGCGATCTCCCCGGTGCTGGACACGATCCGCGCCGACCTGGGCATCGGGGCAGGCACGGCGGGGCTGCTCACCAGCCTGCCGGTCCTCTGCTTCGCGCTCGCCACGCCGCTCGCGTCGCTGCTGCTGGCCCGGGCCGGTCTGGAGCGCGGGGTGCTGATCGCGCTGGGGGCACTGCTCGTCGGCACGGTGGTCCGTTCGACCGACGGGTTGCCCGCCGTCGTCGTGGGCACGCTGATCATCGGGATCGCGATCACCGTCGGCAACGTCGCGGTGCCGGTCATCGTCGGACGGGACGTGCCCGCGCACCGCGCCGGGATCGTGCTCGGCGGCTACACGGCGGCGCTCAACGTCGGCTCGATGATCATGCTGTCGTTCACGGTGCCGCTCGCGGCCGGGCTGGGCTGGCGGCCCGCGCTGGCGGCGTGGGGGCTGGTCGCCGTGCTCGCGGCGGTGATCTGGTGGGTCGGCACGCGCGGCAACGCGCGGCGCGCCGCGGAGGCCGTCGCGCCGGACGGGGGCAGCGACGGCGACCCCGTATGGTGGCGGCGCCCGATCGTCTGGACCCTCGCGATCGCGTTCGGCGGCCAGGCGTTCGCCTACTACGGAGTGACGGCGTGGCTGCCGCTGCTGCTGCGCGACGAGCTGGGCATGGACCCCGCAGCGGCCGGCGTCAGCGCGTCGATCTTCCAGGTGGCGGCCGTGGCGGGCGCGTTCGGCGTGCCGGTTCTACTGCGGGTGTTCGACCGTCCGCTGCCCGCGCTGCTGGTCGTCTGCGCGTTCTGGGTGACGCTTCCGCTGGGCCTGCTGCTGGCCCCCGGGCTGTGGCCGGTCTGGTGCGCACTCGGCGGCGCCGCGCAGGGCGGTGGGTTCACCGTGATCTTCTCGATCGTCGTGCGGGCGGCGCGCGGGCCGGCCGAGGGGCGCCGGATGTCGGCGCTGGTGCAGGGCGGCGGGTACCTGATCGCGGCCACCGGACCGACGATCGTCGGTGCCGTGCACGAGGCCACCGGCACCTGGACGGCCCCGCTGCTGGTGGTCCTGGGCGCGGTCACCCTGCTCACCGTCGCGGGCGGCTTCTCGGCGAGTGCTCGCGCAGATCAGGTCAGGCTTCCTGCACCTCGCGCGTGACCCTCCCCCACGACCTGCCGAGCCGGCGCACCCTGCTCGCCGGATCGGTCGAGCGGCTGCGATGGCGCGTCGATCAGCGGGAAGTCAGACTGTTCGACCATGCCCACCGACCCGCCCTCGGCTCCGAACCCGCTGTTCGCCGGGGGCGGGGAGGTCGGGCGCGTCATGGAGTCCCACGACTGGGCCGCGACCCCGGTCGGGCCACCCGAGACCTGGCCGCCCGAGCTGCGCAGCGTCGTGCGGATCCTGCTCACGTCGCGCTTCTCGATGTGGATGGGCTGGGGCCCCGATCTGGCGTTCTTCTACAACGACGCCTACCAGCGCGACACGCTCCGCGCGAAGCACCCGTGGGCGCTGGGGCGGCCCGCCCACGAGGTGTGGGCGGAGATCTGGGACGACGTCTCGCCGCGTGTGCGCCAGGTCATCGAGACCGGTGAGGCCACCTGGGACGAGGGCCTGCTGCTCACCCTGGAACGCGCGGGCTACGTCGAGGAGAGTTACCACACCTTCTCCTACAGCCCGCTCGAGTACGCCGACGGCCGGATCTCCGGCCTGCTCTGCGTCGTCAGCGAGAACACCGAGCGGGTGCTCAGCGAGCGCCGGCTGCGGGTCCTCAGCGAACTCGGCGACGTCTCGACGGCCACCGCACCGTCCGTCGAGGAAGCCTGCCGCGCCGTGCTGACGGCTCTGGAGCGCGGCCGCCTCGACGTCCCGTTCGCCTCGGTCTACCTCCTCGACGGCGCGGGGACGGCCCACCGCACCGCCTACTTCGGCATGCTCGACGACCCACGGATCGTCCCGCCCGTGCTCGACGACGGATCCCCGTTGTGGTCGGTGCTCCAGACCGGTGAGGCGCGCGCCCTGACCGGGCTCGCCGCCGAGCACAAGGGCCTGTTCCTGCCCACCGGGTACATCGACGACGCGATCGAGCCCGACGCGGCGATCTGCATGCCGCTCGTCGGGGGCGGGACCGGGCGGCCGATCGGGGTGTTCACCGCGGGGGTGAGCCCGTTCCGGGCGCTCGACACCGAGTACCGGCGCTTCCTCGACCTCGTCGCCGGGCAGGTCACCATCGCGGTCACCGACGCGCAGGCCTACCAGGCCCAGCGCCGCCGCGCCGACGAGCTCGCCGAGCTCGACCGGGCCAAGACCGAGTTCTTCACCGGCGTCAGCCATGAGCTGCGCACCCCGCTGACGCTCGTCGCCGGGCCGGCCGAGGACGCGCTCGCCGACCGCGACCACCCTCTGACCCCGCCGCAGCGCGCCCGCCTCGAGGTCATCCGCCGCAGCAGCGGCCGGCTGCGGCGGCTCGTCGACACCCTGCTGGACTTCGCCCGGCTGGAGGGCGGCCGGCTCGCGCCGCAGCTCGCCTCCGTCGACCTCGCCGCTCTGACCCGCGGCATCGCCGAGTCCTTCGCCCCCGCAGCCACCCGGGCCGGGCTGGGGTTCGTGGTCACGTGCCCCGCGCTGCCGTCCGCCGTCGCCGTCGACGTGGACATGTGGGAGAAGATCGTCCTCAACCTGCTGTCCAACGCGGTCAAGTACACCCTGGCCGGAGGGGTCTCCGTCACCCTCGCCGCCACCGACGACGGCGGGGTACGGCTCGACGTCACCGACACCGGGATCGGCATCCCGGCCGAGGACGTGCCGCTGCTGTTCCAGCGCTTCCACCGCGTGCAGGGGGCGGCCGGTCGCAGCCGTGAGGGATCCGGCATCGGGCTCGCGCTCGTCGCCGAACTGACGGCGCTGCACGGCGGCACGACCGGCGTCGCGAGCGTCCCCGACAGCGGCTCGGAGTTCTCGGTGACGCTCCCGGCCTCCGCGTTCACCGGCGCCCCTCCGACGAGCGCCCGGGTCTCCGTCGCGACCCAGCGCTACCGCGAGGAGGCGCTGCAGTGGTCCACCTACGACACCGACGAGCTCGTCCCGCTCGACGCGGGGACGACGGCGGGCGACACGGTGCTCGTCGCGGAGGACAACAGCGACCTGCGACGGTTCCTGGCCGGGCTGCTCTCCCCGCACTACCGCGTGCTCGTCGTCGGCGACGGCGACAGCGCGCTGGCCACCGCACTGGCGGAGCGGCCCGACCTGGTCCTGACCGACGCGATGATGCCGGGCCTCGACGGCTTCGAACTGCTCACGGCGCTGCGCGCCGACCCGGCGACGGCAACCACGCCGGTCGTGATGCTCTCCGCGCGGGCGGGCGAGGACGCCGCCATCGAGGGGCTGGCGGCGGGTGCCGACGACTACCTGGTCAAGCCGTTCTCCTCGGCCGACCTGCTGGCGCGGGTCCGGTCCAACCTGCAGCTCTCCCGGGTGCGCAACCAGGAGTCGGCGTGGCGCACCGCGCTCATCGACGCGATGCGCGAGGGCCTGTTCGTCGTCGCGCCCGACGGTTCCGTCATCGACGCGAACGCGGCGCTCGAGACCATCCTCGGGTACGGCCGGGACGGGCTCCCGTACCGACCCCCCTACCCGTGGCTACCCGACCCGGAGACCGACCCCGAGGCCGCGGCGGAGGCCGCCGCCGCCTTCGCCACGGCGACCGGGCAGGGGACGGGCACGTTCGTCCTGCCCGTCCGGCACAAGGACGGGCACTGGCTCTGGGTGGAGGTGTCGGTCGCCACGGCCCCGGGTCGCGACGGCGGGGATCCGATGCTGCTGAGCACGGTCCGCGACGTCACCGAACGTCGCCGGATCGCCGAGCGCGACCGGCTGCTCGCCGACACCGGCCGCCTGCTCGGGCAGCCCGGTGCGCTGCGGGAGCGGCTCGCCGGTCTGCTCGCCGCGGCGTCCCCGGTGCTCGGCGACCTGGCCGTCGTCTACCTCGCCCGGCCCGACGGCACGCACGCCGTCGCGGCCGCGCACCACCGCGACCCCGTCGTGGCCGACGCCGTCCGCGCGCTCCCACCGGGCCGCCCGACACCCGCGCAGAACGCCCGGCAGCGCGCCGGGCAGGCGTACGAGCTCACGGAGCTGTCCCCCGGCACGCCCACCGAGGCGGGCGGGGCCCGGTTCGGCGGCGCGCTGGTCGTTCCCCTCCTCGTCGCCGGACGCCTGCTCGGCGAACTGGTGTTCGCCGCGACCGGTCGGCCGCACCGCCACGACGACACCGACGTCGCCACCGCGGAGGAGCTGGGCCGCCGCGTCGCACTGATGATCGAGACCGACCGTCTCGCCACCCGCGAGCGCCAGCTGCACGAGGTGACGGCCGCGCTCGCCGCCGCCGGGACCGTGACCGAGGCCGCACGGGTGCTGGAGGCCGGGATCGTCGACGCGACGGGTGCGGTCGCCGTCTCGGTCACCCTGCCCGCGCCCGGCGGGCCCGCGATGGTCCACGAGGTGGGCGACCCGCACGCGGTCCCGCCGGTCACCGACGCCATCCGGACCGCGACCCCCGGTTGGGGTCCGTGCGGGGCCGCGCTCCCGCTGACGGTGGGCGAGCGGGTCGTCGGCGCGCTCGCGATCGGGTTCGACGGCCCCCGCGCCTTCAACGACGACGAACGCACGTTCCTGCAGACCCTCGCCAGCGAGGCCGGACTGGCCTTCGAGCGGGCCGCGCTGGCCGACACCCGGCGCGAGCTCGCCGACACGCTGCAGCGCAGCCTGCTCCCGCCCGCGCTCCCCGACCACGACCGGGTCACCCTCGCCGCCCGCTACCTGCCCGCGTCGTCGGGCAGCAACACCGGCGGCGACTGGTACGACGTCCTCCCGCTCGACGACCACCACGTCGCGATCGTCGTGGGCGACGTGGTGGGGCAGGGGCCCACCGCCGCCGCCGTGATGGGCCAGCTGCGCAGCGCACTCTCGGCGTACCTGCTGCAGAACCACGCCCCCGCCGAAGCGCTGACCTGGCTGAACCGGTGGTCGTTCCGGGTGCCGGGGGCGCGCGCGAGCACCGCGATCTGCGTCGTGCTCGACACCCGCACCGGCGACGTCCGCTGGGCCCGCGCCGGCCACCCGCCGCCCCTGGTCCTCGGGCCCGACGGCGGGTTCGAGTTCCTGGAGGACGCCCACGGAGCGGTCCTCGGCGTGACCGGCGCGCCCCCGTTCACCGAGGGCAGCACGACCCTGGCCCCCGGGTCCACGGTGATCCTCTACACCGACGGGCTCGTCGAGCGTCGCGGGGAGATCGTCGATGACGGGGTCGCGCGGCTGGCCGCCGCCGCGGCCCGGTACTGCACCAGTCCCGTCGAGAAGCTCGTCCCCGCCGTGCTGGACGCGGCGCTGGACCGCGCGGGCCCGGCCGACGACGTCGCACTGATCGTCGCGCGGCTGCGCCCGCCGGCCCTGGCCGGCCGCGGCCCGGCCCGCCCCGACCAGCTCGCGGTCGTGCGCCGCGACGTCGCCGCCTGGGTCACCGCCGCCGCGCTGTCGAAGGACACCGGCGACGACCTGCAGCTCGCGCTCGGCGAGGCGCTCGCCAACGCCGTCGAGCACGCCTACCGCGACCGCGCCCCCGGCGAGTACCACTACCGGCTCGACCAGCGCCCCGACGGCGCGGTGCAGGTCGAGGTGAGCGACCACGGGAGCTGGCGGCCCCCGCCCGCTGACCCCGGGTACCGCGGCCGCGGCCTGCTCGTGATCGACCGCCTCGCCGGCGGAGCGGTCATCGAGCGGTCCGACGAGGGCACGCGCGTGACGTTCACGGTGCTCCCCGTCGACGAGCCGGACCCCGCCCCCGCCGCGGCGCCCGCCGGCCCGGCGCCGCCCGCGTGGGCCGGGCTGCGCGTGCACGACGGGCCGCGCCTGGAGCTGGCCGGGGAGCTGGACGTCGCGACGGTGCCGGGGTTGCGCGACCGGGTACTGGAGGCGATCCACGGGGCGGGATCCCCGGTGGTCGTCGACGCCACGGCGGTCACGCACCTGGCCAGTGCCGGGATCGGGCTGCTGTTGGAGATCGCGGCGCTGGCCCCGCGGGGGGTGCGGGTGGTCGTGACGGGGGGCGGACCGGTGGCGCGGGTACTGGCCCTGACGGACCTGGGGCGCGCCCTCGGCGCGGAGCTCACCTGACCGCACCGCCGTCGCGGTGACCGCACCGCTGTTCCGGCGGCGGTGCGGTCCGCACCACGACTGTGCGGTGGGCGAACCCGGCGCGGTGGGCGAACCCGGCGCGGTGGGCGAACCCGGCGCGGTGGGCGCCGGCGGCTCCTAGCGTCCCCTCCAGACCGGCGCCCGCTTCTCCGCGAACGCCGTGGATCCCTCCCGCGCATCGTCGGAGGAGAACACCGGCGCGATGATCTCGGCCTGGTCGACCCAGCCCTGCTCCACGGTCCAGTCGGCGCTGGAGCGGGCGATCCGCTTCGAGGCCGCGACGGCGAGCGGGGCGTTGGCGGCGATGGTGGCGGCCAGCTCCAGGGCCGCGTCGAGGGCGCCGCCCTCGTCGGTGACGCGGTTGACCAGGCCGATCTCCGCGGCGCGCTCGGCGCCGATCGGGTCGCCGGTCAGCAGCATCTCCATCGCGAGCGCGTACGGCACCCGGCGGGTCAACAGCAGTGCGCCGCCGGCCGCGGCGACCAGCGAGCGCTTCACCTCGGGTACACCGAACTTCGCGGTACGGGACGCCACCACCAGGTCGCACGCCAGCAGCAGCTCGAACCCGCCCGCCAGCGCCCAGCCCTCGGCCGCGCCGATCAGCGGCTTGCGGGGCGGGGTCTCGGTGATCCCGCACAGGCCGCGACCCTCGATCCCCGGACGCTCGCCCTGCAGGAACGCCTTCAGGTCCATGCCGGCGGAGAACACGCCGCCCGCGCCGGTGAGCACGCCGGCCCACAGCTCGTCGGAGGCGTCCAGCTCGTCGACGGCGTCGGCGATACCCTGCGCGACCGCGCCGTTGAGCGCGTTCTTGACCTGCGGCCGGTTGATGGTGATGACCTGGACGGCGCCGCGGCGCTCGACGAGGACCTCGTCGGACCCACTCATCGGGGGGCCATCCGGATCGCGCCGTCGAGGCGGATGACCTCGCCGTTGAGCATCGGGTTGGCCGCGATGTGGGCGACGAGCGCGCCGAACTCCGACGGCTGCCCCAGCCGCGACGGGTGCGGCACCTGCTGGCCCAGCGAGATCCGCGCGTCCTCGGGGAGGCCCGCGAGCAACGGGGTGTCGAACAGGCCCGGCGCGATCGTGACGACGCGGATCATCGCCGACGCGAGGTCGCGCGCGATCGGCAGCGTCATGCCGACGACGCCGCCCTTCGACGCCGAGTACGCGGCCTGCCCGATCTGGCCGTCGAACGCCGCGACGGACGCGGTGTTGACGATGACGCCGCGCTCACCGTCGACGATCTCGGTGGCGGCGATGCGCTCGGCCGCGAGCCGGATGACGTTGAACGTGCCGATCAGGTTGATGTTGATGATCCGCGCGAACTTCTCGAGCGGGTACACGCCCTTCTTGCCCAGCACGCGGATCGCGTCTCCGGTGCCTGCGCAGTTGACGGCCACCCGGATCGGGCCCAGCTCGGCGGCGGCGTCGAGCGCGGCGCTCACCGAGGCCTCGTCGGTGACGTCACCGGGGGCGAACCGCACGCGGTCGCCCAGCTTCGCCGCGACCTCGGCACCCGCCGACGACGGCAGGTCGAGGATGACGACCGACGCGCCCCCGTCGAGCAGCTTCTCGGTGGTGGCCAGGCCGAGCCCGGACGCCCCACCGGTCACGACCGCGGCAGCTCCGTTGATGTCCACAGGTGTCTCCTCGTGCGTCGATGCCTACCTGACCGGCAGGTTAGCAGTCAGTCCTGACCGTTAGGGGTGGCCCCGGTCACGACGGCCAGCACCTGGCCGGTCGTGACCTGGTCGCCCGCGGCGACGTGCAGCTCGGTCAGCTCGCCGTCGGCCGGGGCCGCCACCGTGTGCTCCATCTTCATCGCCTCCAGGACGACGAGCGGCTGGCCTGCGGTGACCGTCGCGCCGGGTTCGGCGAGCACCCGCAGCACCGCACCGGGCATCGGGGCGAGCAGCGAGCCCGGGGCCTGCGCGGCGGACGGGTCGACGAACCGCGGCACCTCGACGAGCGCGCTGGAGCCCAGCGGGCTGTCGACGTAGGACACGCCGTCGACCGAGTGCACCGACACCGACCGTCGTACGCCGTCGACGGAGACCTCGACCGACGTCGGCGTCACCGCGTGCGTCGTGACCGCGAACGACCCGCCGTCGACGGTGACGTCGGCGCCCCCGCGACGGATGCGGTAGGCCACCTCGACGTCCCGCTCCCCCAGCAGGAACGACACGTGCTGCGGCGCCGGGGCGACACTGCGCCAGCCCGACGGGAGCCCGCCGAGCACGCGCGCGGCCGCCCGGTTCCCGGCCTGGCGGGCGAGCACGGCGGCCGCGGCGTGCAGCGCCACGGCGGAGTCCGTGACGGTGAGCAGGTCCGGGTGCCGGTCGAGGAAGCCGGTGTCGGTGGCGCCGGCGAGGAAGTCGGGCTCGCGCAGGATGGCGACGAGCAGGTCGCGGTTGGTGACGACGCCGTGCACGCGCGCACCGGCCAGTGCCGCGGCGAGCGTGCGGGCGGCCGCGGCGCGGGTGGGGCCGTGCGCGATCACCTTCGCCAGCATCGGGTCGTAGTGCGGGCCGACGACCGACCCGTCGGCGACGCCGGTGTCGACGCGCACGTCGCCCGGCACGGCGAAGCGGTGCAGGGTGCCGGTGGCGGGCAGGAACCCCGCGGGGACGTCCTCGGCGTAGAGCCGCGCCTCGATCGCGTGCCCGCTGATCCGGGCGTCGTGCACCTCGGGCGGCAGGGGCTCGCCCTCCGCGACGCGCAGCTGCAGCTCCACGAGATCGAGCCCGGTGACCAGCTCGGTGACCGGGTGCTCCACCTGCAGCCGGGTGTTGACCTCCAGGAACCCGAAGGAACCGTCGGCGTCGAGGACGAACTCGACGGTGCCCGCGCCCGCGTAGGACAGGGCCTTCCCGGCCGTCACGGCGGCGGCGCTCAGCTCCGCGCGCAGCGCGTCGTCGACCGCGGGGGACGGCGCCTCCTCCACGATCTTCTGGTAGCGGCGCTGGATCGAGCACTCGCGCTCGAACAGCGCGACGACCGAGCCGTGGGCGTCACCGAGGATCTGCACCTCGACGTGGCGCGGGTCGACGACGAACCGCTCCAGGAACACCGTGCCGTCGCCGAACGCGGACGCGGCCTCGCGGCGCGCGCTCGACACGGCCTCCTCCAGCTCACCGGCGGCGCGGACCACCCGCATCCCCCGTCCGCCACCGCCGAACGCGGCCTTGACCAGCAGCGGGAAGCCGACCCGGTCCCCCAGTGCGGCGAGATCGTCGTCCGGGCCGACGGTCGCCCCGGGAAGCACCGGCACCCCGGCCGCCGACATCAGCGCCTTGGCCCCGATCTTCGACCCCATCGCCGCGATCGCCTCGGGCGACGGGCCGACGAACGTGATCCCGGCCGCGGCGCACTCGCGGGCGAACCCGGCGTTCTCCGAGAGGAACCCGTAACCGGGGTGGATCGCGTCGGCGCCGGTGGCGCGGGCGGCGGCGAGCACGAGGTCGCCGCGCAGGTAGGTGTCGGCGGGCGCGGCCCCGGGCAGCCGCACGGCCTCGTCCGCGGCGGCGACGAACGGGGCGTCGGCGTCGGGATCGGAGTACACGGCGACGCATGTGATCCCGAGGGCCCGCGCGGTGCGGAACACGCGGACGGCGATCTCGCCGCGGTTGGCGACGAGCAACTTCTGGATCATGCGAGTACTCACATCCGGAAGACGCCGAAGCCGCGACGGCCCTCGACGGTGTTCGAGTGGGTGGCCGAGAGCGACATCCCCAGCACGGTGCGGGTGTCGCGCGGGTCGACGATGCCGTCGTCGTAGAGGCGGCCGGAGACGAACATCGCCTGCGACTCCGCCTCGATCTGCTCCTCGATCGCCGCGGTGCGGGCCGCGTCGGCGTCCTCGTCGAAGGGCTTCCCCTGCGACGACGCCGACGCCCGCCCGACGATCGACATGACGCCCGCGAGCTGCGTGGCCCCCATGACCGCGAGCTTCGCGCCGGGCCAGGCGAACATCAGCCGCGGGTCGTACGCGCGCCCGGACATGCCGTAGTTGCCCGCCCCGAACGAGCTGGCCATGTTGATCGTCAGGTGCGGCACGGTGCTGTTCGCGACCGCGTTGATCATCTTGGCGCCGTCCTTGACGATGCCGCCCTGCTCGTAGCTCGTGCCCACCATGTAACCGGTGGTGTTCTGCAGGAAGACGAGCGGCGTGTCGGTCTGGTTGGCCAGCAGGATGAACTCGGTGGCCTTCTTGGCCTCCTCGCTGAACAGCACGCCGCGGTGGTTGGCGAGCACGCCGACCGGATAGCCGTGGATCTGCGCCCACCCGGTGACCAGCGAGGTGCCGTAGAGCGGCTTGTACTCGTCGAACTCGGAGCCGTCGACGGTGCGCGCGAGGACCTCGCGGGGGTCGAACGGCACCTTGGTGTCGGTGGAGACGATCCCCAGGATCTCGTCGGGGTCGTACGTCGGCTCCTCCGGCAGCGCGCGCGGCGCGGGGCCGAGCTTGCGCCAGTTGATCCGCGTGAGGATCTCGCGGCCGATCCGGATGGCGTCGCGCTCGTCGACGGCGAAGTGGTCGGACAGCCCGGAGACCCGCGAGTGCATGTCGGCGCCACCGAGCGCCTCGTCGTCGGCGTCCTCGCCGGTGGCCATCTTGACCAGCGGCGGCCCGCCGAGGAAGACCTTCGCCTGCTTGTCGACGAGCACCGCGTAGTCGCACATGCCGGGCACGTACGCGCCGCCGGCGGTGGAGTTGCCGAACACCAGCGCGACGGTCGGCACGCCGGCGGCCGAGAGCCCCGTCAGCTCGTGGAAGATCCGCCCGGCCGGCACGAACAGGTCCGCCTGGGTCGGCAGGTCGGCTCCGCCGGACTCCACCAGGTTGACCACCGGCAGCCGGTTGACGCGCGCGATCTCCAGCGCCCGCAGCGTCTTCTTCAGCGAGTACGGGTTCATCGCGCCGCCGCGGACGGTCGGGTCGTGCGCGATCACCATGCACTCGACGTCCGACACCACCCCGATCCCGGTGACGACGGTGGCCCCGACCGTGAACGCGGTGCCCCACGCGGCGAGCGCGGAGAGCTCCAGGAACGGGGAGTCCGGGTCGAGCAGCAGCTCGATGCGCTCGCGCACCGGCAGCCGCCCGCGGTCGCGGTGGCGCTGCTGGTACTTCGCTCCGCCGCCCGCGATCGCGATCGCGTGCTGCTCGGCGACCCGCTCCAGCAGGTCGAGCTGGACGGCCCGGTTGGCGCGGTAGTCGTCCGTCGCCGTGTCCAGTGCCGATCTCAGTACGGCCATTCAGCGACCTCCGTAGTGGTCCGCGTGCGCCTCGCGCACCATGTTCTTGCGGATCTTGCCCGTGCTCGTGCGCGGCAGTTCGTCCACCACGATCACGGACTTGGGGACCTTGTAGCCGTCGAGCCGGCCGCGCAGCGCCGCCAGCAGTTCCGGCCCGTCGACGCTCTCGCCGGGCTTGGGCACCACCACCACCGTGATCGCCTCGGTCCAGCGCTCGTGCGGCAACCCGACGACGACGGCCTCCGCCACGCGGTCGTCGGCGGCGTAGACCGCCTTCTCCACCTCGATCGACGCGACGTTCTCGCCGCCGGTCTTGATCACGTCCTTGTAGCGGTCGGCGAACCACAGCACGCCGTCGTCGTCGAAGCGGCCGACGTCGCCGGAGTGGAACCAGCCGTGCGCGAACGCCTCCGCGGTGGCGTCGGGGTCGTCGAGGTAGCCGTTCATCGTCGACGGGCCGCGGTAGACGATCTCGCCCAGCTCGCCGGCCGGGAGCAGCTCCCCCTCCGGGCCCATGATCGCGACCTGGACGCCGACGATCGGCGTGCCGACCGCGCCGATGTGGGTGAGCTGGTGCTCGGGGCGGAACAGCGTGGTGACCGGGCTCATCTCGGTCTGGCCGAACAGCAGCGCGAAGTCGCAGCCGAAGCCGTCCAGGCAGGCGCGGATCAGCGCGTCGGGCATCGGGGCCATGGCGTAGACCGCGCGCTTGAGCGACGACAGGTCCCGTCCGGCGAACGACGGGTGCTCCAACGCCGCGCGGAACATCATCGGCAGCCCGAAGACCTGGGTGATCCGCTCGCGCTCGATCGCGTCCAGGAACGCGGCCGGGTCGAACCCGCGGTGGACGTGGATCGTGGCCCCGACCAGGACCGCCGGGGTGCAGAACGCGTTGAGCTGCGCGGTGTGGAACATCGGCATCATCGCGACGAACCGGTCGCCGGCGTTCCAGCCCGCCTCCAGCGCGCCCGACATCGACCCCAGGTAGATCGCCTTGTGGCTGCCCACCACGCCCTTGGGGAACGACGTGGTGCCAGAGGTGTAGAGGTAGGACAGTGCGTCGGCGTCCTCGACGTGGACAGCGGGCTCGGAGGCGTCGTCGGACTCGACCGCCGCCGCCGTGAGGGCGCCGGCGGGGGCCGTCCCGGTGCCGGGCGCGACGATCACCTCGACGCCGTCGGCGATGCCGTCGCGCAGCGCGTCGAGCAGCTGGGACTCCACGACGATCCCGCGCGCCCGGGAGTGCCCGAGGACGTAGGCGACCTCGTCGGGCCGCCAGCCGAGGTTCATCGGCACGCAGACCACACCGATCTTCGCGCACGCGTAGTAGACGGCGAGGAACTCCGCGCTGTTGGCCGACGCGAGCCCCAGTGCCTCGCCGCGGACGTAGCCGCGGGCGGCGAGGCCGTGCGCGAGCCGGTTGACCCACGCGTTCAGCTCGGCGTAGGTCCACCGGCGGTCGCCGTCGACGAGCGCGGGCTGCGTGGGCCGCAGGGCGGCGGTGCGGGTCAGCGAGTCGCCGACGTTGATCCGCTGAACGAGGTTCTGCATGTCGACCCCTAGTAGGAGCGCGGGAGGCCGAGGCTGTGCTGGGCCACGTAGTTGAGGATCATCTCGCGGTTGACCGGCGCGATCCGCAGCAGCCGCGCGAGGCCCCAGTAGGGCACGAGGCCGTACTCGGTGGCCAGGCCGTTGCCGCCGTGGGACTGGATCGCCGCGTCGACGGCGGCGATCGCGGCCTCCGCCGCGGCGTACTTCGCCATGTTCGACGCCTCGCCCGCCGGCAGCCCGCGGTCGTGCAGCCAGGCGGCCTTACGGGTCATCAGCGCGGCCAGCTCGGTCTCGATCTTCGCCTTGGCCAGCGGGTGCGACACGCCCTGGTGCGCGCCGATCGGGGTGTCCCAGACCGTGCGCGTGGTGGCGTAGGACGCGGCCTGGTCGAGTGCGTGCCGGGCGATGCCGACACACAGCGCGGCGCCGGTGATCCGCTCCGGGTTGAGCCCGCGGAAGACCTGCCGGAACCCCTGCCCCTCCTCGCCGACGAGCGAGGTGGCCGGCACCCGGACGTCGTCGAAGTGCAGGGTGAACTGGCGCTCCGGGAGCATCGCGTCGACGGGCAGCGGGACGGCCTGCATCCCCGGCGCGTCGGTGGGGACGACGAACAGCGACATCAGCGGGCCGCCGGACTCGTCGCGGCCGGTGCGCGCGACGACGAGCAGCGCGGCCGCCTCGTCGACGCCGGAGATGTAGTACTTCGTGCCGCGGATCAGCCAGTCGTCGCCGTCGCGCACGGCCGTGGTGCTGATCTTGTGGGTGTTGGAGCCCGCGTCCGGCTCGGTGATCGCGAAGACGACCTTGACCGTGCCGTCGGCGAGACCCGGGAGCCACTGCGCGCGCTGCGCCGCGCTGCCGAACTCGCCGATCACCTCGGCCGAGATCGCTGCGGAGACCAGCAGCAGGAGCAGCGGGGTGCCGCGGGCGGCGATCTCCTCACAGACGATGGCCAGCTCGACGAGCCCGCCCCCGCCGCCGCCGTGCTCCTCGGCCACGTTGACCCCGATGAAGCCCGACTCCCCGAGGGCCGCCCACAGCTCGGTGCACGGCTCGTGGGCCGCGGCGCGCCCGGCGTAGTAGGTGGGGCCGAAGCGGCTCGCGACCGCACCCACCGCGGCGCGCAGGTCGCGGTGCTCGTCGGTCTCGGTGAAGTCCACCCGTGTCCTCCTCATCGAGTCATTCCCGGATCACTAGCAACGTAGACCTCCCGGTGCCACACTGGCCAGATGCCGTCGACCGACACCGGGCGCAGACGCGACCCGGACCGGCGCGCCCGCATCCTCGACGCCGCAGCCGAGCTCGCGGCGCAGCGCGGGTTCCACAGCGTCGGGATGGCCGAGATCGGCGCGCAGGCCGGGATCGTCGGCACCGGGATCTACCGGCACTTCGACAGCAAGATGGCCGTGCTGGTCGCAGTGCTCGACCTGGGCATGGACCGCCTCGCCCGCGGGGCCGCCGACATCGTCTCCTCGGCCCCCGACGACCGCAGTGCCCTGACCGCGCTGGTCCGCGACCACATCGAGGTGGCCATCACCGAGCGGCCGATGCTCGCCGCCTACCACCGCGAGGTGCACAACCTGCCCGAGGACGACCGGCGGCGGCTGCGCAGGCGCCAGCGCCACTACCTCGAGGACTGGGTGCACGTGCTCGGCCCGCTGCGCCGCGACCTGTCCGATCCCGAGTTGCGGGTGGTGGTGCAGGCCGCGATCGGCGCCGTGCAGTCGACGCTGTTCTTCCGCAGCGGACTGCCCGAGGACCGGCTGGCCGCGCTGCTCGACACGATGGCGCACAGCTGCCTCGGTGTGGAGCCCGCGAGTGAATCCCCGATGACCGACTGGTGATCTGACCGCACCCCACCGAGGAGAGCACCGTGTACCCAGGGACCTTCGCCGCGACGACCCCGGACAAGGCCGCCGTCGTCATGTCCGACACCGGGGCCACGCTCACCTACGCCGAACTGGAGGACCGGTCGATCCGGCTCTCGCGCGTCCTGCACGCCGCGGGCCTGCGGCCCGGCGACGACGTCGCCCTGCTCGCCGAGAACAACCTGCGCACCTACGAGGTGTTCTGGGCCGCGATGCGCAGCGGGCTCTACATCACCGCGATCAACCAGCACCTGACGCCGTCCGAGGTCTCCTACATCGTCGGCGACTGCGGGGCGAAGGCGATCGTCGTCTCCTCCGCCTACGCGGCCACCGCGACCGCGATCGTCGACGGCACGCCGGCCGTCACGCTGCGGCTCGCCTACGGGCCCGACCCCGTCGACCACCACGACGACCTCGAGACCGCGCTCGCCGCGGCGCCGGCCGAGCCGCTCGAGGACCAGCCCCGCGGCCGCGACATGCTCTACTCCTCGGGCACCACCGGGCAGCCCAAGGGCGTCAAGGCGCCGCTGCCCGGCGTCGACGTCCGGGAGGGTGGCGACGCGCTGCTCGGTCTGTTCGGCCCGCTCTACGGGTTCGGCGCCGACACCGTCTACCTCTCCCCCGCGCCGCTGTACCACGCCGCGCCGCTGCGCTTCGGCGGGATGATCCACCAGGTCGGCGGCACGGTCGTCGTGATGCCGAAGTTCGAGCCGACCGCGGCGCTGGCGGCGATCGAGCGCTACCGCGTCACGCACAGCCAGTGGGTACCGACGATGTTCGTGCGCATGCTGAAGCTCCCCGACGAGGTCCGCGCGGGTTACGACCTGTCCTCGCTGCGGGTCGCGGTGCACGCCGCCGCACCGTGCCCGGTGGAGGTCAAGCGCCGGATGATCGACTGGTGGGGCCCGGTCCTGCAGGAGTACTACGCGGCGACCGAGGCCATCGGCGTCACCGTGATCGACTCCCCCACCTGGCTGGAGCACCCCGGGTCGGTCGGCCGGTCGCTGCTCGGCGTGGTGCACATCTGCGGCGAGGACGGCACCGACCAGCCGACCGGCGACGTCGGGCTGATCTACTTCGAGCGCGAGGTGCTGCCCTTCGCCTACCACAACGACCCCGACAAGACGGCCTCCGCGCAGCACCCGGACCACCCGAACTGGGGCACCACCGGCGACGTCGGCTACCTCGACGGGGACGGCTTCCTGTTCCTCACCGACCGCCAGGCATTCATGATCATCTCCGGTGGGGTGAACATCTACCCGCAGGAGATCGAGAACGCGCTGACGCTGCACCCGTCGGTGCTCGACCTGGCCGTCATCGGCATCCCCGACGAGGAGATGGGTGAGCAGGTCAAGGCGGTCGTGCAGCCGGCGCCGGGCGTCGCCGGGTCCCCGGAGCTCGAGCGCGAGCTGCTCGACTTCCTGCGCACGCACATCGCCGGGTTCAAGGTCCCGCGCAGCATCGACTTCGTCGACGCGCTGCCCCGCACCGAGACCGGCAAGCTGCAGAAGCACAAGCTGCGCGACCGCTACCCGACCCCGGCGGGCTGAGGTGCTGATCGACGCCGTCGTCGACTTCGCGGCCGACCCGTTCGCCGCCGAGGCCGCCGCCGTGCGCGCGGAGGCCGAGGGGTACGACGGCGTCTCGATCCCGGAGACCTCGCACGACCCGTTCGTCGCGCTGACGCTCGCAGCCAGGGCGACGAACGGCATCACGCTGCAGAGCGGCATCGCGGTGGCCTTCGCCCGTAACCCGATGACGACGGCGGTGGTCGCCAACGACGTGCAGCTCGTCTCCGGCGGGCGGTTCGAGCTCGGCCTCGGGTCGCAGGTGCGGGCGCACATCGAGCGGCGGTTCGGGATGCCGTGGAGCCGCCCGGCCGCGCGCATGGAGGAGTACATCTCGACACTGCGCGCGATCTGGGAGCGGTTCGCCACCGGCGAGCGGCTGCGCGTCGAGGGCGAGTTCTACCGGCACACCCTGATGACGGAGTTCTTCGACCCCGGGCCCAACCCGCACGGCCCGCCGCCGGTGCTGCTGGCCGCCGTCGGGGAGCGGATGACCGAGGTCGCGGGCCGCGTCGCGGACGGGATCCTGTGCCACAGCCTCACGACCGTGCGGTACCTGACCGAGGTGACGCTCCCGGCCCTGACGCGCGGGCGCGGCGGCCCGCTCGACGGGTTCACCGTCGGCGTGCCGGCGTTCGCCGTGCTCGGCGACTCCCCGGAGCAGCGGGCCGCGGCCGAGGCGGGCGTGCGCCGGCAGATCGCGTTCTACGGATCCACGCCCGCCTACCGCCCGGTGCTGGAGCTGCACGGCTGGGGAGACCTGGCCGACCGGCTCAACCGCCTCTCGCGCCGGCAGTCCTGGACGGAGATGACCGGGCTGATCGACGACGACGTGCTCGACACCTTCGCCGTCGCCGGGGACGCCGCGGAGGTCGCCGCGCAGCTGAGGACCCGCTTCGGCGGGATCGCGGGGCGGCTCTCGCTCAACACGCCGTACGCGGCCGACGAGGCACAGGTGCTGGAGGTGGCCGCGCGGCTGCGGGCATGATCGCCGGTATGGAGACCCTCACCGTCGACCAGAAGGCCGCGCTGTGCCTCGGCGCCGACTTCTGGCACACCGCCGCCGTCCCGGGCGTCCCGTCGATCCTGGTCTCCGACGGGCCGCACGGCCTGCGCGTGCAGCCCGGCGCGGGTGACCACGCCGGGATCGGCGGCAGCCTGCCCGCCACCTGCTTCCCGACGGCGGCGGCGCTCGCGTCGTCGTGGGACCCGGACCTGGCCCGCGAGATCGGTGCGGCACTCGGCGACGAGGCCCGTGCGCAGGGCGTCGGCGTCGTGCTGGGGCCGGGGGTGAACATCAAGCGCTCGCCGCTGTGCGGGCGCAACTTCGAGTACTTCTCCGAGGACCCGCACCTCACGGGCGTGCTCGCCGCGGCGCTGGTCGAGGGCGTGCAGAGCCGGGGCGTCGGGACGTCGGTGAAGCACTTCGCGGCCAACAACCAGGAGACCGACCGGCTGCGCGTGAGCGCGGAGGTCGACGAGCGCACGCTGCGCGAGATCTACCTGCCCGCGTTCGAGCGGGTCGTCACGCACGCCCGGCCGTGGACGGTGATGTGCGCCTACAACAAGGTCAACGGCATCTACGCCTCGCAGCACGAGTGGCTGCTCACGACGGTGCTGCGCGACGAGTGGGGCTTCGACGGCGTCGTCGTGTCCGACTGGGGCGCGGTGGCCGACCGCGTCGCCGCGCTCGCCGCGGGGCTGGACCTGGAGATGCCGCCGAACCTGGGCGTGAGCGACCGCGCGATCGTCGACGCCGTCGCCGACGGGTCACTGGACGAGGCGGTGCTGGACCGGGCCGTCGCGCGGATGCGGACGCTGGTGGAGCGGGCACATCGGTCCGACCCGGGCGATGCGTTCGACGTCGACGCCCACCACGCGTTGGCCCGGCGGGCCGCGGCCGACGGGATCGTGCTGCTGCGCAACGAGGGCCACGACCCCGAGGACCGGATCCTGCCGCTGCACGACTCGGCGGCGCTGACGGTCGCGGTCGTCGGCGAGCTGGCCCGCACCCCCCGCTACCAGGGCGCGGGCAGCTCCCAGGTCAACCCGACCCGCCTGGACGTCCCGTTCGACGAGCTGGTGGCCGCCCTGCCGCAGGCGACGGTCTCCTTCGCCGCGGGCTACGCCCTCGACGGGCCCGGCGACCGGGCGCTCGCCGACGAGGCGGTCGCGCTGTCCACGGGGGCCGACGTCGTCGTCGCGCTGCTCGGGCTGCCCGCGGCGCAGGAGTCCGAGGGCTTCGACCGTGAGCACATCGACCTGCCCACCGCGCAGCTCATGCTGCTGTCGCGGCTCGTCGACACCGGGGTGCCCGTGGTCGTCGCGCTGGCGCACGGCGGGGTCGTGCGCACCGACCCGTGGGAACAGCGCGTCGCGGCGCTCGTCGAGTGCCGGCTCGGCGGGCAGGCCGGCGGCGGTGCGCTCGCCGACGTCCTGACCGGCGTCGTCGACCCCGGCGGGCGCCTCGCCGAGACCATCCCGCTGCGCCTGGCCGACACCCCGTCGCACCTGAACTTCCCCGGCGAGGAGGGGCGCGTCCGCTACGGCGAGGGCGTGTTCGTCGGCTACCGCGGGTTCGACGCGCTGGACCGCCCGGTCGCGCACCCGTTCGGCCACGGCCTGTCCTACACCGGGTTCGACTACTCGGGGCTGACCGTCGACGTCGACGGGACGGACCTGACCGTCGGGGCCACCGTCACCAACACCGGCGGCCGGGCGGGGCGCGAGGTCGTGCAGCTCTACGTCGGGGACCCGGAGGCCTCGGTCGCGCGCCCGCCCGCCGAGCTGCGCGGGTTCACCAAGATCACGCTGGAACCCGGGGAGTCGCGGACCGTCTCCTTCACCCTCGACGCCCGCGACCTGTCGTTCTGGTCGACCGCCCGCGGCCGCTGGGTGCTGGAGGCGGGCGAGTTCGAGATCGCCGTCGGGGCGTCCTCGCGGGACCTGCGGCTGTGCCGGACCGTCGTCGTCGACACCGACCCGGTGCGCACCCCGCTCACGGCGGACTCGACGCTGCAGGAGTGGCTGGCCGACCCCGACCGCGGACCGGAGCTGCGTGCCGCGGCGGGGCCCGGGATCCTGCAGGACGACGAGCTGCTGCGGGTGATCGGCAACTTCCCGCTCGGGCGGCTCGCCGCGTTCCCCGGTATCGGGATCAGCTGGGAGACGCTGACGCGGCTCGGCGCCTGACCGTCCGCTCCAGGATGCCCAGCGTCGCCTTCAGCGCCTGCTCGGAGATGATCGGGAAGACCGCCCTGGCCCGCCACTCGTCGTCGATGCCGGACCAGTCGTAGTAGGACGTCACGACCGTGCCGTCGGCGGTGGGCTCCAGGCGGTAGCCGTAGACGTGGCCGATCGCCGGGCGGATCGTGCCGAGGATCGTCCAGGCGATCTCGCGGTCCGGCTCGAAGTCGCGGATCGTGACCTGCACGTCGTAGCGGCCCATCGGCAGGTCGCCGAGGGACTCGCGGTCCATGTGGACGACGAACGTGTCACCCGCCGCCGTCACCGGCTCCCCCGTGGCGTCCTGCAGCATCCCGGTGGCGTCGATCTCCACGTGCCCCTGCGGGTCGCAGAGGACGGCGAAGACCGTCTGCGGGGTGGCGGGGACGGTGCGGCGTACCTCGATTCGTTCTTCTGGGATGCGTTCTTCTGGGATGCGTTCCTCTGGGATGCGTTCGTCGGCCATCCCCGCATCCTGCTCCCGTGGTGGGGGTCGAGGCAGGATGAGGGGATGGACGCCGACGTGATCGTGGTGGGGGCGGGGTTGGCCGGGCTGGCGGCCACCGCGGAGCTGGCCGACGCGGGGCGGCGGGTGCTGCTGCTCGAGCAGGAACCGGAGCAGAACCTGGGTGGCCAGGCGTTCTGGTCGTTCGGCGGGCTGTTCCTCGTCGACTCCCCCGAGCAGCGCCGCCTGGGCATCCGCGACTCCGCCGACCTCGCGATGCAGGACTGGCTGGGCAGCGCCGGGTTCGACCGCGGCGTCGACGACCCGTCCGGCGAGGACTTCTGGGCCCGCCAGTGGGCCACCGCGTACCTCGACTTCGCCGCGGGCGAGAAGCGGTCGTGGCTGCACGCGATGGGGATGCGCTGGTTCCCGGTCGTGGGGTGGGCCGAGCGCGGTGGGGGTCTCGCCGACGGGCACGGCAACTCGGTGCCGCGCTTCCACGTCACCTGGGGCACCGGGCCGGGCGTCGTGGAGCCGTTCGCGCTGCGGGTGCGCGAGGCGGTCGCGCGCGGGCTCGTCGAACTCCGCTTCCGGCACCGCGTCGACGGGCTGGCCGTCACCGACGGCACGGTCACCGGCGTCCACGGGGCGGTGCTCGAACCCAGCACGGCCCCGCGGGGTACGGCGAGCTCCCGGACCACGGCCGGCGAGTTCGCGCTGGGCGCGCAGGCGGTGATCGTCACCTCCGGCGGCATCGGCGCGAACCACGACCTCGTCCGGGCCAACTGGCCGAGGCGGCTCGGTTCGCCGCCGAAGCGGATGATCTCCGGGGTCCCCGAGCACGTCGACGGGCGGATGCTCGGGATCACCGAGGCCGCGGGCGGGCGGATCGTCAACCGCGACCGCATGTGGCACTACACCGAGGGCATCCGCAACTGGGACCCGATCTGGGCCCGGCACGGCATCCGGATCCTGCCCGGGCCGTCGTCGCTGTGGTTCGACGCCACCGGGACGCGCTTCGGCGCCCCGAACTTCCCCGGGTTCGACACCCTGTCCACGCTCGCCGCGATCACCGCCACCGGCCACGACCACTCGTGGTTCGTGCTCACGCAGAAGATCGTGGAGAAGGAGTTCGCGCTCTCGGGATCCGAGCAGAACCCGGACCTGACCGGCAAGGACGTCCGCGCGACGCTGGGCAGGGCCCGCGCCGGCGCCCCCGCCCCCGTCCAGGCGTTCCTGCGCAACGGGGCCGACTTCGTCGTCGCCGACACGCTGCCCGAGCTGGTCGCCGGGATGAACGGGCTGACCGACGAGCCGCTGCTCGACGCCGCCGCGCTGGAGCGCCAGATCGTGGCCCGCGACCGCGAGATGGACAACCCGTTCACCAAGGACCTGCAGGTCACCGCGATCCACGGGGCGCGGCGCTACCGCGGCGACAGGCTCGTGCGCACCGCCGCCCCGCACCGGGTGCTCGACCCCCGCAACGGCCCGCTGATCGCCGTGAAGCTCAACATCCTCACCCGCAAGACCCTCGGCGGACTGCAGACCGACCTGTCCGGGCGGGTCCGCCGGGCCGACGGCACCCCGTTCCCCGGCCTCTACGCCGCGGGCGAGGTCGCCGGGTTCGGCGGCGGCGGTGTGCACGGGTACCGCTCGCTGGAAGGCACGTTCCTGGGCGGGTGCCTGTTCTCGGGCCGCCAGGCCGGACGGTCGGCGGCGCTCGCGACAGGGGTGTGAACGCAGGCGACCCCAAGGTGGGCAGGTGCCCGGTTTCGGTTCCGTCCTGACCACCCCCGAGCAGCTGGCGGAGCACTACCGCCCGCCGGGCGAGCCGTCGACGACGCCGTGCTCGACCGCGTCGCCGGCGACGGCCCGCGCCCGGTCTCGGCGATCGGCATCACCGTCGGGTCGGTGTTCGTGGACTGCGCGGCGTCGCTGAAGCGGTCCGGGCTGTGGGAGCCGGAATCCTGGGGGCGCGTCGAGGCACCGGCGGTGAGCGAGGTCGTCCGCGGCCATCTGGAGCTGACCGCCCCGGTGCAGTAACGGAATGCTGTGCCGATGCCCCCCGCCTGCGCCCCCGACACCGCCCACGACACCGCCGACGAGCTGTTCACCGAGCACGCCGCCGTCTTCGGCGACGAGCTCGCCACCTACCGCGGTCACGTCCACCGCGTCATCGGCGTCGTCGCACTGCAGGCACCGGTGCCCGAGGACCGGGCCCGCGTGCTCGGCGTCGCCGCGTTCTTCCATGACGCCGGGATCTGGTTCGACGGGACGTGGGACTACCTTCCGCCGTCGTCGCGCCGGGCCGTCGACGCGCTCGGGGACCCCGGACAGGCGGCGCTGGTCGCGGCGATGGTCGACGAGCACCACCGCGTGCGGCCCGCGCGGCACCCGGACCCGCTGGTCGAGGCGTTCCGCCGGGCGGACCTCGCCGACGTCACGGGCGGGCTGATCGGGGCGCCCGGGGTGCCCCGCGCGCGGTTCCGCGAGCTGGTCGGGCGGTACCCGGACCGCGGGTTCCGGCCGATGCTGGCCCGCGCGTTCGGCCGGGGCCTGCGTGAGGCCCCGTGGCGACCGGCGCCGATGCTGAGGTTCTGACGCGAAGTGCTCAGGAGATGAGCACTTCTGCGGAGCATCCTGTGCCCATGACCGACGACATACTCCACGTCACCGACCGCGCCGGGTGGCGGGCGTGGCTCGACGAGCACGCCGGCACCGCGCGCGAGGTCTGGCTGGTGATCCCGCGAGCGGCACAGGGCGGCATCCGGCACGGCGAGGCCGTCGAGGAGGCGCTGTGCCTCGGCTGGATCGACAGCCTCACCCGCCGCCACGACGAGAACTCGCGGCGGCAGCGGTTCAGCCCGCGCAACCCGAGGAGCGCGTGGAGCGCGATCAACCGCGAGGCCGTCGAGCGACTGACCGCGGAGGGACGGATGGCCCCGGCCGGGCTCGCCGCGGTCGAGCTGGCCCGGCGGACCGGTACGTGGGGCCTGCTCACCGACGCCCAGGCCGGGATCGTCCCCGACGACCTGCGCGCGGCCCTGGACGCGGTGCCCGAGGCGGCCGGCCACTTCGCCGCGTTCCCGGCGTCGGCGCGCCGGGCCGCGCTGGAGGCGGTCGCGCGGGCGAAGCGGCCGGAGACCCGCCGCCGCCACGTCGAGCGGATCGTGGAGCGGGCGGCGCGGGGCGAGCGACCCTGATCCCCTCGGCGGGAGCGTCAGCCGTACAACCACCCGACGTGGCCGTGGTCGTCCGGGGCCCGTCCGACGAGCAGCGCGTCGCGGGCGTCGGCGGCGGGCCCGTCGAGGTGCCACAGCTCGCCCCACTGCCGCGCGGTGGTCTGGACGCGGGTCGCGCGGGGCACCCGCCGCTCGGCGTAGCGGCGCAGCGCCTCCGCGGGCGGCGAGGAGGCGAGCGCCCCGGTCACGGCGTCGGCGTCCTCCACCGCCT